>JBBQYB010000165.1:0-6091 GCA_038209095.1 Rhodobacterales bacterium
TAGTGGCCGCATATCCAATCCAATCATGGCTTCACCCCCACGGCTCCAACGTGCACATATCACATATGGATCAAATGTCCATCGGAATCAATGTGTTAAGGAAAAATAAGGTCCGTCTGTGTTAACCGATTCTAAAGATTAGATAATGTTGCGAACATCCTCTTTATGTTGGACATGAAACGCCGCTCGGTGGACATATGCGATTTAGTCTTAGAGTAGATTGCTCAAAGTCCGCCTGACCGCATCCTTCCACCCCGCATAGCGCGTCTCGCGGACGTCTTCGTCCATCGCGGGCTCGAAACGGCGATCCAACGACCACGAGCGGGCGAATTCGGTCTGGCCGGGGTAGAGGCCGGCCTTCATGCCGGCGAGCCAGGCGGCGCCCATGGCGGTGGTCTCGCGCACCTTGGGGCGGTCGACGGGGGCGCCGAGGGTGTCGGCGAGGCCCTGGAGCATCCAGTCGTTGGCGGTCATGCCGCCGTCGACGCGCAGGACGGTGTCGCCGGCCTGGGGCCAGTCGGCCTTCATGGCCTCAACGAGGTCGCGGGTCTGGAAGGCGACGCTCTCGAGGGCCGCGCGGGCGAATTCGGCGGGGCCGGAGTTGCGGGTGAGGCCGAAGATGGCGCCGCGGGCGTCGGGGTCCCAGTGCGGGGCGCCGAGGCCGGTGAAGGCGGGGACCATGTAGAGTTCTTGTGTGGGGTCGGCGGAGGCGGCGAGGGCCTGGCTCTCGGAGGCCTCGCGTATGATCTTGAGGCCGTCGCGGAGCCACTGGATCACGGCGCCGGCGATGAAGATGGAGCCCTCCAGCGCATAGGTGGGTTTGCCGTTCAATTGGTAGGCGATGGTGCCGAGGAGGCGGTTCTGGCTGGTGACGAGGGTGTCGCCGGTGTTGAGCAGCGCGAAACAGCCGGTGCCGTAGGTGGCCTTGAGCATGCCGGGGGTGAAGCAGGCCTGGCCGACTGTGGCGGCCTGCTGGTCGCCGGCGACGCCGAGGATGGGGATGGGGCGGCCGAAGAGGTCGGGGCGGGTGACGCCGAACTCGGCGGCGCTGTCGCGGACCTCGGGCAGCATCTCCATGGGCACGTCGAGCAGGGCGCAGATGTCGGGGTCCCAGCGGCCGGTGCGGATGTCGTAGAGCAGGGTCCGGGCGGCATTGGTGGCGTCGGTGACGTGGGAGGCGCCGCCGGTCATGCGCCAGATGAGGTAGGTGTCAACGGTGCCGAAGGCGAGTTCGCCGCGTCTGGCGCGGGTCCGGGCGCCGGGGGTGTGGTCGAGGATCCATTTCGCCTTGGTGCCGGAGAAATAGGGGTCGAGGATGAGGCCGGTGCGTTCGGTGATCATCGGCTCGTGGCCGGCCTCGCGCAGATCGGCGCAGAGGGGGGCGGTGCGGCGGTCCTGCCAGACGATGGCGTTGTGGATGGGGGCGCCGGTCTTGCGGTCCCAGATGAGGGTGGTCTCGCGCTGGTTGGTGATGCCGATGGCGGCGATCTGGCCGGGTTCGAGGCCGGCGCGCTCGATGGCGCCGCGGCAGACGGCGGCGGTGGTGGACCAGATGTCGGCGGGGTCGTGTTCGACCCAGCCGGATTGCGGGAAATGCTGGGGGAATTCCTCCTGCGCGGTGGCGACGATGGAGAGGGTCGCGTCGAAGATCAGGGCGCGGCTCGAGGTGGTGCCCTGGTCGATGGCGAGGATGTGGCTCATGGCGGCGGTCCTTCCCTGACCGTCCGCGCGTTGCCCGCGGATGCGGCAGGTCAGGGGTAGCAGGCGGCGGGGGCGTGTCAAGGCGCGGGCGGCGGGTTGCTTGCGGCGGCCTTCCCAAGGGCTTAGGGAGATTTGAGATCGCAAGTGAGACGCCATGGCACAGAACTTTCGACACGCGGAAATCCTGACCCTCGCGCGGGAGGCCGGCAAGGTGACCGTCGAGGGGCTGGCCGCCCATTTCAAGGTCACGGCGCAGACGATCCGGCGGGACCTGACGGATCTGTGCGACGTGGGGCAGCTGACGCGGGTGCATGGCGGGGCCACGATCCCGTCGGGGGTAATCGCGCTGGGGTACGAGGACCGGCGGAGCCTCGCGAGCCTCGAGAAGGACGCGATCGCGCGGATGGTGGCGGACCAGATCCCGGACGGGGTCTCCTTGTTCATGAACATCGGGACGACGACGGAGGCGGTGGCGCGGGCGCTCTTGAAGCATCGCAACCTGATGGTGATCACGAACAACCTCAACGTGGCGAACATCCTCGCCACCAGTCCGAACATCGAGGTGATCGTGGCGGGGGGCATCCTGCGGCGGGCGGACGGGGCGCTGGTGGGGGACGTGACGGCGGAGTTCATCGGGCAGTTCAAGGTGGATTACGCGATCATCGGCTCGGCGGCGGTGGACCCGGACGGGTCCTTGCTGGACTACGATTTCCGGGAGGTGCGGGTGGCGCAGGCGCTCATCAAGAACGCGCGCAAGAGTTTCCTCGTGGCGGACCACACCAAGTTCAAGATGGCGGCCCCCGTGCGGATCGCGAGCCTGTCGGAGCTGGACGGGTTCTTCACCGACGTGGTGCCGCCGAAGACCATCGTGCAGCTTTGCGCGGATCACGACGTCTTCATCCGGACGGTGGAGCATTCGGGCCGGACCCGCTAGACCGGGGCGGGCGAGATGATTGGAGAGGCGAGGGTGACGGCTACGGGCGCGCGGGTTCTGGTGGACTGCCTGCTGGCGCAGGGCGTGGACACGGCCTTCGGGGTGCCGGGGGAGAGCTATCTCGCGGTGCTCGATGCGCTATTCGACGAGCAGGCGCGGATCCGCATGGTCGCGAACCGCCAGGAGGGCGGGGCTGCGTTCATGGCGGAGGCCTGGGCCAAGCTGACGGGGCGGGTGGGCATCTGCTTCGTCACGCGCGGGCCCGGGGCTGCGAACGCGGCCATCGGCGTGCATACCGCGCAGCAGGCGGGGACGCCGATGATCCTGTTCGTCGGGCAGGTCGGCACGGATATCCAGGAGCGCGGCGCGTTTCAGGAACTCGACTACCGGTCGGTGTTCGGCGGTCTCGCGAAATGGGCGGTCGAGGTGGACCGGGCGGACCGGATGGCCGAGATCGTCGGCCGGGCCTTTGCGGTGGCGCAGTCCGGGCGGCCAGGGCCGGTGGTGGTGGCCCTGCCCGAGGATGTGCTGGTGGCAAGGACGGAGGTCCGCGCCGGGCGGCGGGTCGAGATCCCGCGGCCCGGGACGGACCCGGAGGTGATGGCGCGGCTGAGGGCGCTGCTGGCGGAGGCGCGTGCGCCGGTGGTGCTGGCTGCGGGCCGGTGGGTCGGGCCGGGTCGGGATGCGCTGCGGACCTTTGCGGAGGCCCACGGGTTGCCGGTGCTGGCCGATTTTCGCTGGCAGGACGCCCTCGATCACGACAGTCCGTGTTATGTCGGGGATGCGGGGCTCGGGAAGCCGAAGGCGGTACGCGACCTGATCGCCAATGCCGATGTCATCCTGGCGCTGGGGTCGGATCTGGGGGAGATCACGACGGACGGCTATACGCTGATCTCATCGCCGGAGCCAAGGCAGACCCTGATCCATGTTCACAAGGATGCAGGCACGCTCAACAAGGTCTATCGGGCCGAGCTTGCGGTGCAAGCGGACCCGGAGGTCGTCGTGGCGGAGCTGGCCGAAGCGCGCCTCGGGAGCCATGCGACCCAGACGGCCCGGTTGCGGACGGCGCATCTAGCGTTCCTCGAGACGCCGGACCAGCCCGGGGCGCTGGATATGGGGCGGGTCGTAGCCCATCTGGACGAGACCCTGCCCGAGGACGCGATCCTGACGAACGGGGCGGGGAATTTCGCGATCTGGCTCAACAAGCACTTCCGGTTTCGCGGCAGCCGGCGGTTGCTGGCCCCGCAGTCGGGTGCGATGGGATATGGCCTGCCGGCGGCGGTGGCGGCGAAGATCGCCGATCCGGAAGCCTGCGTCGTCTGCTTCACCGGGGACGGCGATTTCCAGATGACGGTGCAGGAACTCGGGACCGCGATGCAGGCGAAGGCTTTTCCCATTGTGCTGGTGGTCAACAACGGGACCTATGGCACGATCCGGATGCATCAGGAGCGGGCCTATCCGGGCCGGGTCAGCTTCACGGACATCGAGAACCCCGATTTCGAGGCCCTCGCCCGGGCCTACGGGTTTCATGCGGCACGGGTGACGCGCACGGAGGACTTTCCGGAGGCTTTTGCAGCAGCGCGGGAGAGTTCCACGGGTGCGGTTCTGGACCTGTCGGTGGCAGCGGAGGGCATCACGCCGCATCAGACCTTGACGGGGTTGCACGCGGGCGTGGGGGCGTGAAGTGAGCGGCGGGTGGTGCCGGGCGGCCTTGGCCCTGAGGGATCCGGGGTCCGATGGATCTGTTCGGGACGCTTGAGGCGACCTGGCCTGCCGCGGAGGTGGCGAGGGGCCAGGGCTGGGTGTTGCGACGGGGCGACGGGGGCGGGAACCGGGTTTCCGCAGCGAGCGCCGACGGACCGGACGGGGATATCGCCGAGGCCGAGGCGGTCTTGCGCAGCTGGGGGCAGCGGCCGCTGTTCTCCGTCCGGGCGGGAGACGAGGCGCTCGATGCGGCCCTTGCGGCGCGGGGCTATGAGGCGTTCGATCACAGCCTGTTGCTCGCGGCGCCTGCGGCCGAGATGGCGCTTTTGGCTCCCGAGGATGGGGCGATCCTGTGTGCCGGACCGCTGGCCTGCATGGTGGAGTTGTGGGGAAGGCACGGGACGGGACCCGCGCGCCTCGGGATCATGGAGCGGGCTTGCGCGCCGAAAACCTGGCTGATGGGGCGTCTGGGGGACCGGGTCGCGGGCTGCGGGTTCGTGGCGATGCATGAGGGTGTCGCGATGCTCCACAGCCTGACGGTGGATCCGGACCTTCGGCGCAGGGGTCTCGGGGCATTGATGACCCGGGCCGCGGCCCGCTGGGCGCTGGCGCAGGGGGGCGAGACGCTGGCCCTGGCGGTAACCGAACGCAATGCGAGTGCGCGTCAGCTCTATGAGGGCCTCGGGCTGGCATGTGCGGGACGCTATCACTACCGGGGCGCGCCGGTGGCGTGACGCTGGACGCTGGTGCGCGCGCGGGCTAAGTGCGGCCCGAGACAGATTCAACGAAGGACCTTATCATGCGCCCCTCTGGCCGCGCCGAAGACGCCCTGCGTCCGTTGAGCATCGAGACCGGCGTGTCGCGCCATGCCGAAGGGTCGTGCCTGATCCGCATGGGGGAGACCCACGTGCTCTGTACCGCGAGCCTCGAGGACAGTGTGCCGCCGTTCCTGCGTAAGACCGGGCTCGGCTGGGTCACCGCGGAATACGGCATGCTGCCGAGGGCCACGACGACGCGCAACCGGCGCGAGGCGGCGGCGGGCAAGCAGACCGGCCGCACGGTGGAGATCCAGCGTCTGATCGGCCGGGCACTGCGCGCAGGCGTGGACCGCGTGGCCCTGGGCGAGCGGCAGATCACCATCGATTGCGACGTGATCCAGGCGGACGGAGGGACGCGCTGTGCGGCCATTACCGGCGGGTGGGTCGCCCTGCGGCTGGCGGTCAACCGGCTCATGGAGCGCGGCGACATCAAGAGTGATCCGCTGACCGCGCAGGTGGCGGCCGTGAGTTGCGGGATCTATGGCGGCGTGCCGGTGCTGGATCTGGACTATGCCGAAGACAGTGTGGTCGGGACAGATGCGAATTTCGTGATGACGGGGGGTCTCGATCTGATCGAGGTGCAGGGAAGTGCTGAAGGGGCGACGTTCAGCCGGGCGGAGTTGAACCGGCTGATGGACCTCGCCGAGGGTGGGGTCGCGGCTCTGGTCCGGGCGCAGAAGGACGCCGTCGCGTGATACGCCGGCTGACGGAACCGAAGCTGGTGGTGGCGACCCACAATGCCGGCAAGCTGGAGGAGATTGCTGCGTTGCTCGCGGACTATCCGGTGGAGGTGGTGTCGGCGAAGGCGCTGGGACTGGCGGAGCCGGAGGAGACGGAAGCCACGTTCATCGGCAACGCCCGGATCAAGGCGCATGCGGCGGCGCGGGCCAGCGGACTGCCGGCGCTGGCCGACGATTCCGGGATCGAGATCGAC
>JBBQYB010000166.1:0-6031 GCA_038209095.1 Rhodobacterales bacterium
GAGGGCCAGGGCGATGAGACCGGCGCAGAGATAGCGGATAAAGGCGATCGTCATGGGCGTATGATCGGTGCTCAGGGTCTTGGCGACGCCGTCCACAGCGGGCGTAAGGAACATCGCGCAGACGAGAAAGAGAACGCCGCTCCGCATCGAAACCTCCCCATTCGCGACGCGGAACTTGCGTGGCGTTGCGTTTAGGTAGATATCAATTCATGATTACAACCTTAACGTGCAATTGGTTCAAGATCCTTCGCGTGGCGGAGGATTTGATCGGCCTCCGGTGCGAAGGATCCGTCGGGCCTATGCAGAACGAGGGGCGGGTGAAGGACGAGTGCTGCACGGACCCCCTTGCGGGCCCGGACGAGGATGCGGGACGAAGGGCTACCGGACCGGGGTGCCACGGGCAGGATCTCGATGCCGCCGGTCGGGCCCTCGAGGGCCTTGAGCGCGTCGCCGAGGCGGGAAGCGAGATGGACGAGCGCGAAGGTGCCGCCGGGGCGCAGGCGGCGGAGCCCGGCCGCGATCCATGTGCCGAGATCGGCCTCGCCCTCGCGGTGGGCCGCATCACGCCCGGCGTCGCGTGCGCCCATCGCAGCGGGTGCGGGATGGAACGGCGGATTGCTCAGGACGAGGTCGAAGACGCGGTCGCGCAGGGCCTGTGGCGGGTGGCGCAGATCGCCGTCGTGGACGGTCATGGCCTGGCCGTTCGCGGCGGCGTTTCGTCGCGCGAGATCGGCATAGGCGGGCTGGATCTCGAGGCCATGGAGGTCGAGCCCGGGGACGCGGGCGGCGAGGCAGAGGGCTGCGGCACCGGCCCCGCACCCCAGATCGAGGACGGAGGCTCCAGACAATGCGGGCGTGAAGGCCGCAAGCAGGACCGGGTCGATGGCGGCGCGGTAGCCCTTGCGGGGTTGCAGAAGTGTCAGTCGGCCGTCGAGAAAGCCGTCCGCGGTCAGATCCTCCGCGCCGAAGACGGCTGTCACGGGAGCAGGCCGTCCACCGCGTTGTCGGTGAGGATGGCGCGGGCGCGGAAGACGTCGCGGTCGGCGACGGCGAGGCGGCGCGGGAAGAGGCCGATGCCGCCTTCGAGAATGCTCATGTGGACGTCCAGAACGAAGCAGTCTATATCCTCCGCGCGCAAGAGCGCGGTAGAGAAGGCGATGATCGTCGGGTCCGTGGAGCGGAGAATTTCCTTCATGGCCGGTAGCCTAGTCATCCGCTCAGAGCAGGTCGAGAGGCAAGCCGCATGAATACGCCCGTTCGGGTCGAGACCCCATTTGAGCGGCTGTCCGATCTCCTGGGCCACGACATGGAGCGGGTCAACGCGCTGATCCGGACGCGGATGGCGAGCGAGCACGCGCCGCGCATCCCGGAGGTGACGGCGCATCTGGTCGAGGCGGGGGGCAAGCGGCTGCGGCCCTTGCTGACGCTGGCGGCGGCGCGGCTCTGCGGATACGACGGGGAGCATCACATCCGGCTGGCGGCGACGGTGGAGTTCATCCACACGGCGACGCTGTTGCACGACGACGTGGTGGACGAGAGCGCGCGCAGGCGGGGGAGGCCGACGGCGAACCTGCTGTGGGACAACAAGTCGAGCGTGCTGGTCGGGGATTATCTGTTCGCGCGGGCGTTCCAGCTGATGGTGGAGGCGGGCGATCTGCGGGTGCTCGACATCCTGTCCAACGCGGCGGCGGTGATCGCGGAGGGCGAGGTGCTGCAACTGACGGCGGCGGCGAGCCTGCGCACCACCGAGGACGTCTACATGCAGGTGGTCCGGGGCAAGACGGCGGCGCTGTTCGCGGCGGCGACCGAGGTGGGCGGGGTGATCGCAGGCGCGCCGGACAGGCAGGTCGGCGCCTTGCGCGACTACGGCGACGCGCTGGGGGTGAGTTTCCAGATCGCGGACGACCTGCTGGATTATGGCGGGGTGAGTGCCGCGCTCGGCAAGAACACTGGCGACGATTTTCGTGAGCGCAAGATGTCGCTGCCGGTGATCCGAGCCCTGGCCGAGGCGGATGCGGGGGAGCGGGCCTTCTGGGCGCGGACGATCGAGAAGGGCGACCAGCGCGCGGGCGATCTGGAGGAGGCGATCGGGATCATGGTCCGGCGCGGCAGTCTGGAGAGCACGCGGATCTCGGCGCTCGACCTGGCGGCCCGCGCCAGGGCGTCGCTCGCCCCCCTGCCCGCGGGGGCGCTGCGCGGGCATCTGAGCGATCTGGCGGACTTCGTGGTGGCACGGATCGCCTGAATTTCAGCGTCACACGATGTGACGCTAGTTAAATACATGATTTCATTTGGATATCCGGACGGCCGGTTTTTGGACGCCATTTTGCGTGACGGAATGGCGGGCCCGGTCCGCCTTGAGGATCGACCAGAAAGGCGCCCCGGTGGCAAGCCCCTCTTCAAAAATGTCGATACCGTAACGGCTATTGTCAGCCCGGAAAGTCGCTGCGGAGTGTGGCCTCGTCGAGCCAGTTACGCCCGCCAAAGGCGATAAGGGCTATATAGGCGAGCCGCTCGTCGAGGTCGGGCCGGAACACCACCGTGATCATCCGCCCACGGCCTCCGTGCCTGACGAGCCAGCCCGCAAGAGCCCCGTCCAGCCGAACGCCCGAAGCGGGATTTCCGGCGATCGCCTGGAGCAGGTCGTCGATATCATCGAGCCGGCGTTCGGCCGCTGCGAGATCGCCCTGGGTGATGTCGAGGACATGCTCGAATATACCCATTACGTCGCGCCGGACGAGCGGATGTCGAACTTGGCGCACGATCACCCGTGTTTGCTCGCTTGCGTCCGGCGGAACTCGGCGAGGCGAGCCCGCGCTTCGCCGG
Organism: Rhodobacterales bacterium; assembly: GCA_038209095.1. GTDB lineage: Bacteria > Pseudomonadota > Alphaproteobacteria > Rhodobacterales > Rhodobacteraceae > Amaricoccus. The sequence continues at coordinate 2,827 of JBBQYB010000166.1, forward strand.
TGACGTCCGAAAGCTCTCCCACCGGTTCCCACTGGTCGATCGGCAGGGTGAGCCGGCGCTCGACTTCGGCGGCGAGCAGCGTCGCCTGCGTCTCTCGGGCGGCCTTGGCGCGCACCATTTCGCCTGACACCGCGGCGCTGATGCTGGGATACTCGCCAGCGTCGACGAGCGTCTGAGCATAGGCAAATGCCGGCTCGGTGAAACTTACAGTCTGTTTGCGGGCGGTCATCTGGCGCTCCCCTGTTAACGGTAGTCCTTAGGACTACCATAGATTTATCATCCCTAGTAGTCCTTCAAGCGAACGGGCGAACCCTCGCGGAAATTTTCGGGCGCGCGCCTTGGTGGCCAGCAACTCAAGCGCTTGTCTGTTCGAGGATATTGTTTCACGCGTGGCCTGCCGAAGCGCCTCGGTCAACATCCATGGTACGGGACTTGCCCCGGTGGAGCGTTTCGCCGATGCGGTGGCCGGAACCTGTGGCGAATGGCATTGGGAGTGCGGCTTGGCAGGGCGCCGGTGATTAGGCGTCCACGGGGCCCGGGACCGGGGCTGCCATGACCCACCAGTCGGGTTCGGCCCGGCGCAGGGCGGCGGCGGCGGCGAGGGCGGGGGCGTCGCGACCGAAGAGGCCGAAGACGGTGGCGCCGGAGCCCGACATGCGCGCTAGGGCGCAGCCGGGCTGGGCGCGCAGGGCGGCGAGGGCCGTGCCGACCGGGGGGGCGATGGCGCGGGCCGGACCCTCGAGGTCGTTGCGCTGGCGGGCGAGCCAGGCGAAGAGGGCGTCCGCACCGGCGAAGGCCGGCGGGTCGGGCATGGGAGCGTTGTCGCGGGTGGGAAGGCCGTCGAACACGGCGGCGGTCGCGACCGGGGTGCCGGGATTGGCGAGCACGATCCAGAACGGCGGGAGATCCTGCGGGGCGAGATCCTCGCCGATGCCGCGCATGCGGGTGGCGCGCCCGTCGAGACAGACCGGAACATCGGCCCCGAGCGAGAGCACGCGCGCGGGGTCGGGCAGAGGCACGCCCCAGAGGCGCGCGAGGAGGCGCAAGGTGGCCGCGGCATCGGCCGAGCCGCCGCCGATGCCGGAGGCCACGGGCAGGGATTTCGTCAGGCGCAGTGCCGCCCCGCGCCCCGGCGGGCGCAGGAGCATGGCGGCGCGCAGGACGAGGTTGTCTGCCCCCGCCCCGAGGCCGAGGGAATGCGGACCCGCGAGGCTGAGGGAGAGGCCGCCTGCGTCCTCGGCCTCCAGCCGGTCGCCGAGGCCGGGAAACACCACGAGGCTGTCGAGGAGGTGATACCCGTCGGCGCGCCGTCCGGTCACGTGCAGGGTCAGGTTGACCTTGGCCGGGGCGATCTCGGTGAGCAGGTGGAGTGCTGCGTCGGGCATGGGCCGGGAGGGCACGGAGGGACCCGTGTCAGTCCTTCTGCTCCAGCGTCTCGGTGGCATAGACCGCATCTAGGCCGCTCTCTATCTTGGTCCGGATCCGGTCCATGTCGAGATCCGGGGCCGGGCCGAGCGAGAGGGCGCGGCGCCACTGGAATTCGGCCTCGCGCTTGCGGCCGACCTTCCACAGGACGTCGCCGAGATGGTCGTTGATGACCGCATCGACGGGTTCGAGTTCGACCGCGCGCAGCATGTGCGGCAGGGCCTCGTCGTAGCGCTCGAGACGGTAGAGCACCCAGCCGAGGCTGTCGGTGATGTAGCCGTCGTCGGGCTGGCCGGCGACGGCGGCCTCGATCAGTTCGAGCGCCTCGTCGAAATTGCGTCGCTGTTCGACGAGGCTGTAGCCGAGATAGTTCTGGACGAGCGGCTGGCCGGGCTGGAGTTCGAGCGCCTTGCGGAAATCGCGCTCGGCGGCGTCCCAGTCCCCGGCCCGCTCGAAGGCGATGGCGCGGCTATAGTAGAGCGGCCAGTGGCTCTGGTTGACGGTGCCGATCAGGTCGATGGCGGCGCCGTAGGCCACGGCGGCCTCGGCGAAGCGCTCGTCGATGCGCAGCTGGTCGGCATAGGCCGAACGCACCTCGATGAGGTCGGGGCGGCGTTCCACCAGGGCCGCGAGGGTGGCGATGGCGCTCTCGGCCTCGCCTGCCGCGCGCTGGATCCCGGCGCGGCGCAGATCGGCGGTCACCGACCAGGGGCTGTCGGAGGGCACCGTCGCGAGGGCCGCGATCGCGAGGTCGTACTGGCCCTGGCGGGTCAGGGTCTCGGAGGCGATGAGGCCGGCCTCGACGAGATCGGGGCGGATGTGCTGGGCGAGGCGGGCATAGATGAGGGCGAGCCGGTCGCTGTCGGCGGTGTTGAGCCCTTCGGCCATCATCAGGAAGGCTTCCGCCGCGCCGTCGGAGGCCTTTGTGATCTGGGTGAAGGGCACCTCGTCGCCCGCGGCGAGACTGTCGCGCAGGTCGATCAGGGTGACGTCGGGAAAGCCCGCCTCGATCGCGCCCGTCAGCAAGGATACCGCCTCGTCGGTGCGGTCGATCTGGGCGAGGATCTGGGCATGGGCGACGATGGCGGCGCGGCTGAGGTGCAGTGGCCCGTCCGCCCCGCCGGCGAGGATCGTCTCGGCGGAGTTGAAGTCGCCGGCGAGGGCCAGGGCCAGCGCCTTGTGATACTGGCCGAAGGCCGCAAGGGCCGGGTTCTGGGCCATGGCGTCGAACCGGGCCTGGGCGGACGTGAAATCGTCGCGACCGGCCGCGACCCACCCCGAGACGAGGCCCGTCAAGAGCGGGTTCGCCTCGGGTCCGGCGTCGGCAAGCAGGGTCTCGGCGGCAGCATAATCGCCGCCCGCCAGGGCGGACGCGAGCAGGGTGAGCACGCCGATGGGGCTTGCGGGGACGGTCTCGACGAGACGCTCGGAGAGGGTGCGGGCCTCGGCGATCCGGCCCAGCGCCACTTCGGCGATCGCGGCGTTCTGGGTCATGTCTGTGTCGTCGGGACGCAGGAACAGCGCGCGGCGGTAGTATTCGGCGGCCGTGGCGTAATCGTTGCGGACGTCCGCCTGGATCGCCGCGAGATAGGGCCCCGAATAACCCTGGGCGGGCAGGGCCTGGGGGACCGCAATCAGCAGCGCCGCGACGAGCGCCCCGCGGGCGGCGATGGCTAGGCGGTGGGTCAACGGCGGGCTCCGGGCGTGGAATTGCTCGCAGAGCCTATGCGCTGCGGGCACCGGTTGCAATTGCGCCAAGGCACGTCCGCCGCTCACATGT
>JBBQYB010000167.1:0-6008 GCA_038209095.1 Rhodobacterales bacterium
CGACCGGGATCTGCATCTGTTTCTGGGGTTTGCGCCCCGGCGGCTGGGCAAGGCGGATCTGGAATTATCCGAGGCGGACCGGGCCGAGGCCGAGGCCCTGCGCCCCGGCTGGCGGCTCGACGGCTGGAGCCTCGACGGGGCAGCGCGCATCCTCGGGATCCTGTCGCACAAGTCGGAGCGGCCCTTTGGTGCGGTCTTCAGGGATCTGCGTCGCACCGCGGATGCGGCCGAACTCATCGCGCTCTATCGCGGTCTTCCGCTCTATCCGGCACCCGAGAGCCTGCAATTCGAGGCTGGCGAGGGGTTGCGGTCGCACATGCGCGCGGTGTTCGAGGCCGTGGCCCATGCAAACCCCTTCCCTCGTGAAGAATTCGACGACCACCGCTGGAACCACATGGTCCTGAAGGCGCTCTTCGTCGACAGCCGTCTGGCCCCCATCCAGGGTCTGGACGCGCGCGCCAACCCCGAACTCGCCCGCATCCTCTGTGCCTATGCGCGGGAACGCTGGGCCGCTGGGCGAGAAGTTTCGCCGGAATTATGGCGCTGCGTGGGTCCGTTCGCGACCGAGGAGCCCTTGCTCGCGGACCTCTATCGGGCGCTGAGCCAGGGCGGGGCGGGTGCGCGCGGGGCAGCGCTGGCCCTCGCGGCGAGCCCGGCCCTGCGCGCCCGTGCCCTGCTCGCGGGCCGCCCGGAGGCCGCGGAGATCGCGGAGGGCCGCCTCACCTGGGACCGGATCGGAGAGGCCGCGTGATGTACATCGACCCGCATGCCCACATGATCAGCCGCACCACGGACGATTACGAGGCGATGGCTGCAGCCGGCATCGTCGCACTGATCGAGCCGGCCTTCTGGATCGGCCAGCCGCGAACCTTCGTCGGGACCTACGTCGATTACCTGTCGACCCTCGTCGGCTTCGAGCGGTTTCGCGCCGCGCAGTTCGGCATCCGGCACTACTGCACCGTTGGTCTGAATTCCAAGGAAGCCAATAACGAGGAGCTGGCCGAAGGGGTCATGGAATGGCTGCCGCGGTTTGCGCTGAAAGAGGGTGTCGTCGCTATCGGCGAGATCGGCTATGACGAGCAGACCGCCCTGGAGGACAGGTATTTCCGGTTGCAGCTCGATCTCGCGAAGGATCTCGACCTGCCGGTAATGATCCACACGCCCCACCGCGACAAGACCCGCGGCACCACGCGGTCCATGGACGTCTGTCAGGAACACGGGATGGACCCGTCCAGGGTGATCGTCGATCACAACAACGAGGAGACCGTCGCCGAGACGCTGAATCGCGGCTTCTGGGCGGGTTTCTCGATCTATCCCTCCACCAAGATGGGCAATGCGCGGATGGTCGAGATCCTGCGGCGGTACGGTGGCACGCGGATCATCGTGGACAGTGCCTGCGACTGGGGCATTTCCGATCCGCTCGGGGTGCCCAAGACGGCCGAGCTTGCCCTCGCGAAGGGTATCGCACCCGAGATCGTGCACAGGGTCTGCTATGCCAACGCTCTGGAGGCTTACGGGCAAAGCGGCCAGATCGCCGAGGCCGACTGGCTCAGTCCGCCGGCGATCGACCAGCGCACCTTGTTCGAGGGTAATTCCATCCTGCGCGGCGGCCGCCTGCCGCGCGTCGGAGAGGCAGATCCCGAACGCGATGCCCGGCTGATCGACTGAGCGCGTCGCCCCCTATCCGCGACCGTCGCGGTACCACGCGAGGACATGGAGCCGGATTGCGGTAGCGAGGCCCGTCTCGGTTCCTCGGGCGGCATCGATTTCCGCTGCGAGCGCATTCAGAGGTCGTTTGTCGGCCGCGGCGATTTCGCGGAACGCACGCCAGAACTCGGGCTCCAGACTGACCGAGGTGCGATGCCCGCGCAACGTCAGCGAATGTTTTTCCGGGCGCCTGCGGCTCATGCGTCGCCAGAGGGGTCGATCCGGTGCTGATCGAGGACGCGCTCCGCCCGGGCAGCCTCGCGCTCGCGCCTCTTTCGGGCAGCGCGGGTCTCACCGGTTGCCGCGGCGCGCAGGTCCGCGGCGCTGCGGTCCTCCGCGCGCTTGCGCTGCTTGCGGACGGTGCGCAGATTGACGACGGCGCTCACAACTGGTCCGACGCGAAGGTGTCGCAGGCATTCGGGTCGCCGGTCTCAAAACCGCGTCGGAACCAGGTCTGCCGCTGTGCTGAGGTGCCATGGGTGAAGCTGTCGGGCACGACCTCGCCCTGGCGGGCCCGTTGCAGCGCGTCGTCGCCGATGCGGGCGGCAGCATCCAGGGCGCTCTCGATGTCTCCCGGCTCGATGCTGTCGAAGCGGTCGCTTGCCGCGCGTGCCCAGAGCCCGGCATAACAATCGGCCTGCAGCTCGATCCGGACTGACAGCGCGTTCGACTCGCCTTCGCTGACCCGGCGGCGCATGGCGTTGACCTCGCCGAGGACGCCGAGCTCGTTCTGGATGTGATGCGCCACTTCATGGGCCACCACATAGGCCGCCGCAAATTCTCCGCGCGCGCCGAGATCCCGGGCCATGACACGAAAGAAGTCGGTGTCGAGGAACACGCGCTGATCGGCCGGGCAATAGAACGGCCCCATGGCGGCGTCCGCCCCGCCGCAGGCCGAGGCCGTGCGCCCTGCATAGAGCACGAGGACCGGTGGCGTATAGTCAAGGCCGGAGGCCGTAAAAATCTCGTCCCAGACCTCCTCGGTATCGGCGAGCACGACGGCCACGAATTCCTCGGACTGGTCATCGATGGTGTTCGGGCCAGGCGCGCTGGCAGTATGATTGGATCCGACGCCGCCGGTCAGCAGCGGTGTGATGTCGACGCCGAAGAACAGGCCGACGAGGATCGCCACGATCAGACCGATGCCGCCCAGACCGCCGCGCCCGCGCAGGCCGCTGTCGGAGCCGCGCCGGCGATCCTCGATGTTGGAGCTGGTGCGCCTGCCGCGCCATTTCATGAGACGATTCCTTCGGGCTCGACCAAAACTAAGCCTGCCGCGGTGCCTCGTGTCAAAACCTTGCGCGTCAGACGTGGCGGATTTCTGTGCCGAGCACCTTGAGGCATTCGCGGATGAAGGCCGCGAGTGCCGTCCAACCCTTGGCGGAGACCATGGTTCCGTCGACCAGAGCCTCGGTCGGCGATAGATCGACATAGGTGCCGCCGGCAAGCCGCACCTCCGGCGCGCAGGCTCCGAGGGCACCGACGCGCTTGCCGGTCAGGACGCCGTCCACGGCGATGAGGATCTGCACGCCGTGACAGATGGTGAAGATCGGTTTCCGAGTGTCGTGGAAATGGCGCACCGTGTCCTGAATGCGCGGATCGGTGCGGATGTATTCAGGGCCCCGGCCGCCCGCGCAGTAGACCGCGTGGTACTCCTCGAGACGGACCTCCGCGAAGGTCTTGTTGATTGTGAAGAAGTGACCCGGTTTTTCGGTGTAGGTCTGATCGCCCTCGAAATCATGCAGCGACGTCTTGATCAGGTCCCCCGAAGCCTTGTCGGGACAGACGACGTCGACGGTATGGCCGACGGCCTCCATGGCCTGCTGGAACACGAAGATCTCGTATTCCTCGGTGAACTCCCCTGCGAGCATCAGGATCTTCTTGGCCGGCACGCACAATCCTCCCCTGGATCCGGGCGGGCTTCCTTCCGCCTCATGGTCTTACCGTCGTCTTGCAGTCCGGTCAGAACGGGATCTCGTCATCGATCTGACCGATGTTGCCGCGACCGCCACGGTTGTCGGAGCCGACGTTGCCGCGGTCGGCCTCGTAGTCGGCACCCATGGAGGCTCCGCCGCCGTCGCCGCGTCCGTCGAGCAGGGTTAACTCTCCCCGGAACTGGCGCAGCACGACCTCGGTGGAATAGCGATCCGCGCCGGACTGGTCCTGCCACTTGCGGGTCTCGAGCTGACCCTCGAGATAGACCTTAGAGCCCTTGCGCAGGTATTGCTCGGCGATCCGGCCGAGGTTCTCGTTGAAGATCGCGACCGAATGCCATTCGGTCTTCTCCTTGCGCTCGCCGCTGGCCTTGTCGCGCCAGGTCTCGGACGTGGCGATGCGCAGGTTCACGACCTTGCCGCCGTTCGGGAAACTGCGGGCTTCGGGGTCGCGGCCGAGGTTCCCGACCAAGATGACCTTGTTGACGCTGCCTGCCATTGGGCTTCTCCAGATTAGGTGGGCAAACCCTGCGCCTGTTGCGCCGCAGGGGGTTCGATGCCTGTTTACGGCGAGCCTTTGGCGAATGACAGATTGAAAGCTGACAGGTGCCTGATAATTTGCCATAGTCCCTAACAATCCGGGCTAGCCGGAGGGCGACGAGGCAGGCGCCGAGACAACGGGCGGGGGACGGATGAGACGGATCGCGATAGCGGTTGGGCTTTGCGCGGGGCTGGCCGCGCCGGGGCAGGCCGACGTGCCGCTGAGCAAATTATTGAGCAGCAGCTCTAACTTGTCCCAGGAATACCGGTCACTGATCAGGCCGCCGGTGCCGGGATCGCTGGCCGGTCAGCCGCGGCGGCCGACGCGGATCGAGAGCGACGCAGGGGACATCCCCAGATATTACGGAACGATCGGACAGTACCACGAAATGGCTCGGGCGGCGGCACGGCGACATAATGTGCCGGAGGATCTGTTCCTGCGTCTGGTTCGGCAGGAATCGAACTTCCGGCCGATGGCGGTGTCGAGCAAGGGGGCGATTGGGCTCGCGCAACTGATGCCCGGGACGGCGCGGCAACTTCGAGTCAATCCGCACGATCCGGCGCAGAACCTCGAAGGGGGGGCGCGGTATCTGTCGATGCAGTACCGCAAGTTCGGCGACTGGCGGCTGGCGCTGGCGGCTTACAATGCGGGGCCGGGAGCGGTCGAAAAACACCGGGGCGTGCCGCCCTTCGCAGAAACCCAGCAATATGTGAAGCGAATCCTCGGGCGGTAAGGGTCTCAAGGCGGGCTCCCGCCGAGTAGTCAGCCGGAGCCCGTTAGGAGGTCAACCGTCGTAGCGCAGGCCGTAGAACGTGCGGCCATCGTCGCGGTCGCGTCCGCCGCGCACGGCTCCGGCATAGGAGGCGACGCCGGCGATGAGGGCACCGGCCCCCAGAACGAACGCGGTCAGGATGCCTGCGTTGCGTGCCATGCGTGCGGCCTCGACGGCGGCGTCCGCAGCCTCGTCCGCGAGGCGCTGGGCTTCGGCCTGGGCGGCATCCACGGCGTCTGCGGCTTCGGTGCGGGCGGTCTGCGCCGCGGAGATGACCTGATCGACGCGGGCGGAGACCTCGGACTGGCTCAGCTCGGTACGGGCGGCCACGGCGCTGGTGAGGAAGGCGCGATCTTCGTCGCTGATCTCGCCGGTGCGATAGACGTTGACGACGATGCTGGCGGTCTGCTGGGCGAGGCGCTCGGGGTCCGCGGTGGCGGGATCGACCTGTGCCGGGCGCAGGAGCTGGTTCGAGAGATACTCGGTCGGATCATTGACCGCGGCGTCGGGGATGACCGCTCCGGCGGCGTCCGCCACGCCCGAGGCGACGCTGCCCACGGCGGAGCCCGCAGTCTCGGCGACGGTTCCAGCGGCCTGGCCGACCGTGCTTGCGACGGTGCCGGCCGTGTTGGCGGCGAAGCTCACGAGATTGGAGAGCAGCACCGTCGTGAGGATGGTGCCGAGGCCCCAGACTACCAGGCCGTTGACGCCGTCGCGGGTCGTGACTTCGGACTTCTGGGCCGCCTCGACCCTGCGCCGCATCCGGCCCGCGATGTAGCCGCCGGTCAGATAGGCCGCAATGAAGGTGAGGACCATCCAGAGCGAGGTGAGGACCAGTTCGAGGGTGGAGGACTCGTCAGTGCCGTCGAGGGTGATGCCGGAGAGGCCGAGGGCGGCCCCGAAGGCGGAGAGCAAACGGGCGAGGGCGATGGCCACCACGGTGCCTGCAAAGATCGCCGGCCAATCGACGTAGGAGCCTTCGGCGGAGGCGGCGGGAAGGGGGGTGTTCATGATGCGGGTTTTCCTTTGCCGAGCGGGGTCATGCGAGGCCGAT
>JBBQYB010000168.1:0-5913 GCA_038209095.1 Rhodobacterales bacterium
TCCTCGATCACCCGGTCGCCCGAGTTGATGATCTTGCTGGTCTGCACGGTCTCCTCCCACGACCGGCGCATTCATTGAACCTGAGCGCCGTGTCGGTAACGATAGAGAAGGCCCCGACCGCGAATGTCAAACCCCTCGCGCCGGGTTCAAGGCTCAGCGCGGGATGAACCTCGGCAGCAGATCGACGCTGGCGCGCAAAAATCGCAGCAACCGCTCTTCCGCCGCCTCTTCCGTCTCATCGGCGAGCAGCGGCGTCACCACGCGCACCATGGCGCCGTCCGCCCGGCCCAGCCGGAACAGGTCGATCTTCGTCCAGGTCTGCCACAGCACGGCATCCGACATGGACCGGCCGCGCCCCTCGAACCAGTAGAGCGCAATGTGCCGCACCGGGCCGCGGCTGATGACCGCCCGATTGACCTGCACCGTCCTGAAGGCCTTTGTGTCGAGGGAGAGGGTTACCGCGGACAGGTTCTCGATGGTCCAGCCATCGTTTGGAAGACAGACCTCCGGCGAATGGATGTTGCCGCGGTCCCGGTTCTGATCGCGATAATACGCGCTGAAGAAATCGACGGGCGCGCGCTCGCCGGGGTGGAAAAAGCTCGCCGAGATATAGTCGTCGGCCCCGAGCGTGAACTCCACGTTGGCACTCAGCGCGCTGCGCGTACCGGACCAGCCGGCGATCTCAGGAGGATAGTAGCTGAAGGGCGCGCGCTCGATCGATCCCTCCGAGCGCGTCGGCATCAATCCGAACGCAGCCGCCACGATCACGCTCGCAAGGGCTGCGATCATCCCCGGCAGCAGAGCGCCGCGCCCGCTCGCAGGCTCGGCATCTGCCCGGAGGGGGGCGTGACCCTCCTGCGTCCATGCGCGCGCGATTGCCAGAACCCCGGCCGAGACCGCGCAGGCGACCGCAAAAGCCGCAAGCGGCCCGGTCAGGGCCGCCACCGGCCCGAGGCTCGCCGCCCCCGGAGCCAGCCCGAGGGCCGCGACCCTGAATGCGGTCAGAACGACGATCAGCGGTAGCGCGGCGAGACCGAACATCCACGCCGCCCAGCCCGGCCGCAGACCGAGGCCGCCCAGGACGACGGCCAGGGCGAGTGTCGGGGCCAGCGCCGCCAGCGACGCGGTCGCCTCCGCCGTATCCCGGATGCCGCTGACGAACTCCAGCGTCGCTCCCGACCGGGTCGCCTGTCCGCCCGCGATGCGGATGATCTCGAGCCCCATGCCGCTCGCGAGCGCCTGCAGCGGATCGAAGATCCGCGCGTAAAGGAACCCGGGCAGCGGAAACGACAGCCCGAGCACGATGAACCCGGGCCACAGCACCAGAGCGCCCCGAAACCCACGCCACAGCCAGGTCAGGCTAAAGCCCCAGATCAGCATCGCAAGGAACACCGCGTCATCGATCCGGGCGAGGCTCCCAAGGGCTGCGATCAGGAGCGCGCTCAGGAGGCCCGCCACCGCAACCCAGCGCCCAGATCCGGGCAGCACAGGCCGAAACGGCATCCGCATCCGCCAGACCAGCAAAACGGTCCCGGCCAGGGCCACATAGGGACCGTAGCCAAACTCCGGTCGCGCCCATTCGACGCGGAGCCCCAGGAGCCCGTACCAGAACAGGGGCAGCGCCGCGAACCCGAGGATCGCGAGGATGACCGCAGACCGGACATCGATCTTCGGCAAAGGCGTTAACGCCAATCGGGGCCTGGCCGAGCCCGCGCCGTCTCTCGTCCCCGCCTTCAGGTTCCGGTTCCCTGATTAGGCAGGTCGGACGGCGCTTCCTGCACGTCCGGCCCACGCCCCGCATCCCAGAAGCCGGCAGTGCCGAGAGCGGTTTCGGCCGGGCCCTCGTTCGTCCCCGAAACCAGGCCGTCCTGCGGATTGCGCAACACGCTCACCACCAGCCCAGGCAGGGAACAAGCGCACCGCACATACCGCCACGCCAGCCGCTTCGGGTCGGTGAACATGCGCCACAGCCACTCGAGCATCAGGCGGCGCATCCAGAGCGGGGCCCGGAACTGGCTGTCCGCGATGAAATCGAGCCCCGCGCCGATCGACACCAGTCCCATGTCCGGGATGCTTTCGCGACACCTGATCGCGAAGGCCTCCTGCCGCTCCGCCCCGAGGGCGAGATAGGTCAGCCGCGCCCCGGACGCCCGCAACCGCGCGATCATGTCGGTTGCCTCGTTGCCGTAGGGATCGAATCCCTGTCCCGGCGCCAGACGCGCGACCACGGACAGGCCCGGCACCTTCTCGCGCAACCGCATGCTTGCCCGCGCCAACGTGATCTCGTTGGCCCCGAGCAGGGCCACGGGCACCTTTTCCTGCGCCGCCAGACGCGCGAGCGGCAGGACCAGATCGGACCCCGTCACGAGAGAGACCGCACGCTTCGCAAGCTTCGAAAGCCAGACGACCGGGTTGCCGTCCGCCACGACGAACTCGTGCTGACCGTAGACGTGCCGGAACTCAGCCGAATCCTTGAGTTTCACCGCATGGTCGAGATTCAGCGTCGCGACGGCAAAACCCTTGCCAATCCGAAAATTCTTCTCGATACGACTCAGAAGTTCGGACTGAGAGGCAACATTAACCCCGATGCGTTCTCCATTAACAATCAACCAGAAAACACGGTGCATCGACATTCCTGAGACTAAACTTGTTCAGCACAAAACAACGCTAGGTCCGTACAGAAATCTGCATGCCATTCATACATTCGCTTCAATAAAGATGCTACAGTCTTTACCCCAGAGACGCCAGAGCTTTTGTTAAAAATGGTAAGCAAACCCGAAGGCTTGCGTCCAAGAGGTATAGTCGCATGACGCGTAACTTCGGAGGTGGTCAACGCGAAGGGGCGACACCCGCGTTCGCAGACGACCGATCCGTGTCCCGGCCCGACACCGGGAGCCCGACGCCCGCCCCGGCCCGGACGACGGTCCATGTGATCATCGTCAATTACAACACCGCGGCGCTCACCATCGCCGCGGTCCGGAGCGTGCTTTCGCAACCACCCCGCACGCGGGCCGTGCATGTACACATCGTTGACAACGCCTCTCCGGGAGACGACAGCGCGGTTCTGACGTCCGCTCTTGAGACCCACCGGTGGGGCGACGCGGTGACACTCTACCTCGAGGCGGAAAACCACGGCTTCGGTCGGGGCAACAACCTCGTCCTCGCCCGCCTGCTCGACCAGCCGGACGGTCCCCGCTACGCCTTCCTCCTCAACCCCGACGCCCGCCTCAAGACCGACGCGATCACCCAGCTGGCCGATCTGATGGACCAAGATCCCCGCATCGCCGTCGCAGGCTGCGGCATCGACGCCGCCGAAACCGACACACCGGTCACCGCCGCATTCCGCTTCCCGAGCCTCATCTCCGAGTTCGCGAGCGGTGCAAGCTTCGGTCCGATCAGCCGACTTGCCTGGCGCTGGCGTGTGCCTCTGACACCCGATCAACCCGCGGGACCCGTGGACTGGGTCGCAGGTGCCGCAATGATGCTCCGGCTGGAGGCTCTCCGGCACGTAGGTCCGTTCGACCGGCGGTTCTTTCTTTATTTCGAGGAAACCGAATTGATGCACCGGCTCGCACGACGTGGTTGGCAAACCTGGTACGCGCCCTTTGCCCGTGTCGGGCACCTCGAAGGGGCGTCCACCGGCGTGCACACCCGCGCCGACCGGCCCAGCCGCCTCCCCTCCTATTGGTATGACAGCTGGCGGGTCTATTTCCTGGCCAGCGGCGGACCTCGGCACGCCCGTTTCTGCGCCCTCGCGCGTCTGAGCGGAACCTGGGTCCACGCAGCTACCTGCGCCTTGCGACGCCGTCAGCCGTCCTATCCCGAGCACTTCTCGCAGGACTTCTTCACCCATGTCGTGCGACCGCTTTGGCGGCCCGTATCTCCGCCATGACCGAGCCAGCAGAAGAAAGGACGCATCGCGCGAAGGCCCCTCCGCTGCCGGACGGCCGCCAGAATCGCAATCCACCAGAACTCTCCTTCTGGAGTCTCGCGCGCGAGGATTTCCGGACCCAAGGCTCCAATCCCTTCAGCCAGGGCTTCTGGACCCTTTTCTGGCACCGGTTCGGAAACTGGCGTATGTCCGTTTCCCCGTGGCTCCTGCGCGCACCGCTCTCGCTGACTTATCGTATCATGTTCAAGGCTTGCGAAGTCTTCTGCGGTATGATGCTGCCGTATACGGTTCAGGTCGGACGCCGGGTCACGCTCGAACATTTCGGCGGAATGATCCTCGTCGCGAGGTCCATCGGATCCGATGTGATCCTCAGGCAGAACACGACCTTGGGCATTGCCTCGTTGCGCGATCTGAACGCCAAGCCGATCATCGAGGACAATGTTGAAATTGGCGCGGGCGCGGTGATCCTCGGCGACATAACCATCGGAACGGGTGCCATGATCGGCGCCAATGCTGTCGTGATCCGCTCCGTCCCGCCTTTCGCCGTCGTGGGCGGTGTCCCGGCCCGCATCCTGCGGATGCAGGATCCGATGGAACGACGCCGTCCTGTGGCTCCTCGCACATGACGGCGCATTCGCGCACAGGCGTCGTCGTCATCGGGCGCAACGAGGGTACGCGTCTCGAGCGCTGCCTCGAAAGTCTGCCTCGGTGCCTCCTCGACCGGACCGTCTACGTCGATAGCGGTTCGACCGATCACAGCCTGACCCGCGCTACACAGGCCGGGGTCGCGGCCACCGTTTCGCTCGACCCGAGCAGGCCTTTCACCGCCGCGCGCGCCCGCAACGAGGGCTTCGCATGTCTGCGCAAACTCCAAACGATAGATTGCGTCCAGTTCATCGACGGGGATTGCGAGCTCGACCCGTCCTGGCTCGACGCCGCCACCAGGTTCCTCGCAACCCATTCCGATATCGCCGTCGTCTGCGGACGTCGGCGCGAGCGGTACCCCGGGGCCTCCGTCTACAACCGGCTCTGCGACTGGGAATGGGACACCCCGGTGGGCGAGGCAAGGGCCTGTGGCGGCGATGCCCTAATGCGAGCGTCCGCCTTCGAGTCCGCCGGCGGCTTCAACTCGAACCTCATCGCCGGCGAGGAGCCCGACCTGTGCCTGCGCCTGCGCCGGGACGGCTGGCGCATCTGGCGCATCGCGGACGAGATGACCCTGCACGACGCCGCCCTCTCGCGGTTTTCCCAATGGTGGCGCCGGTGCCTGCGGGGGGGCCATGCCTTTGCCGAGGGTGCCGCCCTGCACGGAGCCTCCGTCGAGCGGTTCGGCGTCTCGAATACCCGGCGAGCACTTGTCTGGGGCCTCGGCGTCCCGGCCATCGCCGGCATCGCTGCGACCTTGTTGGGTCCGCCGGGCCTCGCCGTCCTTCTTGCCTGGCCCCTTCAAGTCGCGCGCATCGCCCTGCGCGAAGGCGTGTCGAGCCGCACGGGATGGGAGCGCGGGTTCTTCCTCACCCTGGGCAAGATTCCGGAGGCGATCGGGGTCCTCGGTTACCTCAGCCGCCGCTGGCTCGGGCGACGCGCCCGGATCATCGAATACAAGTGAAAGGTCACTTTCCGGACCGGCCCCTTCGAGCAGTTCACCCCTCGCCCGACGCTCGATACCATCAACAGGGCCTTTGCCGACCCCGGCTCAGCCGTTCGTGCCCGGAGCCGCAGGCACGGGCTCGGCCGCGATTTTCGCATCGAGGTCCGACAACAGGCCCCGGGCCGCGGCGATTTGCGCAAGCCCGGAGGCCTCCCCCGCCAGACGGACCGACTCCCCGAGGACCCTCCGCGCATCAGCCCAGCGCTCGGCGGCGACATAGGCCATCCCCAGATGGTACTGGACCAGCGGATCCTCGGCGAGCGCCGCCGCGGCCGGCTCCAGATACGTGAGGGCCTGCTCGGTATCGCCCCGCCGCGCCAGGATCCACCCATAGGTGTCCTGGAACTCCGGCACGTCGGATCCCCGCAGC
>JBBQYB010000169.1:0-5846 GCA_038209095.1 Rhodobacterales bacterium
GCAGGATCCGGATCCGGCCGCCAGATAGCTGTCGAATTCATCCGAGACCTGGTCGATTTGCAGGGTCTGGCCGGGCCGGGTCTGGATGGTGAAGCAGTCGAAATAGCTGCCATCGCCCAGGGTGGGGTCCGATGCCGTCAGCTCGCCCTGCACGGTCTGGCCGGGACGGAGGGCGGTCTGTGCGGTGGCCGGACAGGCGACCACGGCGATCAGGGCGACAAGGGCCGGCCAGCGCGTCATGAGACAATTCCTTTTTGCAGGGACAAGGTGAAGCAGGGCAGGACCTTTCGGATCGACGTCAACGGAACATCGATGACGATCGGGGGCGGCCCTGTTGGTCCCGGACTATCCGACCGAAGCGCTCAGCGTGCATCTGACAAACATCGACAGGATCGCATCGATCCAGACGGCTTGTTGCGCTAACGGCAGGCCGGCGAATTGCGCGGCGAATTGGCCATCTCACAATGAGCGGTCCGATATCTGCTACGGGTTTGAGAGGCCGCGTCCGCCGAGCTCAAGACCGGCGGTGCCAGAGTCGATGACGGCTCGGGTCGATAGCTGCTGTAGGCGCTGGTCCCTCCGCCGTTGGCCGCACGCCAGCGGGCCTCGGCCATACCGGGCTGGTTTGTGCCGGTCCCGAACGTGCCTTCCAGGCCCGTGCCCCGGCCCCGCAGTTCCGCGGAGACGGCACCAGCAACCGCGCCATCCCGGAACCAGCTGGCGAGCACATAGAGCGTCTGGGTGTTCAATGATCCCATGGCATTCCTGCGGACCGCAGATTCCACGACCTCATGCGCCAGTGGGCCGGACCGGAGCTGATAGACGGCATAGTCGGCAGCGCCGGCGGTATTCCCGGACTGGATCAGCCGGGTAACCTCGGCGCGCTCGGCGGCGCGTTCCGCATGCCACGCCCGGCGTCGCTCCAGATCGCCCGCCAGCTGTCGGGCATAGGCGCACTGGGCCTCCACACCCAGACGGCAGGCCTTGTCGTAAGCTGCGCTGGACGCCACCCAATTCTCCCGGCCGGCCTCGGTGTAGCCCAGCAGGGCGCAGGCGCTGCCGATGTCGGCGGCGCAGCTTCGTTCCAGCAGCTGCAAGGCTTCGGAAATACGGCCCAACCGGTGCAGGACTTGGCCCTGCAACCAACAATATTCGAGCGTGTCGTCGGTGCAGGCGCGGGCATAGGCCGGCAAGGCGAGCGCGTAGTCCCCTGCGAGTTCGTAGAACCGACCGAGGTTGCCACACCCGCCAACGAGAATATTACCGTCGCATGCGCGCTCATAGTAGACCGCCGCTTGGGCCAGGTCGGCAGGGCCGGCGTCACCCGTCTCCAAGCTCAGGCCGACCCAGCTGCAGGAATTCATGTGCCCGCCGTCACAGGCGCGGAGCATGAGTGGTCGCGCGACCGCAGGGTCGGCGGCGACGCCGTCTCCCAAGGTGTAGGCCCGACCGGCCCGCACGCAATCAGCCTGACTTCCATCAAGACAGGCCTGAACAGACCCCTCAAGGGTCGAGGCCGTCGCAACGGGCTGTGACCGGGACCGGGCGACCTCGGCGCGTTGGCGCGCTGTTGCCGCGTTATCGCACCCTTCCGAACTGCCCAGACGACAGGCGGCGTCGAACAGTGCGATCCCGCGCGCGGGATCCGTGCCGACGCCCTGACCCGTCATATAGAGCACGGCTAGGTTGCTGCAGGCGTTGGTGGCCCCGTTGTCGCAGGATTGCTGGAACAGGACCGCCGCACGCGAGAAGTCGCCTCGATCATAGGCGTCGAGCCCCTGCTCGAACACCGCGTTCGCCGTCTGGGCAGTCGCCGGCTGCGACAGGGCCAGAGCGGCAATCACAGCCCAGAGAACAGTACGCAGTGAGCCGAGAGCCTTCCGAACGGACCGAAGAGCGGATCGTGATCTTCCAAGCCTTGAAAAGGGCGACGGACCGGATGGGCGGGAAGGATATGCAAAAGACAAAGCGATACTCCGGATGAATGATCCGCCAGGCTGAGCACGCCTGCGTCGGTTGATAGTGGTGAAGCCCGCCCGCCTCCCGCATCATCCGGAGGGACGATGCGGGGCGGGTTCAAACCCTCAGTGGTCTGTGGGGGCTTCTGCGCCTCCGGTGGAAAGTGCGCTTTTGGGACTGTTGCTCATTCGGGTTTCCAACACGGGTGGCTTGCGCGTCCGAGCGGCTGGCGCAATGTCGTCAGACAGAGCCAACGCCCGATGCTTCTGTTTGTGGGGAGCAAATCACTCAGTGAAGTTGGGCTTGGGGCGTTTCAGAGCCGACCTGCACTCTCAACCCAAAGGGCCGGCCAACTTGCTCATCACGTCAAAGCCCAGGGCACCGACACCGGCGATGTAGGACGGTGAGTCCGCATTCAGGGTATAATCCGTGGTGTTGGAACTGCGGCCGCTGCCGCCCAGAAGGGGGCTGGAGAGCACGTTTCCAAGGCCCTGGATTGCCCGGGACGCACCCGACGTCGTGTCGTCCAGGGAGCCGATACCGCCGCTGACCCCGATCTCGCCCTCGACCGACACCTGACCCGGACGGCCGGATACGGGATAGACGTCCAGCCATGTTTTGTAAGGGTTGGACGACAGCCCGGTCTCCGTGCTGATCGTCGTGGTTCGCGTCATGCCGCCGTTGCCGAAGACATCCGGGACGCGCCAACCATTCCTTTGATCGGCGCTCATCTTCACCGGGTTTACCGTCAACAGAAGGCCGATGATCGCGATACCGTTCTCGCGCGCCTGCTGCCTGAGATGCGTCGTCGCCGTCAGCCCGGCGCGCAGCGCGCCCATATTGGCGATGCCCGCGAAACCGCCGCCGGTGGTGACCCATCCATCGAGGGGATAGAAACCACCGAACGGCGTCGGGCCATACCGCACCATCTCGACCGAGGACCCTCCGCCTTCGCTGAACTGGTCAGTTGCCCCATTGGGCTGCGGCGCCACTTCACGTCGCAATGAGGCCAGCAGCCCGGCATTGTCGACGACCTCGATGTTGCGGCCAGCAAGGGCCGAGATGGCGGCTCCATAGGCGGCGTCTGCAGCGGCGATGTAGTCGTCGGGGCTCAGTCCGGTCAGGTTCGTCCGGACGTTGACGCTCGAGGAGCCGAACCGGGAGCGAAAGCCACCCCCCGATGACTCGCTGGCCTTGCGTTCGGTCACGAAGTTCAGACCGAAGCTGCCGATCATGACACGGGTGATGCCGGCGATGGCCCGGCCGTTCGAGATGCGCATGCGAGGTTCGGCCGCCATGGAGATGGAGGGTGCGGCAGCCAGCCCCACCGGCACGAGTGTCGAGGCGACGGCGGCTGCAAGTAATTGACGGCGATCCATCGAACCAATGCGGTTCATGTCGGGCTCCTGTTGTTCTGAAGGTCAGGTCTCACGTGCACGACTATGAGAACGAAATCCGGGGCCTGCATCTGACAAACACGGACAGGTTTGATCGACGGGGGAGGCGGGCTGTCAGGTGAACACCGGGGTCAGGATACGCCGCCAAACGACCGCGGTTGCGGCGAGGGCGGCAAGGAAGACGGTTGGATCTCGGTCCCCAAGGGAGTGGGGCGCTTAGCGCGAACAGCGTCGTTCGAACTCGGTCAACTGATCTTCCGCGCCAGTCCTGCGGAGAATGCCGTCTGCTTCGGTAATATTGCTCGGTGAATATCCGTTCGCGGTAAGCCAGGCCGCAACCTGATCGATGCGTGGCTGCAAGCGGGCGAGTTCAGGGTTACCATGCCCGCCGAGGCTGACGGCGACACGATGATTGCTAGCGCGAAACTCATGAAATCCCACAAGGACCTGGCCCAGGCGCTGGCATGATGCCTGAGCTAGCGTCGCGGGCCCCTCAGCCGGACTTGTTGCCGACACCGGTCAATTGCCCTGCGTCGGCGTTGCCCCCGAAATTTCCGTGACGCTGAGTCGATAGGCACCGGTCTTCGCCGCCTCCAGGCTGTTCACCCGGATGGTCAGCGACACGCTCCGTCCAACGTGAATGAGTCTGGAGTTCAGGCCACCGCCGCCATCGTCATCGCTTTCAGGATCGATCAGGGCTTCACAGATCCCCCCCCCGATCGTGAGATAGCTGTCGAACGCCTCCGATGTCTGATCGATCTGCAGGCGTTGGCCCTGTCGGGTGGGGACGACAAAACAGTCGTAGTGACTGCCATCGTCCAGGGTGGGGTCCGATGTCGTCAGTTCGCCTGTCACGGTCTGGCCGGGTCTGAGCCAATCCTGGGCGAGGGCCGGACTGGAGACTGCAGCCATGAGGGCGATGAGGGCGGGGAAGCGGGACATGAGTCTGGACCTTTCGGAGGGGGACAATCAACGACCGGGACCCGGCTGAAGAGGTCAGCCAGACCCCGGGGCGACGTTGCGCGGGGAAACGACCGGACCCCGACGCCGGGGACCGGCAGGACGTTTTGCGATCACGTCGGTCCGGTGGGGCCGCTGATCGCTCCTGCCCGGGGACTGTAGGAACCGGACGCCCGGTCTGCATCTGACAAACACGGACAGATTTGATCGACCTTGCGCGACGCTGTCAGGCGACCCGGGAACTGCCCGCAGTCGAACGGACCGGTCGGCCGCCGGAATCGCGGTCTGCAAAACCTGTCGGCGTTTGTCAGATGCAGGACTGAACCGCGCTTCTCATAGTCTTCCGAGCTTCCTGATCGACGGAGAGAAACGACATGGCGCATTCGATCCCTGACGCCTTCGCGAGGCCGGCTACTCTGTTCGCGAATACGGGGGGCACCACCGTCATGTCCCGGACACGAGCCCGCCATCCTCGGGATTGCCGCTGGAACCCGTTCGCCTCCATGCTGACACTGACGGCTTGCATGCTCGCCCTGGTCGCAGGATCGGGGCCGGCGACCGCGCAAACCTCCATCCGACCCGGCCAAACCGTGCAGGGTGAACTTGCACTTGCCAATCCCGGGCTGCCAGACGACAGCCACTACGACTGCTTCGTCCTGCAGACGCAGCGCGGCCAGGAGCTTCGCATCGATCAGGCTTCGACTGCGTTCGACAGCTACCTGCAGCTGGGACGTGGGGGATGTGAGGCCTTCGTATTTGTCCGAGGTGACGACGACAGCGGCGGCGGGCTGAATTCCCGGCTGATCCTCGCAGGCGACGGCAGTGCGTGGACGATCCGGGTCAATAGCCTCGAGGGAAACGCAACCGGTCCCTACAGCCTCAGTGTTTCGGACACGGTATCGCGCCCGCGTTCGGCCGGGTCGGTTCCGACGCAGCAGGGCCCCTACACCGTCCTGACGCGCCAAGGCTTCAGGCTGATGCTGATGGACACGGGCTCTGTCCGCCGGGCCGGCGATATCGCTTCTGTCACCAGCTACCTTATTTCAAACGCCGCACTCCCGGATGACAGCGCGGTCTCACATCGCGCGACGGCCAATGAGTTCAACTGCGTGGATGAGACCTTCCGTAGCGTTTCAAGCCGGGGATATCGCCGGGACGGAACCTTCGTCAGCGAGACGCCGCTGCGGGGCTCGTGGTTGCCGGTCGTTCCCGGCAGCCCGGGCGAGGAAATGTTCAACGTCAGCTGCCAGGGACGTGCGCCCCTCGGTGCTGTTCTGGGTCCGACGCCGGAAGCGATCGCGGATGAATTCCGCCAGCATAATGCGGCGAGCTGAGACGATCAACAAAGTTCAACCGGTCCCGAGAGGGAAAGCAGAATGTGTGGATCGGCGTGGAAAAGGGACCCCGTTAGCGGTGTGATCGGCGTCGAATAAGGACCCCTCATTCCTGATGTCTAACGGTGGCGGCTTGGCGGATGTCAGGCGGCGAGTTCGGGATGTTGGTGTTGGAGACGGTGTTGAGGATCCGGCG
>JBBQYB010000170.1:0-5842 GCA_038209095.1 Rhodobacterales bacterium
GGTGTTCGTCTGGCGGCGCAAGCCCCTGCGGCGGACGGCGGCCTTCGGTCCCGAGCGGATCGCGCCGGAATGGTGGCTCGACGATCCCGACTGGCGGTCGGGCCCGCGCGACTACTGGCGGGTGGAGACCGAGGACGGCGCACGGCTGTGGCTCTACGAGACGCGCGGCTCCCAGGCCCAGAGCGGCTGGTTCGTCCAGGGCGTCTTCGCGTGAGCGATCACCCCCAAATCCGCCACGAGCCCTGCGGGACTGCCGCCGGCCGGGGTCCGGTCACATCCCGGTCCCGGTCCGGCAGGCGCGGTTGCAGGGTCGGGGGGTTGGTCAGCTCTCGCCCGGGCCGCGCAGCAGGCGGAGCGTCTTGCGCACCTGCCGCCACTGCTCGGCCGCATCGCGCGCGCCGCGCGCCGCGCAGGCCCTGGCCTTCTGCGCCGCCTCGTATTCCGCCCGGTCGCCGCTCGCGGCCTGAAGGCGCCGTGCATAGTCGTCGATTTCCACTGCGATTCTCATGATGGTCTCCCTGATCCGAGATGCGGGCCTACATCCTATCACATGCAGGAGTGCCTTGCTTGGCTTTTGAGGACATCGGCTGATCATGGCCTTCGCCGAGCTTTGCGCCACCTCCAACTTCACCTTCCTGACCGGTGGCAGCCATCCGCAGGAATACGCCCGCCGCGCCGCGGAACTGGGCCTGTCCGCCTTCGCGATCGCCGATCGCAATTCGGTCGCGGGCGTCGTGCGCGCGCATCTTGAATGCCGCGAGATCGCCCGCGACGGCGATGCGCCCGCCCGGCTGCTGCCCGCCGCGCGGCTGGTGCTCGTGGACGGGACGGAACTGACCGCCCTGCCGCGGGATCGCGCCGCCTGGGGGCGGCTCTGCCGCGTGCTGTCGCGCGGCGCGCGGCGGGCGACCAAGGGCGCGTGCCTGCTGGAGGCCCCGGACCTCGACGACCTCGCGGGCGTGCGCCTGCTTTTGCACATGCCCGCGGGTGGCGTGGCACCCGACTGGCTGGCGCGGGCGCGCCCGCTGGCCCGCCATCTGCCCGATCTGCATCTGGTGGCGGCCCCCCGCTACGACGGGCAGGACGGGGCGCGGTTCGAGCGGCTGGCGCGGCTCGCGGCGAAGCTCGGCCTCGCCCCCGTGGCCTCCGCCGAGCCGATGATGCACCATGCCGCGCGCCGGCGCCTGGTGGACGTACTGACCTGCATCCGCGAGGGCCGGCGCATCGACGCCATCGGCCGCGCCGCCCTCGCCAACGCCGAACGCCGGCTGCGCTCGGAAGCGGAGATGCTGCGCCTGTTCGCGGGTCACGCGGACTGGGTCCACCGCGCGGGCGAGATCGCGGCGAGTTGTGCCTTCTCGCTCGACGAACTGGTCTACGAGTATCCCAGCGAGATCTGGGAGGGGGAGGATCCGCAGGCCAGGCTCGCGCGGCTGACCAGTGCCGGACTGCGCTGGCGCTATCCGGCGGGCGTGCCCGACAAGGCGCGCGCGCAGGCCGACCACGAACTCGCGCTGATCGGCCGGCTGAACTATGCGCCCTATTTCCTGACCGTCAGCGACATCGTGGATTTCGCGCGCAGCCAGGGCATCTTGTGCCAGGGCCGCGGCTCGGCGGCGAATTCCGTGGTCTGCTATGCGCTGGGCGTCACTTCCGTCTCCCCCGAGATTGGCACCATGGTCTTCGAGCGTTTCGTCTCCGAGGCCCGCGACGAGCCACCCGACATCGACGTCGATTTCGAGCACGAACGCCGCGAGGAGGTCATCCAGTACATCTACAAGCGCTACGGCCGCCACCGTGCCGGGCTCTGCGCCACCGTGATCCACTACCGCTCCAAGCGCGCGATCCGCGAGGTGGGGGCGGCCATGGGCCTGTCGCGCGACACGGTGGCCGCACTGTCGTCCCAGGTCTGGGGCTGGGGCACGGCCAGCCTGCCCACGACGCGGCTCGCGGAAGTGGGCCTCGACGCGGAGGACCCGCGCCTTGCGCTCACCTTGCAAATGGTCGACGAGATCATCGGCTTTCCGCGGCATCTCAGCCAGCATGTGGGCGGCTTCGTCATCACCGAGGGCCGCCTCGACGAGCT
Organism: Rhodobacterales bacterium; assembly: GCA_038209095.1. Taxonomy (GTDB): domain Bacteria; phylum Pseudomonadota; class Alphaproteobacteria; order Rhodobacterales; family Rhodobacteraceae; genus Amaricoccus. Next base: position 2,087 of record JBBQYB010000170.1, read on the forward strand.
CTGCCCCGTGGAGAACGCCGCAATGGAGGACCGCACCCTCATCTGCTGGGACAAGGACGACATCGACGCGCTGGGCATCCTCAAGGTCGACATCCTCGCCCTCGGCATGCTGTCGTGCATCCGCAAGGGCTTCGATCTGATCGCGGCGCACATGGGGCGGCGCTACACCCTCGCGACCCTGCCCGCGGAGGATCCGGCCGTCTACGACATGCTGTGCAAGGCCGACAGCCTCGGGGTGTTCCAGGTCGAGAGCCGGGCGCAGATGAACTTCCTGCCCCGGATGCGGCCGCGCTGTTTCTACGACCTCGTGATCGAGGTGGCCATCGTGCGCCCCGGCCCGATCCAGGGCGACATGGTGCACCCCTATCTGCGGCGCAGGCGGGGCGAGGAGACGGTGGAGTTCCCCTCCGACGCGCTGGGCGCGGTTCTGGGCAAGACGCTGGGCGTGCCGCTGTTCCAGGAACAGGCGATGCAGATCGCCATCATCGGCGCGGGCTTCACGCCGGAGGAGGCCGACCGGCTGCGCCGGGCGCTCGCCACCTTCAAGAAGACCGGCACGATCCACACCTTCCGCGAACGCTTCCTCGCCGGCATGGCCGTGAACGGCTATCCGCCGGAGTTCGCCGAGCGCTGCTTCAACCAGATCGAGGGCTTCGGCGAATACGGCTTCCCCGAAAGCCACGCGGCGAGTTTCGCGCTTCTGGTCTATGCCTCGGCCTGGCTCAAGTGCCATCACCCGGCGGTCTTCGCCTGCGCGCTCCTCAACTCGCAGCCCATGGGCTTCTACGCCCCCGCCCAGATCGTGCGCGACGCCCGCGCGCATGGCGTCACGGTGCGCCCCGTCTGCGTCAACGCGAGCTACTGGGACAATACGCTCGAGCCGGACGGCGACGGGTCGGGGGACTGGGCGCTGCGGCTCGGGTTTCGCCAGATTAAGGGCCTGCGCGAGGACGACGCGTCTTGGATCGCCGCCGCGCGCGGCAACGGCTATACGGACGTCGAGAGCGTCTGGCGGCGCGCCGGCGTCTTGCCGCAGGCGCTGGAGCGGCTGGCGGAGGCGGACGTCTTCGCGGGTCTGGGGATCGACCGGCGCACCGCGCTCTGGCGGACCCGGGCGCTCAGGGGACCCGCGCCGCTGCCGCTCTTCTCCGCCCTGGAGGAGGAGGCCCCCGAAGGGCCGGTGGTCCTGCCGCCCATGACGCTGGGCGAGGCGGTGGTGGCCGATTACACGGCGCTGCGCCTGACCCTGCGCGCCCATCCCATGGCCCTGCTTCGGGACCGCCTGAACGCGCGCGCCGAGCCCGCAGGCCGGTCCGCAGCCCTCCGGTGACGACGCCGGCGCCACGGCCCCGCCCGGCCCGGGAGGCCTAATCGACCGCGCCGAAGGCACCATCGACCGGCCTGGCCGCTGACGCGCCGGACGCCGATGCTCGCGCTGCTCGGAGACAGCGACGCCTTCGTGCCGGTCAGCGATCTGTGGTCCATCGCTCTGGCCTACGGGGCGGAGACCGAAGTGCCGGCCGACCGCGCCCACGGTCTGCCCACGATCCCGCCTGGCGCAGCCTCGCCTGGCGGATCGCGGCCTGGCTGAGCGAACGCAACATTGGCTCGGAGGCCCCGCAGCACCTCGCCGCGATCGGGCGTTGAAGCGGCTGCCGGCGCAATTCTGCGACGATGCGCGCGACGTCTGCCGCGCTGCGGCAAAACCGCTCGCAAGCGGCGGAGCAACCGGCTATATATCGGCAAAGAGATATCAAACGGGCATGACCCCGAGGCCATGAGCGGCATAGACTCCACGTTTTCCGCAACGACCCTGGCCCTGCCGGCGGTCGTGGGGTTCCTTGCGGCCCTGCTGACCTGCGCGGCGCTCGTCCTGACGGACCGCTGGCACGGGCATCTGAGCCATGACGGGGTCGAGGGCATCCAGAAATTCCACGCGCATCCCGTGCCCCGCATCGGCGGAGTGGGCCTCATCGTGGGCTATGTCGCGCTATGGCCGGCCCTGCCCGAGGCCCTGCGCGAGATCTGGGGCCTGATCGGGGCCGCGGGCGTGCCTGCCCTGGTGATCGGCCTCGCCGAGGACGTGACAAAGCGCGTCCCCGTTCGCGTCCGGCTTCTCACGACCATGGCAGCCGGCGTGCTGTTCGCGCTGCTGACCGGCTATGCGATGAACGAGGTAGACCTGCCCGTGGTCGACTGGGTGCTCGCCGTGCCCGTCGCGGCGCTCCTCTTCACGGGCTTCGCGATGGGCGGCGTCGCAAATGCCGTCAACATCATCGACGGGTTCAACGGGCTCGCGGCGGGGGCCCTCATCATCATGTTCTGCGCCTTCGCCTATGTCGCGCATCAGGTCGGCGACACGCTCGTCATGGCGCTGGCGCTGGTCTATGCGGCGCTGCTGCTCGGGTTCTTCGTCGTAAACTTCCCTTACGGCTGGATTTTTCTCGGGGATGGCGGGGCCTATTTCTGCGGTTTCCTGCTTGCGGGGCTCGGCGTGCTTTTGCCGGCGCGCAACCCGGAGGTCTCGGCCTGGGCGGCCCTCTTGATCTGCGCCTATCCGGTGATCGAGACGCTGGCCTCCATGCGGCGCAAGTCGCGGCGCGACGGGCACAGCGTCGGCGCGCCCGACCGGGTGCATTTCCACATGCTCGCCCACCGCCGCTATGCCCGCCGCCTCGTGCCGAGCGCGCGCAGCCACCTGCGCAACCCTGCGACCAGCGTGGTCACCTGGCTCATGCCGCTGATCACGACCGCCTTCGTGGCGATAAGCTACGACAACACCTTTCTCAGCGCGCTATTCTTTTTCGCCACCGTGCTGATCTATGGCCTTCTCTACCGGGTGATGTCGCTGAACGGGCCGCGCCTGCCCCAGGCTCTGACCCGGCTGCTATAGGGATCGCAGGCCCCGGTCGTGCTTTTGGGTGGCATTGTGTCGCGGAGTGACATAACTTTTGCCCCAGGACGGCCCGGGACCGGTGCCCGAGAGATCGTCAAGGGGGAATACCATGACGATCGGATCCGTGCTGGTGGTGGATGACGAACCGAACATCGCGCTGTCGCTCGAATATCTCATGAAACAGCAGGGCTTCGAGGTGCGCGTGGCCCGGGACGGCGAGAGTGCCTTGGACGCGCTCGGCGAGCGCGCGCCCGACGTCATGCTGCTCGACATCATGCTGCCCAAGCGCGACGGCTACGACGTCTGCCAGACCGTGCGGGCCAATCCCGCCTGGCGGCACGTGCGCATCATCATGCTCACCGCGCGCGGGCGTGCCATCGAGCGCGAAAAGGGTCTCGCCATGGGGGCCGACGACTATATCACCAAGCCGTTCTCGACCCGCGACGTGATCGACCGGGTGCGGCGCTACATGCCCGTGACCGGCGCCTGAGGCCCCATGACGTCGCGCGCCAGCGTCGCGGTGCTTTTCGCGGGGCTAGCGGCCGCATGCTTCGTCCTCGTCGCGGCGGCCTCCCGGTTCGCAGGACCCGTCGCCGCGGGGGCAGCGGGCGCGGCCGGGGCCGGCCTCGTCTGGCTGGCAGCGCACCGGTTCGGGACGGTGCCGGCCGGTCGGCTGACCCGCAGCTTGCGCGCGGTACTCGAATCCCGCTCGCCCGATGCCTGCCTCACGCAGGTGACCGCTCCGCTCCTCGGGGACTTGCCGGGCACGCTCGACAGCCTCGTGACCGCCTTGCGCCAGGCGCGGCGGGACGGGCGCAAGGCCGCACAGTCCCAGGCTGCGGAGGTCGACGCGCAGAAGA
>JBBQYB010000171.1:0-5840 GCA_038209095.1 Rhodobacterales bacterium
ATGCTGTGGACGGCCTCTGTGCCGGCGTGGTGTGCAATGATTTGGCCGTGTAGCTAATTTGACATTTGTTCGTTGTTGAGACCGATTATCGGCTGGTGGTCACAAGCAACAGCGAGTCCATCGCAGCGATACTCAAATTGCTGCCACTGGGAAATCCCACTGAGTCAGTAAATTCGCCTGTTCGAAACCGTAGTTTCCCCCGTAGTCCCGCCAATCAACGAACGCCGAGCGATGCCAGATGCTCGGGCAGTGTTCTCCCCACCCCTCGAGACCGACATGCGCGTCGGGCAGGGCGCTTGGAGACGAGGCGCTACAGGAGAATTCACCTTGGGTTCCGTAGGTCCCGAGAGAAACCACAGCCGTTCGATTGCAGTCGCCATCGCGCCCGGACTCGCGCTGCGTCGCATAGCGCACGTCATAGACGCGGATCGAGCGAACGAAATTGAACTCCGGACCGCTGAGATCGATGTCAGCCCGCGGCAGTGGCGGAGATTGAGCAGAGTACGATTGCGGCGAGGCTGCATTTCATTCTGTGGTTCCTTGAGTTTCTATCAACATGACACGTGGCTCACGAGTTTTTCCTTCGATGACGCACGGCATCAACGGTGTATTACCTCAAAAGACCTGGACTCATTTTATCATAGATCAGGAAGAGCAGACTTTGGCGCAGCAGCAGCGAAAGCCAACTTTGTCCGCACAACTCACGTTGATAACGGATGCTGGGAACGACCGCTTTGCTCGTTTGGGACGCGCGAAAGACGACTGGTGTCTCGGCAAACCCTTACTCCATGGAGGCTGATACGTCCTGTGAAAGTTCTTTTGTGAGGGTCGACCCCTTCGCCAACCGGCGTGCCAGCGTCTGAACAAACCCGCCATACCGCTCCTTGCCCTTTGCTTTGGCGGCCGCGTAGGTGTCATCCGGCAAGGGTGGAGTCGTCGTCAGCCAGAAGCGGACGAACAGCGCCAGCGCCTCGGTCGTGATCTCTTGGTCGCGTTCCAGCCGTTCGAGCGATCGCGTCAGGCGGTCGAGCCTCCGGACGATCGCGGCCTCGCTCTGTTCTGCGCTGTCGGGTAAAAGGAACGACGCCAATGCCGCCTCGATGATCTGGGTTTTGGGAACGCGTCGTCGCCCCGCCAGTGCGTCGATTTCGTCGAAGAGGGCTGGGTCGACATAGGCGGTGATCTTGGCTTTTTTCACGGCGTCACCTCACAGTTCAATTCCGTCGTCGGGATTGAGGGCTGCTTGACGCGCGACGTTGCGGAAGCGGGTCTGCATGGCGTGGGCGCGTTGGGCCTCGTCGTCAGGTTCGTCTTCGAGGGCCGCGAATTCCTCGCGCGGGAACGGCAACTCAGGTGCCACATCTTCATGCTCGGGGATCTCAGGTTCTTGTCGGATGCCGCCATCTGCATCGTCAGCGGGTTCTTTCCTGCCAGCTTCCTGTAGCGGTGCGATCGGTTGAAGATTGCTCCAATCGTCGGTTTCCACAGCGCTGACGGGTGCAGATCCTCCGACGATAGGCGGCTTTTGGATTCTCGCCGTCAGTTGCGCGTCGCGAAAGTACCGCACTTTTTGTGCCCGGATCGTCGCCGCGCCCGACACAAGTATGATTTCGTCGTCGGATGGCAACTGCATGATCTCGCCTGGGGTCAGCAAGGCGCGCGCGGTTTCCTGGCGCGAGATCATCAGATGCCCGAGCCAGGGTGACAGCCGATTGCCGGCATAGTTCTTCATCGCCCGCAGTTCGGTCGTGGTGCCGAGGGCGTCGGACAGGCGCTTTGCCGTGCGCTCGTCATTGGTGGCGAAGGCGACGCGGACATGACAGTTGTCCAGGATGGCATTGTTCTGGCCATAGGCCTTTTCGATCTGGTTCAGCGATTGGGCGATCAGGAAGGCCTTGAGACCGTAGCCCGCCATGAAGGCCAGTTGGCTTTCAAAGAAGTCGAGACGGCCGAGGGCGGGGAACTCGTCGAGCATGAACAGAAGGCGGTGCTTGCGGTTGGTGTTGTGCAATTCTTCCGTCAGGCGGCGGCCGATCTGGTTCAGGATCAGCCGGACCAGCGGTTTCGTGCGGGAAATGTCCGACGGGGGTACTACGAGGTAGAGGGTGAGCGGCCGCGCATCCGAGATCAGATCATCGATCCGCCAGTCGCAGCGCCGGGTCACGGCGGCGATCACGGGGTCGCGGTAGAGACTGAGGAAGGACATGGCGGTGGACAGGACGCCGGAGCGTTCGTTCTCGGATTTGTTCAGCAGCTCGCGAGCGGCTTGAGCGACAACGGGATGCGGGCGATCTCCGAGATGGGCAGTTCGCATCATTGCAGTCAGTGTGGCGGCGATGGGACGCCGAGGATCTGACAGGATGGCGGCGACGCCTGCCAGTGTCTTGTCCTTCTCGGCATAGAGAACATGCAGGATCGCGCCGACCAGAAGGGAATGGCTGGTCTTCTCCCAATGGTTCCGCCGCTCGAGCTGGCCTTCGGGATCGACGAGGATATCCGCGATGTTTTGCACTACCCGCACCTCGCGCTCGCCGCGGCGGACTTCGAGCAGCGGATTGTAGGCGGCGCTGGCCGCATTGGTCGGATCGAACAGTAGGACACGCCCGAACCGCGCCCGCCATCCGGACGTCAGCTGCCAGTTTTCGCCCTTGATGTCGTGGACAATCGCGGAGCCGGGCCAGGTCAGCAGGCTTGGGATCACCAGGCCGACGCCCTTACCGGAGCGGGTGGGCGCGAAGCACAGCACGTGTTCCGGGCCGTCATGCCGGAGGTAGCGCTTGTCGAGGCGGCCGAGCACGACCCCGTCTTCCGCGAATAGTCCGGCGGCGGTGATATCCTTGAGGCCTGCCCATCTGGCCGAGCCATAGGTCGTCACGTCGCTCGCCTCGCGCGCCCGCAGGACCGACAGCAATATCGCGACGGCAATGGCGGCGATCCCGCCTGCGCCGGCGATTGCGGCCCCTTCCATGAAGACGCGGGGCGCGTAGGCGTCGTACCAGTACCACCAGGTGAAGACCTGCCACGGGCGGTAGATCGGCAGGCCGAACAGGGCGGTGAGAGGCGCGCCGAGCTGGGGTTGGAACCCCAGACGAAACGCGACCCACTGCGTCGCTGCCCAGACGAAGAGCAGCGCCACGATGCTGACGATGAGGATCTGGCCCCAGAGGATCTTGGTGGCCGATGACGTGTCCTGACGGCTCATGGTGATGTCCTTTCTGCTCAGAGGCTCAGCCCGCGCTTGCGCCCGAGGCTCCAATCGATCCCTCCGCAGGGCGTCATCGTGCCCGTGACGGTCTGGCCGAGATGACGTTCGAGTTGTGGGGTCCAGGGGACGAGCGAGAATCCAAGGCCATCGTCGATCATGGCGAAGCGGCCAGATGCGAGATCGAGGCGTTGGCGAAACGTCCCTGCGACGGGCTCGCCCTCAGTCGGCTTGTAACGGGGGAGGCCGGTTTGTGTGCTGAGGTCTTGAGCGATGGCGTCCAGTTCGCGTTTGCGCAGGGTGGCCAGCAGATCGCGGGCAAAGGTAACCCGCTGACCTTGCCGTCGGGCGAGGCCTTCGGCGACCAAATGATCCGCACGCTGCTCCAACGCGTGGCGAACCTCCGCGCCAAACCCGGCGCCGCTCAACGGTGCGCGGTCCCGGGCAAGATGCAGGCGGTCGAGCCAGGTCGCGCCATCGGCCTCGATCTGTGCGGCAAGCGGCAGATCGGAACGACCGACAAGCGACAGTTGCGCTGTCCCGTCCGTCTTCCCTGTCCAGAGCCGGGTTTCGACGATACCACCTTGTGGCGTGTCGCCGGTCGCATCGAGATCCCGGAAGCGCAGGTGGTGAACACGACCGTCAACACCGTCGATAATCGCGTAGCCGGTCCCGGCGTGGTCGTCATGAAAGCCGCGTTCCATGAGCCGCCCGAGGATCGGTGCGGTGGGCGTGCCTTCGATGGCGAAATCACCCGCCGCGCGGTGGCGCTCGGCACCCATGACCCGGTGCATCCGTTTGATAATGTCGCCGCGCATCCCGAGCTCGCGCAGAGTGTCTTCGGCATTCGGTTTCAACTCCCAGACGGCAGGGGCGATTTGTTCGGCCAGCCCGAGCCTCTCCAGTTTCTGGGCGCGGCCGATCATCAAGCGGCGGAGCCCCGGATCGCGGGGGTCCGGCGTTCCGCGCCGCAGGTCGGCGATGCCGGCATGATCGTCCGCCAGGGATCGCAGGCCGCGGTCGAGATCGGTCCAGCGCTCCGCTGTGACCTGCGTTTCCAGCGCATTGGAAATCTCGCGCGCGCTGCGGGGGCCCAGCTCCAGTTGCACGAGGTCTTCCGCGCGCGCGCGAAACCCCCGGCTGATGTAGTCGCGCGAGATCACAAGGTCCCGCCCATCGTCGGCCTTTCCGCGCACCAGGATGTGGACATGTGGGTTGTCGGTGTTCCAGTGATCGACTGCGACCCAGTTGAGTGTTGTGCCGAGATCCCGTTCGGCTCGGGCCATCAGATCCCGGGTGAAGGCGCGCAGATCCTCGAGATCGCCCGCGTCTTCCGGCGAGATGATAAACCGGAAATGATGCCGGTCCTCTTCGCAGCGCGCCGCAAATCCGCCCCGGTCGAGTTCATCGCGTTCACACCCGAACAAGTCGGCGTCGCGCCCGTCCTGACCGACGCCATCGCGCTGCAGGTAGCCGAGATGCTTGGCCATGGGCGCGGAGCGAAAACGCTTGCCTTGGTGGCGCACGACGCGGGCCTTCACGACGACGCGTCGGGACGTGCGGGTCAGACCTTTGGCGGTTCGGGCAAACCGTCCGCGTCCAAAAGAGGTGTTGCCGGAGCGCGTGCTGCCCGCGCCGATGCGATAGCCGGTATTTCCGGATTTCCGCGCAGCTCGCATGACCTCGTTGACGAAACGTGTCGGTTGCTTCGAGGTCCTGCCGCCGTCGCGGATACGCCCGGGGCGGATGCGCAGGTCATTGTCGCGCCGGGTCATGGCTGCACTCGCTTTCACGACCAGCTACCGCTTGAAAAACTAAAATATATCATATCTCTAGAAGAAGTCCTGCGGCATGCAGCTTGGATGTGCCGCGCAAATCCTCGCAGAGAAACAACAGCTTGAGGTCTGCTTGCGGCACCTCTTTTATCTCGCGCTCTTTCTATTGAGACCCTGCGCGTCGACCCTCTCCGGCACATTTCTGCGCCCGGGCTTTCCAGACCTCGCCATGGTGCGATTCCGCGGATCATGGCGTTCGCCTCTGGCTGAGAGGCACGAAGATGCCGTTTCGAGACGCGTCTGACGCAATCCGTTGCGCATCATCGCCGGGGGTCTGACCCGCCTCAGCCGTTGCCGCGAACAGCGGGGCGTCGCGCCAGTCCTGCGTCCTCTGCGGGTTGTTCACTGCTCGCGCGACGTCGGTTCCATCGGCGATGAGTGGCGCGAGGATGGCGAGGTAATTGCGAGTTTCAAGCGGCAGGGCGCGCCCGGTATCAAGGTGCTCTTGGTAGCGCGCAGGCCCGGCATTGTAGGCCGCGAGAAAGCCGGGTGACCCGAACCGGTCGTACATCTGTCGCAGATAAGCGGTACCGGCCAGGATGTTGTCGCGTCGATCGAAGGGATCATCGCCAAACCCATAAGCTGCGCGCAACTCGGCCCAGGTGCCGGGCATGATCTGCATGAGCCCCATGGCGCCTGCGGTGCTCACCGCGCGCGGATTGCTGGAATGCCCCCATCGGGTGGTCCAGTTTGAATGTTAGTGCATGGTCGGCCTTCGGTCTATCGTGACGATGCTCTTGGGCGCTGGCGGCCGGTATCCCAAGGCGCTGTGGGGCCTGACCGTGTTGTAGTGGCGACGCCAG
>JBBQYB010000172.1:0-5816 GCA_038209095.1 Rhodobacterales bacterium
TGTATGCTGGTAAATACGTTCCGAGATATCAGTTCTCAGTATGCAAAAACTGCTATGAAATGAACTGGGACGGATGGGCACCCCATTTTGAAGAAAAAATCACTGATCATCTGACGAAATTGGGTTCAGACGTGCCAGCTAGAAATGCACAGGGCTGGCTCCCCCGCGATTGAAACGTTGGCCGCTTTCCAGTTAAAATGGAACATGTGTGTGTAAATCGCGGCTTCGACGGGACAGCTAAGTGTTATAAAATACGGACTCAACCGATTCCAGTCGTTTTGTCGCTAATGCTTGGCGGATCCCGAGCGGGCTGTCTACACACCCTGAGCCACGATACTACGCTGGATCGAACACGCGTCCTCGACACCGAAACGAACGGAGCAGCACCACATGTCCATCCTCTCCCGCCTCTTCGGCGGCGGGGCCACCCCTGACCCCAAGCAGGTCGAGCCCGAAACCTACAAGGACTTCCAGATCTATCCCGAGCCCGCCAAGGAGAGCGGGAAATGGCGCCTCAGCGGCCGGATCGAAAAGGAAATCGACGGCACCGTGAAATCGCATCTCCTGATCCGCGCCGACACCTTCGACAGCGAGGACATGGCGACCGAGGCGACGCTCGCCAAGGCCCGGCAAGTGATCGACGAACAGGGCGCGCGCATCTTCACCTGATGGTCGGCGCTCAAGGTCGTTTTTTGGCCAGAATGACTGTTAATACAGGTTGCATAATCATGAAGAAAATCCGGCTTTTCGTGCAATAACATGGCCTTGCCGGTTTGTCCACGTGTGGACAAACCAAACTCCGCGTCACTTCCGTCGCCGATGCTCCTCCAGCCGCGGCAGGATCTCCACGAAATTGCACGGCTTGTGCCGGTAGTCGAGCTGCGGCCCCAAGATGCCGTCCCAGGCGTCGCGGCAAGCCGACGGCGATCCGGGAAGCGCGAACAGATACGTGCCCCCCGCCACCCCCGCGCAGGCGCGGCTCTGCACCGCCGAGGTGCCGATCTTTGCATGGGACAGCATTGTGAACAGCACCCCGAACGCCGGCACGACCTTCTCGTAGACCGCCTCATGCGCCTCCACCGTCACGTCCCGCCCGGTCAGTCCCGTGCCCCCGGTCGAGATCACCACATCCACGCCCGGATCCCCGATCCAGCCCCGCAGCCGCTCCACGATTTCCGGCTGCTCGTCGCGACAGATCGCCCGGTCCGCCAGCACGTGCCCCGCCTCCGTCAGCCGCGCCACCAGCACGTCGCCCGACCGATCCTCCGCGATCCCCCGCGTGTCCGACACCGTCAGCACCGCGATCCGCACCGGCAGGAATTCCCGCGCCGTCACGAAGCACCTGCATCCAGTCGCGCGCGCAGCGCCAGCAGATCCGCCCAGGCCTCGCGCTTCTTCAAACCGTCGCGCAACAGCGCCGCGGGATGGAACATCGGCAGCACCGCCACCCCTTCTGCCTCCGCCCAGACCCCGCGCAGTTGCGTGATCCCGACCGGTGTCCCGAGCACCGCCCGCGCCGCCGCATTGCCCATCACCACCAGCACCTCCGGCGCGACCAGTTCGATGTGGCGCATCAGAAACGGCCGCATCATCGCCACCTCCTCGCGCGTCGGGTCGCGGTTCGCCGGCGGCCGCCACGGCAGCACGTTGGTGATGTAGACCGCCGCGGCCGCCTCCTCCGCCCCCCGCGACAGCCCCACCGCCGCCAGCATGAGGTCGAGCAACTGCCCCGACCGCCCGACGAACGGCAGCCCCGCCAGGTCCTCGTCCCGCCCCGGTGCCTCGCCCACGATCATCACCCGCGCCCCGGGATGCCCGTCCGCGAAGACCAGGTTCTTCGCACCGCGCTTCAGCGCACAGCCCTCGAACGCCGCCAGCGCCGCGCGCAGCGCCGCCAGATCCCCGCAGGCCGAAGCGATCCGCACAACCGACGGCTCCGCATCCGCCACCTCCGCCCGGACCTCCGTCCGCACCTCCGGGACCGCCACGGGCACGCGGTCGAACCGATCAACCGGCCCCTCCGCGATCGCCTCGTCCACCCCGCAGTCGACCTGCCAGGCGAGCATCGCGAGATCCGCGCCCCGGCTCACGCCCGCACCGAGGGCCGCGCCTCGAGACCCGATCGCCAGGCGCTGAGCGCCGTGCAGGCCTCCGGTACCGCAATCCGCGTCGGTCGCAGGAAATCCACCGCCGCCAGCGCCGTGATGTCCGCGATGGTGAACCGCCCGCCTGCCACGAAGGGCGACGCCCCGAGCCGCGCATCGAGCCACGCCAGACCCTCCAGCACCCGCGGCCGGTTCGCCTCCGCCCATCCCGGGCACTGGCGCTCCATCACCGCCATCCGCGGATTGCCGTGGCGCAGAACGGCCGCGATCGGCCCCAGCACCTCGAACTCCAGCCTGCGGTTCCACATCTCGATCTCCGCGGCCTCCAGCGGATCGAACCCCATCAGGTTCGGCTCCGGCCACAGCCCTTCGACATACCGGCAGATCGCGACCGTCTCCGTCAGCCACCGCCCGTCCGACAGGCGCAGCGCCGGCACGTGGTGCACGCCCACCCGCGCCCTGTGCGCCGCGAATTGCGCCCCGGCCATGATGTCGACCTGTTCCACCGGCAGCGTCACGCCCTTCTCCGCCAGAAAGATCCGCACGCGCCGCGGGTTGGGCGCGGGCGCGCAGTCGACGAGCAGATCGGGCCAGGGCATCTCCATGTGGCCTACATTCCCCCTCTCCGCACCCCGGCGCAAGCCCCGCCCGAGGCTTGCCGGTCCGGGCGCGCCTGTTATACGGAAGGCCGTCCACCCCACCGGAGGCCCGCGTGTATCCCCACCGCCACCTGCTCGGCATCGAAGGCCTGACGCGGTCGGACATCGAGGCGATCCTCGATCTCGCTGACACCTACGTGGACCTCAACAGACGGCCCGACAAGCACGCCGACGCGCTGCGCGGGCTCACCCAGATTAACATGTTCTTCGAAGCCTCCACCCGCACCCAGGCGAGTTTCGAGCTGGCCGGCAAGCGCCTCGGCGCGGACGTGATGAACATGGCCGTGGGCCACAGCTCGGTCAAAAAGGGCGAGACCCTCATCGACACCGCGATGACCCTCAACGCCATGCATCCCGATCTCCTCGTGGTCCGCCACCCCTCCTCGGGCGCGGTCAACCTCCTCGCCTCCAAGGTGAACTGCGCGGTGCTCAACGCCGGCGACGGCCGCCACGAGCACCCGACCCAGGCCCTGCTCGACGCGCTCACCATCCGCCGGCGCAAGGGCCGCCTCTCGCGCCTCATCGTGGCCATCTGCGGCGACATCGCGCACAGCCGCGTAGCGCGCTCCAACATCTTCCTCCTCGGCCGCATGGAGAACCGCATAAGGCTCATCGGCCCCCCCACCCTGATGCCCGCCGGGGTCGGGAACTGGGGCGTCGAGGTCCACCAGGACATGCGGACGGGCCTGCGCGACGCCGACGTCGTGATGATGCTGCGCCTCCAGAAGGAACGCATGGACGGGGCCCTCATCCCGTCGATGCGCGAATACTACCACCGCTTTGGTCTCGATCCGGAGAAGCTCGCCCATGCCAGACCCGACGCCATCGTCATGCACCCTGGCCCGATGAACCGCGGCGTCGAGATCGACGGCCTCCTTGCCGACGACATCAACGTCAGCGTCATCCAGGAGCAGGTGGAGATGGGTGTGGCCGTGCGCATGGCCGCGATGGACCTGCTCGCGCGCAACCTGCGTGCCCGCGCCGCATGAGCCTCACCCTCGTCAACGCCCGCCTGATCGACCCCGAGGGCGACAGCATCCGTCCCGGCGGCCTCGTCCTCGCGGACGGCCTCATCCGCGAGATCTTCAACGACCCCCGCCCCGGCCAGGACTGCGGCGGCAAATGCCTCGCTCCCGGCATCATCGACATCGGCGTCAAGATCGGCGAGCCCGGCGAGCGCCACAAGGAGAGCTTTCGCACCGGCGGGGCAGCCGCCGCCGCGGGCGGGGTCACCACCATGGTCACCCGCCCCGACACCGATCCGCCCATCGACGATCCCGAGCGGCTGGAGTTCATCCTGCGCCGCGCCATCGCCGGGAGCGACGTCCGCGTCCTGCCCATGGCGGCCCTCACCAAGGGCCGCGCGGGCCGCGAGATGACGGAAATCGGCTTCTTGATGGACGCGGGCGCAATCGCCTTCACCGATGCGGCCGCCGTCGCCGACGCCCGCGTCTTCCAGCGCTGCATGACCTATGCGGCGGGCCTCGGTGCGCTGGTGATCGGCCATCCGCAGGATCCGGTCCTCTCGGCCGGGGCCTGCGCCACCTCCGGCCAGTACGCCTCGCAACTCGGCCTGCCGTCGGTCTCGCCCATGGCCGAGCGCATCGGGCTCGAGCGCGATCTCGCCCTCGCGGAGGCCACCGGCGTGCGCTATCACGCCGACCAGATCAGCACCGCGCGCAGCCTGCCCGCCCTGCGCCGCGCGAAGGCCGCGGGCCTTCCCATCACCGCCGGGGCCTCGATCCACCACCTCACGCTGAACGAATTCGACGTCGGCGATTACCGCACCTTCTTCAAGCTCACCCCGCCCCTGCGGTCCGAAGACGACCGTCTGGCCATGGTCGATGCCCTGACCGAGGGGCTCATCGACGTGCTCGGCTCGTTCCACTCCCCCCAGGACGAGGAATCGAAGCGCCTGCCCTTCGAGGAGGCGGCCTCCGGCGCCGTGGGGCTCGAGACGCTGCTGCCCGCCGCCATGCAACTCCACCACGCGGGCCTGCCGCTCCCCGCCCTCTGGCGCGCGCTCAGCCTCAATCCCGCGCGCCTTCTCGGCCTGCCCCAGGGCCGCCTCGCGCCCGGCTCACCCGCTGATCTCGTGCTCTTCGATCCGGACGCGCCCTTCGTGCTCGACCGCGCGGACCTGCGCTCGAAATCGAAGAACACGCCCTACGATCTGCGCCGGATGCAGGGCCGCACCCTGCGCACCTTCGTCGCCGGCCGGGAGGTCTACACCCGATGACGCTCAGCCTCACCGTGCTTCTGGCCTATCTCGCGGGCTCCGTCCCCTTCGGGCTCCTGATCACCCGCGCGTTCGGCCTGGGCGATCTGCGCGGGATCGGCTCGGGCAACATCGGGGCCACCAACGTCCTGCGCACCGGCAACAAGTCCGCCGCCGCCGCGACCCTCGCCCTCGACGGCCTCAAGGGGGCCGTCGCCGTCCTGATCGCACGGGCCCTCGTCGGCGACACGGCCGCCCTCCTTGCGGGCGGCGCGGCCTTTCTCGGCCACGTCTATCCGGTCTGGCTCAAGTTCCGCGGCGGCAAGGGGGTCGCCACCTTCCTCGGCGTGCTCCTTGCCCTCTCCTGGCCCGCGGGTCTGCTCGCCTGCGCCACCTGGGCCGTCACGGCGCGCCTCTTTCGCATCTCGTCCCTCGCGGCCCTCGTCGCCGCCATCAGCGCACCCCTCTGGCTCGCGCTCTTCGGCCCGCCGGGCTCGGTCTGGCTCGGTCTCGCGATGACGGCTCTTATCCTGTGGCGCCACCGCGGCAACATCGCCCGCCTGCGCGCCGGCACCGAGCCGAAGATCGGCGCCGCCTGACCTCAGCCGCGATAGCGCGCGCAGATGCGCCCGTACCGGGCCTCCCAGTCCGCGTCCTTGCCCGCGAGCCGGATCTCCGCCGATGTCGGCGCCCCCTCCACGCTGCGCCGCAGGGCGGCCAGAAACCGCGCCTCGTCGAGGCTCGCCTCGTCCAGCGCAGGGCTGCGCGCCTCGGGGACCATCCCGGCGCAGGGAACTCGCGACATCTGTGCATCTCCTGAAACGTTAACGTGCC
>JBBQYB010000173.1:0-5703 GCA_038209095.1 Rhodobacterales bacterium
AGCCCGACCTACAGTTCCATTGCCACGCCGAAAGACGGTTCGCCGTCCACCGTCAGCGGCACCGTCAGCCGCGGCGGCGCCGACTATGCCCAAGCCGCCGGCTTCCGCTGGCTGAACGTGGTCGGCCTGAAACCCGATATCATCGTCACCGGGCAAACCGTCGAACTGCGGATCAGCGGCGGCTTCCTCGAGCAGGAGCATACCCCCGACAGCTTCAAGCCCGAGAATCAGCACACCTGGTTCCGCCAGGGCGGAAGCGACCGCACGAAGTTTCTGGTCAAACCCGACGGCACCGCCCTGCCAATCCCCACCGATGGCAGCGCGGACGACAAGATCGCCATCATCGGCCAGCGTCTGGAGGCCCAGCAGCAGAATGGCACGCTGGCGCAGGATCTGGTGCTGACCTGCGTCATCGGGCCGAAGGTTGTCGCGGACCTTTATGATGTGGATGTGAAGTTTGGGGCGGTGCACGCCTACAGCGATGAGCTGAGTCAGCAGTACGCTGGGGCCAACGGCGCCCACCGCATGAAGGAGGCGCTGATGGTGGTCGGGGTCGACCTCCAAGAGCAGAAGCGCAATGAGGACGGGACCGTCGCGGCTGACACGTGGGTCAAGAACTTCACCATCGAGCAGTCCAAGCCGGTGGTGCGCATCGCCTCTCCAGGGGACGGCTACTCGGTTGACGCTGCCGCAGACTATGCCGGCAACCGCCAGGTGGCTGTCAGTGGCACCATCCGCGACCTCGCTAACGAGATCACGGGCGCTGCGCCAACGGTGAAGGTCAACGGCCAGGTCGTCGGGCTATCAGGCTCAGCCGGGAACTTCACGTTCTCAGGTACCGTGGCAGTTGCCCGAGATGGCCTCATCTCGGCGATCTGCACCGACGGTTTCGGCAACCAGGGTGCCGACGAGACCGTGATCGCGCGCGAGTACACAGCGCCGGCAGACGCTGCCCGGCCGGCGGCTCCCCCGGAGTCACCGACGGTTCTCGACAACCCGAACGGCTACGTCTTTGGCCGCTTGCTCTACGCGTTCACCGTCGCGGGGACGAACGCGACTCTAACCGCGACCGACATCGTCAGCGGCAGCGCCACGGTCGTCCCGATGACCCAGGCCGGAATCGTCACCCTGACGGACGACGAAGTCGGCCCCATCTCCTTCCCGGTGTACGCCAGCGCCGACAGCGCGTGGAGGGTAGAGGTGCACGGACAGGCGCCGGGGTCAACGACGCTCCGCGGCTCGATGTCGGTTGTCGTGAGATTCCTCGGCCGCGAGGAGGAACGGACGCTCATCGAGACCGCGCCGGGCTCCGGCATGTTCATCGCGCAGGCGGCCGAAGTCGCGTGGTCATCGCCGACCGTGCTGTCACCGACGGTGACAGAGACCATCCAGGCGATGGTCTACAAGCCCTTCGCGCCCCGGCAGGTCGTGGACCTGACGGAGACGGGGCCGGCGACCAGGGTGTTCACCGGCTCGGGGGGCGTTTCCCTGACAGTTGTCGAGGCAGCAGGCTTCACCAGCCCAGCCGCCGTCGTCACCGTACCAGCGCTCGGCTTCACCAACATGCCGGTGCTGACGCCGTCGACGGGTACTGCCCTCGCCGGGTTCGACTCGGCGCCGCTCGTGACCCAATCGGCGGTCTCGCAGCCGAGCGGGTACGGCTCGGATGGCAGTTACACGGAGCACTACCGGCGCCTGCCAATGGCCGACCTCCTTCCGCAGCCGCGAGCCAAGCGCATCGTCATGCAGCTGCCGGGAGCGACGGTCCCCACGAAGACCGTGAACGTCACGACCGACCAGGGCACCACGCATGCGATCACGCTGACTAGGTCAGGTGGTGAATACCGTTCGGAGCCGCTGTTCTTCGAGGTCAAGGCGACGGGTAACCGTGCCCTCGGAGGCTTCCCGGTGAAGTTCGACTCAACCGGTGGCGGCACGGGCGATCCGCCGGTGGTGGTCGAGGAGGACGCCGGCGGAGACGTGGAGGTCGACATCACCGACGCCGCGGGCGAGCGGCTGCGGCGGGTGGTCGTGCGGCGCATCCCGAACACATCGGATGAGCCGGGGTCGCAGATCGTCAACGAGAACACCGTCCTTACGGGCGGCGCGAAGCTGCGCCTCGTGGCGGGCGTGCTTGGTGGAGTTGCCAACCGGCGCGATCCGTCGAAGTACCTCGTCCGGCTGGACGAGAGCCAGTGGGAGTACCTGAACTTCGAGGCCGAGGCTGCGCTTGCGCGTAGTGAGGCGGTCGACGCGACGCTGGCGCTGGCCGAGGCCGAACGGGCGGCTGTACGCGCGGCGATGCGCGAGGCGCGCGGCGGCAGGACGGAGGGCGGCTGGACCTGGATCGGCCCGCGCAGCTTCCAGGACCTCGGGAAGTTCTCAGGCGGCTTCGCGGTGGGAACTGGCCAGCAGATCAACGAGACGGTGAACCCTTGGGAGATCATCAAGGGCCTGCTGGAACTCGCGGAGTTCGTGGCCACCGCCGACTTCAGCCAGATCGAGGGCGGACCGCTGTTCAAGAAGATGCTCTTCGGGCACTTCGAGGACATGCAGTCGGCGGCATTGCGCGGCGACATGTACAACGCCGGCGTCTTTGCTGGCAAGGCGATCACGTTCTACGTGTCGATCCCGCTCGGCGGAGCAGGGCTGCGGGCTGCGTCGGCGAAGTTCGCCAAGGTCATGGCGACGGTGAAGATCACGTGCCCTGCCTTGAGCAGCTCGGCCGCAATCGTGCGCGGGTCCTTCCTGTTCGGAGCAGAGGCCCTGCTGCGCTTCGAGCGCCGCATCAAGTACGCATTGCTGAACCAGACTTCGCGCCGCGTCGAGGGCGAGGCCAGGGCCTTCATCCACAAGGAACTGATCGACGCGAAGATCGGCACCAGTCCGTCCACGCTCGACTTCCCCGGAGTCGATGCTCAGCGCATCATCTCTGGAGAACTCAATCGAGGGCACCTCATCGCCAAGGAGTTCGGAGGAAAGGGCATCCGCGAAAACCTGGTGCCGCTGTACAAGCGCGTCAATCAGGTTGAGATGCGCGCGATCGAGCGGGATGTCAGCCGACTGGTCCGCGAAGGCAAGGAGGTTGAGTACGTCGTATTGCCCATCTACGGATCCCACCCGTCCATTCCTGCGAAGATCTCGATCATGGCAAAGGTCGATGGCAAGGTCGTCATCCGCCGTACCATTGAGAATGTCCCGTAGGGCTGCCCCATGCGCGTAGAGATCTTTGCCAATGAAGACAGCGACATCGACGTGCTGTACTCGATGCTCGAACAGTCACCCGTGGTCAAGACCGTAGGGGCCGTATACGGCTACCCAACCGCCAGCTCGATCATCAGTGGATATTCAGAGCCGGACATCATCGTCTTCCCAGACGTGGTGTTGATCGAGGCGAAGATGACCGGCGGTAGTGTCCCCGCCCTCATCCGCGCCATGCGATCCGTCAAGCCGATGGCAAAGACACCGATCCTTGTCTATGGCGATGCGGACGATGCCGAGGCGCGTCACGCTTGTTCGACGGCAGGTGCGACTGGCGTGTTCACCAGGAGCCCTGGAGCGAAGACCGAGCAGGCACTCCTCGAGCAGATCCTCGCGCTGGCGCGGGATCGTGACCGGCCGTGACGAACGTGCCGCCTGCCATGGGGCACTATCGCCGCATCCGCAAACATCACGAGCCCGTCGATCCCCAGCGTATTCTGTCGGCTGAACGCCTGTGCGGTTTCGCCATTGGCGGGGGCTATGCCGACGTATTGCGGCTGCATGGTGTCGGCGTGATCGCCGGCGACATCTCCGTGGTGGCTCCTGAGGAGATCATCCCGTTGACCGAGCGCTACAGAGGTGGGCTCGCCGAAAACATCTCCATGCCTGCGGGATTGGACGAGAGCATCATTCGCAAGGCGGTCTTGGTGGCGACGACCGCTACTCGCCTGAACTACTGGTACCACCCCGCCGCCGGCAGTGCGCTGCTTTTGTACGACGGGGATGCCGACCGGTGTCTTCGTTGTCCCTTCGGTTTCTCCGACCCCCGCGTGGCGTTCGACCGAGCTGAGATAGGCGACATCGACTTCCCCGCCCTCGTCTTTGACAGCCTCCTCAACTGCGGCGAATCCCAGTTCACCTGTCAGGAGGCGGTGGCGCGAATCCACGAACTTGCCGAGCCGGCATTCCGCATGTGGTTCACGCCTGGCGACCTGGTCGTCGGTGCTACCGGCAACTGCGACATCATGACCGCGTACCTCAGCGGCCTCGGTGGTTACATCACGTTCCAGGGCCATAATGAGCTCAACCGGCCGAATCTCGTCTCGCTGAGCTATGACCGCTCGGTCGAGAACGAGGTCGCGGTGTATGCACGCTCACTCGTCCAACGCGGATTCGAGAAGTCCACCTTCAGGTAACTGGTGTCGGCGAGGTCGTTGAGCGAACGGTCATGATGCCACCGTGTTGTCCGCCCTGCTGCCGTTCGGGGCGGCCGCTGCGCCGGCGCCGCCGCGCGACATGACGGCAGCCATGCCCGTCGACCCATCATCGCCGTCCAGCCACCGCACCATCGACGCCTGCCGGCGCGACCTCGACGCCGCGCGGCTCGCCCTGGCGATGGTCGCGGGCCTGCTGCGCGCCGAGGTCTTCACCCACGGCCACCGGCCGATCTCGCCCCACGTCGAGGAGCGGATGGCGTGGGCGCGCGCGAAGTTGTCGCCTCTGGCTGCGGCGTCGCCCACCGTCCGCGCCCTGCTGGCGCTGCTCGACGACGACGCGCTGCCGCGGTCATGGGGCGATCCTCGTTGGCTCGGCCGCGAGCTGCGCCGGCTGGCGCGGCGGGCGGCGACGATGGGCCGCTGCACGGCGATCACGCCTTCCTCGCGCGCCGCGCGGCGTTCGCCTTCTTCCGGATGACGAAGGTCGTGAGCTTGTAGACGTGGTGGCCGGCGCCCGCCCACCTCGCGTCGGTGTCCCGGCGGTAACCCTCCATGATCCAGCCCAGCGTGTCGGCGTCGGCGTCCATCTTGATTTGGCATCGGTCGCGCCGGTGGCCGTCCTTGCCGACCCTGACGGACAGCGAGCGGATCGCGGGGTCGTAGCCGGTTCGGTGGAGGACCAGCTTCTCGACCAGCGCGACGTTCACGCGGTCGAGCTCGACCACCATCCGCGGCGACAGCTTGAGCACCCGCAGCGTCATACCCGACGGGTGCGACCACGTACCGACCGCGCCGCTGCCAGCATCGCCGCTGGTCATGAGAACGCGGCCCAGCGCCTCGACGATCTTCCGCTCGGCCAAGCGCGCAGCCTTCTTCGCCGCCTTGCGCGCGCGCGGCGATCGGGCCTCGATCTTCGCGGCGTCCTCCTCCTGGGCGGCCTCGTCCTCGGCGGTGGTCAGGTCGTGGTCGAGGTCGCGGTCCTTTTGGCGCATGCGCTGGCCATCGGCCTTCTCGAAGAACCAGCCGTACCGCCGCCACGCGCTCGCCTTGCCTTTCCTGAGCGCCCTGCGCACGGCGTCAGCCGTCGGCGCCACGTGGGTCGACTGCCAAACAAAGGGTGCCAGGCACCCCATTGACGGAACCTCGCGTCCCCGCTACCCTTCCACCCATGCGCCGTCCCCGTCGAGAGCAGTTTGACCCCGCCCGTCATCCTTGGCTGCACTGCACGTCGCGGTGTGTGCGGAAGGCGTTTTTGTGCGGGGGGAAGGACGGTCGATATGATCAT
>JBBQYB010000174.1:0-5617 GCA_038209095.1 Rhodobacterales bacterium
ATCGTCGAGGCGGGGGCGGCACTCGGGGCCGGGCTGAGTGCAGCGGCGGCGGGGGATTTCGGGCTCGCAGCTGGCATTCCGGTCGGGGCCGGGTTGATCGATGCCCATGCTGGCGGCCTCGGATCGGTGGGGGCGGCGGAGCGGAGGCCAATCTCGGGTATATCTTCGGGACCTTGTCCTGCACGATGACGACAACGCGCGAGCCGGTGTTCGTTGCCGGCGTCTGGGGACCGTTCCGATCGGCGATGGTGCCCGGCTTCTGGCTGAACGAGGGCGGGCAGTCGGTGGCGGGTGCGGCCATCGATCACCTGATCGATTTCCATCCCTTCGCCCCGGAGGCGCGTGAACGCGCCGCCCAGGACGACATGGCCCTGCCCGACTGGCTGGTGGACAGGGCCGCGAGCGCGGGATCGCCCGAGGACGTTTTGCGGCTGGTGGAGGGGCTGCATGTCGTGCCGGAGTTTCTCGGCAACCGTGCGCCCTTTGCGGATCCTCAGACGCGGGCGGTGGTGGCGGGGCTCGGGATGGAGCGGGACCTCGAGAGCCTGATTGGCCTCCATGTTGCGGGGCTGTGCGGGATCGGCTACGGCCTGCGCCAGATCATGGACGCGCAGGCGGAGGCCGGTGCCCCCGTCGAGCGGATCGTCATCAGCGGCGGGGCCGGGCGCAGCCCGCTGATCCGCCAGATCCTCGCCGATGCGACGGGCAAGGAAGTGGCCGCACCGCAGTCGGAGGAGCCGGTTCTCCTGGGGGCTGCGATGCTCGGGGCCATCGCGGGCGGGGTCCATCCGGATGCCGCGACCGCGATGGGGGCGATGTCGGCCTTCTCGGCGCGGTACCGGCCGGAAGGTGCGGCCGTGGCCGCGGTCCACGCCGAACGCTACGGGGTCTTCAGGGATCTCCAGTCGATCGCCCGCCGTATCGCGAGCCGCTAGAGAGGCGATTTTTGGCGTCACACGATGTGACGCTATCTAAACCAATGTAATATATCAATAAAAGTGTAAACGTCGTGCGAGACGCGCCTTGGTGTGGTGGGAGTGGATCAGACGGGATCCTGGTGGATGATGACGTCCGCCTGGGGCAGCTCCGCGATGAGGGCCCGCTTGAGGTGCGCGGCGATGGCATGGGCATCGCGCAGGGGCAGGTCTCCGTCGAGTTCGACATGGACCTGAACGAACAGACGCGCGCCGGCGGTGCGGGTGCGCAGGTCGTGAAAGCCCAAGACGCCCGGGGTGGCGCGCAGCAGACGCTCGATGCGCGCGATGTCCGGGTCCGAGGCCTGTCGGTCCATCAGCGCGTCCCAGGCATCGATCCCGATGCGCCGCGCCCCTGAAAGCAGGAGCCCGCAGGCGAGAAGCGCCAGAACCGGATCGAGCCAGAGCAGGCCAAACCGCGACGCGCCATAGAGGGCGATCATCGCCCCGAGATTGGGCCAGAGATCCGACAGGTAATGCAGCCGGTCGGCCGCGACGATCTTCGATCCGGTGCGGCGGGCGACATGGGTCTGCCAGAGCACGAGACCTGCGGTGAGGGCGAGCGAGAACAGCATGACCGCGATCCCGACATCCTCGGAGGCGAGCGCCGGAGGGGTGCCAAGCCGCGAGAGGGCCGTCCAGCCGATGAGCCCGGCGGAGGCGGTGACGATGAGCGCCTGGCCGAGGGCCACGAGATCCTCGATGGAGGTATGGCCGAAGGAATGATCGTCGTCGGGCGGCTTGGCCGCGTAGCGGATGCCCATGAGGGCGGCGAGCGAGGCCACCAGATCGAGGGCACTGTCCGCGAGCGAGGCCGCGACGCTGAGCGCGCCGGTCTCGCCGAGCGCCCAGAGCTTGAGCGCCACGAGGGTCGCGGCCACACCGACGGAGGCCGCACCCGCGTAGAGGTTGAGGCGGTGGAAGGCCCGGAGATGCGAAGACGGTGGGGACATCGGCCTGGCTCGGGAGCGACACATTGGGGCAGGGGGTGCACCATCGATCGGACAAAGACCAGACGCCCGCAAGCGGATCGTGGCCATCGCGACCTTTTCGCCGGATCTTGCCTCGATCAATATAACGAGAGTGGCGACTTTGCGCTTATCGCAACTGCTTTGATGAATTTTTTCATTTCATTTGTTTGGAAGCCTTGCAAAGTCCCGTCCATGTAAATATTGTCCACTCAAGTGCCGCGAGCCAAGAACGACAAAAAACTGGCTGCGCATACGACGATTCAATCTGTAAGCGGGTCGACGCCTTGCGTAAGACTTTCGCATGCGAAGGATGAGGCCAAATGACGGAAGACCAGACAATTGGGCGCGGGGAGATCCTCGCCTTGACCACCGAAATCGTGTCGGCACATGTCGCGAACAATTCTGTCGTGCACGGCGAGCTTTCGGAGTTGATACAATCGGTATTTTCGAAGCTGTCGGAACTCGCCGCGGGCGAGGAGACGACCTCCATCGAATTGACGCCGGCCGTGCCGATCAAGAAATCCGTGACGGACGATTACATCGTTTGTCTGGAGGACGGCAAGAAGCTGAAGATGCTCAAGCGCCACCTGATGACCTCCTACAACATGACGCCGGAGGATTATCGGGCGAAATGGGGGCTGAAGCCGGAGTATCCCATGGTGGCGCCGAATTACGCGCTCAAGCGCCAGGAGCTGGCGAAGAAGATCGGCCTCGGGCGCAAGCCGCGGGCCAAATAAGGCCGCTTGCGCGCCGAAAAGGCGATTGGTACGGCAGGGGCGCGCGCCGCAGGGTGCGCGCCCATTGCGTTTGGGGGATGCCATGACCGCGCCCAGGAAGCTGTTCGTCAAGACCTACGGCTGCCAGATGAACGTCTATGACAGCGAGCGCATGCGCGACGCGCTGGGCGCGCAGGGCTATGTCGAGACGCCCGTCGCGGAGGATGCGGATCTCATCCTGCTCAACACCTGCCACATCCGCGAGAAGGCGGCGGAGAAGGTCTATTCTGAGCTCGGCCGGCTGCGCAAGCTGAAGGCAGCACGGCCCGGCCTGCGGATCGGCGTGGCGGGCTGCGTGGCGCAGGCCGAGGGCGCCGAGATGCTGGCGCGCGCGCCGATGGTCGATCTGGTGGTGGGCCCGCAGGCCTACCACCGGCTGCCCGAGATGCTCGAGCGGGTGGCAAAAGGCGCGCGGGTGCTCGAGACGGAGTTTCCGCCCGAGGACAAGTTCGATCATCTGCCGAAGGGCTCGACCGCACCGCGCGGCCCGAGCGCGTTCCTGACCGTGCAGGAGGGATGCGACAAGTTCTGCGCGTTCTGCGTGGTGCCCTATACCCGGGGCGCCGAAGTGTCGCGCCCGGCCGGGCGGATCGAGGCGGAGGCGCAAGCGTTGGTGGCGCGCGGGGTGCGCGAGATCACGCTGCTCGGCCAGAACGTGAACGCCTACCGCGATCCGGAGGGCGTGGGGCTTGGCGCTCTGATCCGGCGGCTGGCGCGGATCGAGGGGCTGGTGCGGCTGCGCTATACCACGTCGCATCCGAACGACATGGGCGAGGATCTGATCGCGGCCCACGGCGAGGTCGCGGCCCTGATGCCGTTCTTGCACCTGCCGGTGCAGTCGGGATCGGACCGGATGCTGAAGGCGATGAACCGGCGGCACACATCGGAGGCGTATCTGCGGCTGATCGCGCGGATCCGGGCGGTGCGGCCCGACATGGCGCTGTCGGGGGATTTCATCGTGGGCTTTCCAGGCGAGACCGAGACGGATTTCGCAGAGACGCTCGCGCTGGTCGAGGCGGTGGGCTATGCGCAGGCCTATTCGTTCGCCTATTCGCCGCGTCCCGGGACGCCTGCGGCGGACCGGCCGGGCGTGCCGGCGGAGGTGGCCTCCGAGCGGCTCCAGCGGTTGCAGGCGCTGCTCGCGCGCCAGCAGGCGGCGTTTCAGGAGAGCATGGTGGGTCGGATCCTGCCGGTGCTGGTCGAGAAGGCGGGGCGCGATCCGGGGCAGATGGCGGGCAAGTCGCCGCATTTCCACGCGGTGCACCTGGACGGCGGGGCGGAGATGATCGGGCGCGTCGTGCTCGCGCGGATCACCGCGTCCTGGCGCAACTCGCTGGCGGCCGAGGCGGCCTGAGTGGGGCTGTCCGAAGCGGTCCGTCAGGGGTATCCAGCGCGATGACCTGATGTGATAGTCGGTCGTCCTCGGGGGGATCGAGGCGACGGCAAATTGGGCTCGGGGGTGATGCGCATGGTCCGGGACGCAGCCGCACGGGGGACGGGGGTCTGAGACGCGGGATCAATGCGGGCTGGGGGCTGGGGCTCGCGGGTTTCGGAGTTCTGGCGGTGCTCGTGTTCGGTGGCAATACCGTCGGGGCCCAGGTGGGGGCGATCCTCGATGCGCGACACGTCGCGCGCGAGGCCCTGCTGGACGGCGGGCTGATCTACTGGATCCTGATCATCTATGTCCTGCTCATCGCGGTGCCGTTCGTGCCGGGGGCGGAGATCGGTTTCATGCTGATCCTGGTGCTCGGGGCCGAGGCGGCGGGGCCGGTCTATCTCGCGACGGTGGCGGCGCTGACGCTGTCTTACGGGGTGGGGCGGCTGGTGCCCGAGGCGCGGCTCCAGGCGCTGGCGCTCCGGCTCGGGCTGGCGCGGACTGCGGGGCTGATGGAGGAGAGCCGGGCCCTGACGAGCGAGGGGCGTGCGGCCGTGCTGATGGAACGGGTGCCGACGCGGTGGCTGCCCTGGCTGATCCGGCACCGGCGGGTCACGCTGGCGCTGCTGATCAACACGCCCGGCAACACGGTGCTCGGGGGCGGGGGCGGCATATCGCTGGTGACGGGTGCCAGCCGTCTCCTGGATTTGCGCGAGTTCCTGACGAGCGTGTCGCTGGCGGTGGCGCCCGTGCCCGCCTTCGTGCTGGCCGCGGCGTGGATGGACGGCTGAGGCGGCGGGCGGCCGATTTGGTCAGCTGATGCTTGAACGCCGGCGGCGAGTGGGGCAACGTCGGGGGACGCGACTCAGCGCGCAGCCCCGGAGGCCCATTGGCGCCCAACGCCCCTATCCCCGCCGCGCGTTCGGACATGTCGTCCGACCAGTTCGTACAATTTCCCGACAACCGCCTGCTGATCGATCTGTGTGGCGAGCTGGACCGGAACCTTGCGCTGATCGAGCAGCGCCTGGGGCTTGCCATAACCCGGCGGGGCAACCAGCTGATGCTGCACGGCGAGGCGGCGTCGCAGGCCGAGGCGACGCGGGTGCTGAACGCGCTTTATGCGCGGCTGGAGCAGGGGCGGCCCGTGACGCCCGCCGAGGTCGATGCGGTGATCCGGCTGACGCCCCACCCCGACCGCCCGCAGGCGCGGGGGCAGCTCGACATGTTCGCGGGCGAGCCGCTGGAGATCCGGACGCGCAAGAAGGTGGTGGAGCCGCGCACCGACGCCCAGAAGGAGTATGTGCGCCGGCTGTTTCGGCACGAGCTGGTGTTCGGCATCGGGCCGGCGGGGACGGGCAAGACCTATCTGGCGGTGGCGGCCGGGGTCGCGATGTTCATCGAGGGGCATGTGGACCGGATCATCCTCAGCCGTCCGGCGGTGGAGGCGGGCGAGCGGCTCGGGTTCCTGCCGGGCGACATGAAGGAGAAGGTCGATCCCTACATGCAGCCGCTCTATGACGC
>JBBQYB010000175.1:0-5615 GCA_038209095.1 Rhodobacterales bacterium
AACACGCTCAAGGTCGCGACCATGGGCGGTGTGGCCCCCTCGACCGAGACGATCGCCTCCGGCGAATATCCCGTCTCGCGTCCGCTCTATTTCTACCTCAAGAAGGCGCATATCGGCGTCGTGCCGGGCCTGAAGGAATACGCCGAGTTCTTCGTCTCCGACGCGGTGGCCGGCCCGAGCGGCCCGCTCGCCACCTACGGTCTCGTCTCCGACCCCGCCCTCGCCGAGACCCAGTCGAAGATCGCGAACGAAGAAACGATGAACCCGTCGATGTAATCGCCATCTGAACGCCTGCGTCCCCGCCGCGCGCGGGGGCGCATTTCACATTTCGGGAATCGATTCATGTCGAGCGGTATTCTGTTCGCCCTCCTCGCCGTTCTGACCGTGTCGGGTTTCCTGATGGGCCGCGTTCGCGCGCGTGCCGCGGCGGGGGGCGACGTGACCGCGCTGCACTCGCGCACGCAGTATCACGGCGTCGCGGTCGGCATGGGGGCCCTGCTCGCGGGTCTTGCTACGTACGTTCTGCTGAACTTCGTCGCGACGCTCCTGCCCTTCGCGGGCAACCCCTGGGTCGTGGGTCTCGGCTCGGTTGGGCTGGCCGTCGCCGCCTCCGCGCTGGTCTACGTCCGGATCACGCCGCAATTCCGGGCCCGGAACCTCGTCGAGATCATGATCCTCGGGCTCCTGACGCTCGCGTCGTCGCTCGCAATCTTCACGACGGTCGCGATCGTGCTGTCTCTGGTCTTCGAGACCGCACGCTTCTTCACCCAGTACAATTGGACGGATTTTCTGTTCGGCTCGGTCTGGTCTCCGGCCTTCCAGGGCACGAGCCAGCTCGGCATCCTGCCGTTGCTCTGGGGCACGCTCTACGTGAGCTTCATCGCGCTGACGGTCGCGGTGCCCATCGGCCTCTTCGTCGCGATCTATCTCACGCAATACGCCTCGGCCGGGCTGCGCCGTGCCGCTAAGCCGGCCATCGAGGTGCTCGCGGGGATCCCCACCATCGTCTACGGCCTCTTCGCGCTCATCACCGTGGGTCCGATCCTGCGCGACTATTTCGCCGAGCCCACCGGTCTCGGCAGTTCGTCCGCCTCGGTCATGACGGCGGGGCTGGTGATGGGCATCATGCTCATTCCGTTCGTCTCGTCCCTGTCGGACGACATCATCACCGCCGTGCCCCGGGCGATGCGCGAAGGCTCGCTCGGCCTCGGGGCCACCCAGTCCGAGACCATCCTGCGCGTGATCGTGCCCGCGGCCCTGCCGGGGATCGTTGGAGCCATCCTGCTTGCGGCGTCGCGCGCCATCGGCGAGACGATGATCGTGGTCCTCGGGGCCGGGGCCGCGGCCCAGCTTTCGCTGAACCCGTTCGAGGCCATGACAACCATCACCGTCAAGATCGTGAGCCAGCTGACCGGCGACACCGATTTCACCTCGCCCGAGACGCTCGTGGCCTTCGCGCTCGGGATCACGCTCTTCGTGCTGACGCTCGGGATGAACGTGCTCGCCCTCTATATCGTGCGCCGCTACCGGGAGCAGTACGAATGACCGATCTGACCGCCACGATCCCCGCCGCCACGTCCGAGGCGCGCGCGGCCCATACCCGCCGCCGCTATGCCTCCGAAAAGCGGTTCCGCATGTACGGTCTCGCGTCGATCTGCATCGCGATCACGGCCGTGGTGGTCCTTCTCGGCTCGGTTCTGGCGCGCGGATTGCCCGCGTTCACGCAGACCTTCATCCAGGCAGAGATCTTCCTCGATCCGGCCGTGCTCGACCCGACGGGAGCCCGGGACCCCGAAGAGATCCGCAAGATTCTGACGTTCTCCTATGCGCCGCTGATCCAGGAGTCGTTGACGGATCTCGCCTCGGAACTCCAGGCGGGTTCGGCGCCGGGGATCACGCCGCAACTCCTCGCGGGCATGGTGTCGGAGGCCGCCGGCGCGAACCTGCGCAACTACGTGCTCGCAAACCCCGATCAGATCGGCGAGACGGTGCCGTTCGAATTCCTCACCACGGGGCGGATCGACCAGTACATCAAGGGCCACATCACCCGCGAGAGCTCGATGGGCGACACGCGGGTCGATCCCGCACAGCTCAATGCCGCCGATCAGCTCCGGGAACTCGGCCTGCTGGAGCGGCGTCTCAACCTCGCGTTCCTGACCAATCCGGACGCCTCGGAGAACCGGCCGGAGGCCGCGGGCCTCGGCGTCGCGCTGATCGGGTCGGCCTACATGATGCTCATCGTCCTGGTGCTCGCCCTTCCCATCGGGGTCGCGGCCTCGATCTACCTCGAGGAATTCGCGCCGAAAAACTGGATCACAGACGTGATCGAGGTCAACATCTCGAACCTCGCGGCGGTGCCTTCCATCGTCTTCGGCATCCTCGGCCTCGCGTTCTTCATCAACTTCGTGAACCTGCCCGTATCGGCCCCCATCGTCGGCGGTCTGGTGCTCACGCTGATGACCTTGCCCACGATCATCATCTCTACCCGGGCCGCGATCAAGTCGGTGCCGCCCTCGATCAAGGAGGCGGCCCTCGGCGTCGGGGCCTCCAAGATGCAGGCGATCTTTCACCACACCCTGCCGCTCGCGGCCCCCGGCATCCTGACCGGGACCATCATCGGGCTGGCCCAGGCCTTGGGCGAGACCGCACCCCTCCTCCTCATCGGCATGGTGGCCTTCGTGGTCGACTTTCCAGGCCCCCTGCCGGGCGGGCTGTTCGATCCCGCCACCGCCCTGCCGGTCCAGGTCTACAACTTCACCCAGCGGGCGGACCCCGCCTTCGTCGAACGCGCCTCGGGGGCGATCATCGTGCTGCTCGTGTTCCTGTTGATCATGAACACGATCGCGATCATCCTGCGCCAGCGGCTCGAGCGGACATGGTAGAGACGAGGGAGCATTCGAGATGACGATTGTGGACGACAAGCTTACATTCAACCCCAAGGACGGCGTCCGGCACATCGACAGCGCGGCCAGCGGCACCCAGGCTCCGGCAAAGGTTCGGACAAAGAACGTGACCGTACACTACGGCGACAAACAGGCCCTGTTCGACGTCTCCATCGATGTGGCCCCCCGCCGGGTCACCGCGTTCATCGGGCCGTCCGGCTGCGGCAAGTCCACGTTCCTGCGCTGCATCAACCGCATGAACGACACGATCCCCATCGCCAAGGTCGGCGGCGACATCTTCCTCGACGACATGAACATCTACGATCCTCGTATAGATGTCGTGGAATTGCGCGCCCGCGTCGGCATGGTCTTCCAGAAGCCGAACCCCTTTCCGAAGTCGATCTACGAGAACGTGGCCTACGGCCCCAAGATCCACGGCATGACGCGCAACAAGACCGAGCTCGACGAGATCGTCGTGAGCTCGATCAAGCGCGCGGGCCTCTGGAGCGAGGTCAAGGACCGCCTCAACGAACCCGGCACCGGCCTATCCGGCGGCCAGCAGCAGCGCCTCTGCATCGCCCGCGCGATCGCGACCCGGCCCGAGGTCGTCCTGATGGACGAGCCGTGTTCCGCACTCGATCCCATCGCCACGGCCATCGTCGAGGAGCTGATCGACGAGTTGCGCGCCAACTTCACGATCATCATCGTCACGCATTCCATGCAACAGGCCGCCCGCGTCAGCCAGCAGACCGCGTTCTTCCACCTTGGCAAGCTGATCGAGGAGGGGCGAACGGAGGACATCTTCTCCGCCCCCAAGCACAAGCAGACCGAGGACTACATCACCGGCAAGATCGGTTGAAGGCAGCGCCGTCCCCGCGGCTCAGCCTACGGGACTGACGCCGCGGACCGCGAGATAGACCGAATAGAGCGATGTCGTGCCGCAGATGAAGAGGCGGTTGAGGGCCTTTCCGCCGAAGCACACGTTGGCCACCACCTCCGGGACCCGGACCTTGCCGATCAGCGCCCCGTCGGGAGTGTAGCAATGCACGCCGTCCCCGGCGCTCGTCCAGATCTGGCCCTGCGTGTCAAGCCGGAACCCGTCGAAGAGACCCTCCGTGCAGGTGGCGAAGACATCTCCGCCCGAGAGGCTCGCTCCGTCCGGCGACACGGCGAATGCCCGGATGTGCCGCGGACCGTCCGGATTGTGGGAGACCCCGGTGTCGGCGATATAGAGCGTCTTCTCGTCGGGCGAAAAGGCAAGCCCGTTGGGCTTGTCGAAATCGTCCGCGACGATGGTCACCTCCCCCGTCTGGCCGTCGATACGATAGACGTGATTGGCCCCGATCTCGCTTTCGGCCTGCACGCCCTCGTAGTCCGTCAGGATGCCGTAGGGCGGGTCGGTGAACCAGATCGAGCCGTCGGATTTCACCACAACGTCGTTCGGCGAATTCAGCCGTTTGCCGTCATGGCTGTCCGCGAGAACCGTGATCGTGCCGTCGGGCTCGGTCCGGGTGACGCGCCGCCCGCGATGCTCGCAGGTCACCAGACGCCCCTGCCGGTCCACGGTGTTGCCGTTCGAGTTCATCGAGGGCGCGCGGAACACCGAGACGTTGCCGTCGCAGGCGTCAAAGCGCAGCATCCGGTCGTTGGGGATGTCCGACCAGATCAGATACCGCCCCGCCGCGAACCAGGCCGGACCCTCGGACCAGCGCGCGCCCGTCCAGAGCCGCTCGACCCGCGCATGGCCAATCAGGCAGGCGTTGAACGAAGGGGCGTGGCTCTCGAACCCCGTCCCCTCCGGTTGACCGTAGAACATCCCGTCTTCCCCCTTGCGAGACCGCTTAATCCGGTCCGTGCGCGATCCCGGCCGGGTTCAGCCCGCGCCGACGCGCCACATAGACGCCCGCCGCTGCCACAAGTCCGATCAGATCGCTGGTCCAGCCGCCCGCGATCATCGAAAGGGCAGCAACGAGGAGCACCGCACGCAACACGGGCCCCAGCAGCCCGAAGAACCAGCCCTGCACCGCACTCGACAACAAAAACACACCAAAACACGCGGTCACGAAGACATGCAGGACTTCGAACCACGACCCCTGCATTAGGAGCGCGTCAGAATAGAAGAACATGAAGGGCACGACGAAGGCCGCGAGCCCGATCTTGAAGCTCTCGACGCTGGTCTTCATCGGATCGGACTGCGCGATGGCCGCCCCCGCATAGGCCGCCAACGCCACGGGCGGCGTGATCGCCGACATCACCGCGTAGTAGAAGATGAAGAAATGCGCCGTCAGCGGCTCTATCCCAAGGCGGATCAGCCCGGGCGCCAGTACGCTCGCCGCGACGGTATAGGCCGCCGTGGTCGGCATCCCCATGCCGAGCACAATGGCGACGCACATCGCAAAGAAGAGCGCGAGGAACTGGCTCTGGCCCGCCAGCGCCCCCAGAACCCCCGACAGCCGCCCGCCCACGCCGGTCAGGGCGATGACGCCGACAATGATGCCCGCCGCCGCACAGACGGCCACGAGCTGCAGCGACATCTTGGCCGCGATCTCCAGCGCATAAAGGATCGCGTGCGGCCCCATGCGGTAGGGCGTTAGCCAGCTTACCACCGCGGCCGCGGCCATGGACAGGGTCCCGGCCCGGATCACCGAATACCCGAAGAACAGCGCGCCGATCAGGATCACGATGGGAATGAACAGGAACGCCTGTCGGGCCAGCGCGCGAAACTCCGGCAAT
>JBBQYB010000176.1:0-5587 GCA_038209095.1 Rhodobacterales bacterium
GGTTCCCATGGTTCTGACGTTGGCGAACCGTTGCCCAACGGTCAAGCGTCTGATGAAGAAAAGCAAATGGATGATCTTGCCCACAGGCGGCTCGTCGTTTAAACGTGCGGTGTGCACCGCAGGCTCCTTAGCTCAGCTGGATAGAGCATCCGCCTTCTAAGCGGACGGCCGAGGGTTCGAGTCCTTCAGGGGCCGCGCGGTGCGCCAATTGCATCACAATTGCATAGTAAGGAAAAACGCGATCCGAACTGCTTCGTTTACAAGCGGTTAGGGACGTAGAACAGTGACCTTCTAATCAGGATGTTGGGCGTTCGAGTCGTCCCGGGATCGCCAAAACCCCAGACCTGTCAAGGTGCGATCAGCCGCATCCAGCTCCGCGATATGCGCATCTGGTTGACGGCATTGAAATTCTGCGATCCGCCCGAAACCTGCATGACCGCCAGCGTCTTGCCCTGCGTCGGCCGCACCGTCCCTATCGACAAGGGGATCCAGTCGATCTGTGCCTTCATGATGCCGGTCATCGCCCCGTGACGTTCGGGCGAGGACCACACCATCCCCTCCGACCAGATGACGAGCGACCGCAACTCTTCGACCTTGGCCATGTCAACCACCGGCTGATCAGGCAACGGCAGACCGGCGCCGCGGACCGCGCCAGGAACAGCCCGTCATGAAAGGTTCACTGACAAATACCCGACAATTCGTATATTCGGGAAGCATGGAACAGATACGCGCATCCCACGGTTTTGCGACCCTCGGCCATCCCGGGCGGCTCGCAGTGTTTCGCCTGCTGATGCGGTTCGCGCCGCAGGGCGTGCGGCCGACCGAGATCGCGTCAGTGCTCGGGCTGAAGCAGAACACCCTGTCGCATCATCTCGCCTGCCTGACCGCGTCCGGTCTTGTGCAGGTCGAGCGGCGCGGACGTTCGCTCCTCTACTCCGTCGATCTCGACGTGACCGAGGGGCTGATCGCTTATCTCGCCCTCGATGTGGGCCGAGCGCGGCCCGATCTGCTTTCCCCCCTTCTCGCCGCCCACAAGGATGCCAAGGCCATGCAGGATACCGGTTTCGATGTGCTCTTCCTCTGTTCGGGCAACTCCGCCCGCTCGATCTTCGCCGAGGCGCTGCTGCGCGATCTGGGCAAGGGCAAGTTTCAGGCCTTTTCCGCCGGGACGCGCCCGAACAGCGCGTTGAACCCCTTCGCGATCGAGGTGCTCAGGCGCAACGGCCACGACGTGACGGGACTTTGGTCCAAGCACGTTTCGGAGTTCCAGCGGCCCGGTGCCGTCGCGATGAATTTCGTGTTCACCGTCTGCGACACGGCCGCCGCCGAGGAATGCCCGCCCTGGCCCGGCCAGCCGATCACCGGCCACTGGGGCCTGCCCGATCCGGTTAGGGCGGAGGGGACGGATGCCGAGAAGGCCTTGGTCTTTGCCCAGACCTACGGCGCCCTGCGCCGCCGGATTGCGGCTTTCGTCGAGTTGCCGTTCAAGTCCCTGACCCGCATGGCGCTGCAAACACGGGTCGACCGCATCGGTGCCGGTGCCGACGCGAAGATGGACTGCTGAACCGCATGGCCCGCATCGCCCTCAACGGTCTCGGCCGGATCGGCAAGCTTGTGCTGCGTGACCTGACCGACACCGGCATCGGCGGCCAGATCGTCCTCCTGAACGATCCCGCAGGCGACGCCGAGCAGCACGCCATGCTGATGGAATTCGACTCCGTCCATGGCCGCTGGAAAACACCCGTTGTCCATGAGGATGACGCGCTGATCCTGAACGGTGCCCGCATGCGCCTTAGCCACGAGCGGACCCTCGAAGCCCTGCCGCTCTCGGAACTGGGCGTCGATCTGGTGATCGACTGCACCGGAGTGTTCAAAACCGGGGCAAAGGTCGCGCCCTATTACGCCGCCGGGGTCAAGACGGTCGTTGTCAGCGCGCCGGTCAAGGACGGCGGCGCGCTGAACCTGGTCTATGGCGTGAATCATCACCTCTACGATGGCTCGCAGACCCTGGTGACGGCCGCCTCCTGCACCACGAACTGCCTCGCCCCGGTGGTGAAGGTCATCCACGAAGGCATCGGCATCCGGCACGGCTCGATCACCACGATCCATGACGTGACGAATACCCAGACCATCGTCGACCGTCCGGACAAGGATATCCGCCGCGCGCGGTCGGCCCTCTTGAACCTGATCCCGACGAGCACCGGCTCGGCCACGGCGATCACGCTGATCTACCCCGAGCTGAAGGGGCGACTGAACGGCCACGCCGTGCGCGTGCCTGTGCTGAACGCGTCGATCACCGATTGCGTCTTCGAGGTCGAGCGCGAGACCACGGTCGAGGAGGTGAACACCCTGTTCAAGGCGGCAGCCGACGGCCCCTTGAAGGGCATCCTTGGCTACGAGACGCGGGCGCTTGTCTCGGCGGACTATACCAACGATCCCCGCTCGTCGATCATCGACGCGCGATCGACCATGGTGACCAACGGCACGCAGGTGAAGATCTACGCCTGGTATGACAACGAATGGGGTTATGCCTGCCGTCTCGCGGACATCGCCCGCATGGTGGCGGACCGGATTTGACCGACACCGCCGCTCCCCCGAACCCTCTGCGCGCCTATGCCGCCGTCACCACGGCCTATTGGGCCTTCATGCTGTCGGACGGCGCCTTGCGGATGCTGGTGCTGCTGCATTTCAACAGTCTCGGCTTTTCGCCGGTGCAACTGGCGTGGCTCTTCCTGCTGTACGAGCTTGCGGGCATCGTGACCAACCTCGCCGCCGGCTGGCTGGCCGCCCGCTTCGGTCTGGCCGCCACGCTCTATGGCGGGCTCGGGCTGCAGCTGGCGGCCCTCGTGGCGCTGGCACAGCTTGACCCGGCCTGGGGCATCGCCGGCTCGGTCGCCTTCGTGATGGCGGTGCAGGGGGTCTCCGGGGTGGCCAAGGACCTGGCCAAGATGTCTTCGAAATCGGCGGTCAAGCAGCTGGCCCCCAAGGAAGACAACGGGCTGTTTCGGTGGGTGGCCTACCTGACGGGGTCGAAGAACGCGGTAAAGGGGCTCGGGTTCTTTCTCGGAGCGGCGCTGTTGGGGCTGGCGGGGTTTCAGGCTGCGGTCTGGGGTATGGCGGCGGTGCTGGCACTCATTCTGGCGGCGGTCGCGCTGTTCCTGCCGCCCGGCCTGCCGGGGCGGATGACGTCGGACGAAGGCTGGGGCGGCTGGCGATCACGGGACAGGCGGGTGAACCGGCTTTCGCTGGCGCGGATGTTCCTGTTCGGCGCGCGCGACGTTTGGTTCGTCGTCGGCATCCCGATCTACTTCCAGGGCGTCCTGTCCGACGGCACCGCAGAGGGGCGGCGCGAGGCTTTCTTTCTGGTGGGCGGCTTCATGGCGCTGTGGATCATTGCCTATGGCGGGGTGCAGGCGCTGGCCCCGCGTCTCCTGGGCGGCAGGTATCAGCCCGAGGTCGAGACCACGCGCAAGGCCGTCGTCTGGGCTGGCCTGCTGGTCCCGATCCCGTTCGCGCTCGCGGCTGCGGCGCTGGCGGCGGGGGGGCCTGCGCCGTGGCTGACCGTGACCCTGGTACTTGGGCTCCTGCTGTTCGGCTTCGTGTTCGCGATCAACTCCTCGGTTCATTCCTATCTGATCCTCGCCTTCGGCTCGGCCGAACGGATCACCCGGGACGTCGGGTTCTACTACATGGCGAATGCCGCCGGTCGGCTGATCGGCACGCTGCTGTCGGGCGTCAGCTATCAGGTCGGCGGCCTGTCGCTGTGTCTCGCGACCGCAGGCGTCATGGCCGCGCTCAACTGGTGGGCGGCGGCGCGATTGCAGCAGGCCTGACCTCGGGTCTTGCCCGCCGAAGGCCCGACGTGTTCCGGGGCGCGCGCGCGATGGGCCGGTCATGGCCTCCTCTTCCTGCCGAAGTCCGGAGGCGGACCGACCGCACGCGTCCTGATCGCGCCGAACCTCGACGCGCGCTGGCGCGAGGGCTCCGCGCGACCGCGGCCCGGCCCACGTCGCAGGCTTTCAGATAGGGTTCGGATCGCCGCCGCGGACGATCGCCACGATCCCAAGGAGCGGTCCGGAAACACCCGGCCTTTGTAACTCCGCACAGGCCTTGCTAGACAACCCATAACAACAACGGGAGGACAGAACCATGACGACAGACCTTGATGGCCGCGCGGTCCTTGTGACAGGGGCGGGCCGCGGCATCGGCGCGGCCATGGCCAAGGCGGTCGCCGCGGCGGGCGGACGGCTCGCCATCGCCGACATCGATGCCGCCACCGCCGAGCAGGTGGCCGCGGAGATCCGGGACGCTGGCGGCGAGGCAATCGCGGTCGCCGCCGACGTGACGAAGCGCGCCGAGGTCCAGGCGATGATCGCCGCCACGGTCGAAGCCTTCGGTCGCCTGGACGTGATCTTCAACAATGCGGGTATCGCCCAGACCCGGCCGTTCCTGTCCATCACCGAGGAGGACTGGCACCGCGTGATGGACGTGAACGGCCTCGGCGTCCTGATCGGCATGCAGGAGGCGGTCAGGCAGTTCCAGTCGCAGGGAAAGAACGAGACCGGATTCGGCGGGCGGATCGTCAATACGGCCTCCATCGCCGGCAAGCAGGGCTACGAGCCGCTGGCGCATTACTGCGCGTCGAAATTCGCGGTGGTGGCGCTGACGCAGGCGGCGTCGCGCGCCTTCGGCAAGGACGGGATCAGCGTCAATGCGATCTGCCCGGGCGTGGTCGCCACCGAGATGTGGAAGGTCATCGACAAGGGTTTCAAGGATGAGGGCCTGACGGGTCGCGACGGCGAGGCCTTCGAGACTTTCTCCGCCGGCATCCTGCTCGGCCGGCCTTCCGCGGCCGAGGATCTGGCGGGCGTCGCGGTCTTCCTGGCTTCGCCGGCTTCTGACTACATGACCGGACAGAGCCTGGTGGTCGACGGAGGTATGGTCCTCCTCTGAGCCGAAACACGGACCCGCCAAAGGCGTCGAGTGCCGTGTGACGTCCGGGACCCGGGCGCGAAAGGCGGGCGGATGGAGGATCGCCTTGAAATGGTCGCGGATGCAACCGGCATCCCGGTCATGTCCTAGCCGTCTCCTGTTCCGTG
Organism: Rhodobacterales bacterium; assembly: GCA_038209095.1. Lineage (GTDB taxonomy): Bacteria > Pseudomonadota > Alphaproteobacteria > Rhodobacterales > Rhodobacteraceae > Amaricoccus. The sequence continues at coordinate 5,100 of JBBQYB010000176.1, forward strand.
CCGGTCGGCCCGGACGCGCTGCCCGCATCGCGGTCCAGGATCCATTCGACCTCGGGCGCGGGGACGAAGCGCCATTTGCGCAGCGGTCCAGCCATCACGTTGAGGTAGTACATCTCGAAGCCGTAAGGCGCGCCGCAGGGGTGGTGCCCGCGCGGGACCAGCGTGACGTCGCCGTCGCGGACCGCCATCGTCTCGTCGAGCGCGCCGTCGTCGGTGTAGACGCGCTGGATCCCGAAGCCGTCCTTCGGCTTCAGGCGGTGGTAATAGGTCTCTTCGAGATAGGTGATCCGCGGATAGTCGTCCTCGTCGTGCCGGTGCGACGGATAGGACGACCAGTGCCCCGCCGGGGTGAAGACCTCGGTGACGAGGAGCGCATCCGCGAAATCCTCGGTCTCCATCGCGATGTTGTTGACGTGGCGCGTGTTCGTTCCCGTGCCGCGTCCGGTCAGGACGATGCCGTCGGGCCCGATGCGCCGCGCCGGATGGCC
>JBBQYB010000177.1:0-5520 GCA_038209095.1 Rhodobacterales bacterium
CCTCAGCGGCGATCCGGTCGATGTTGGGGGTCCGGTAGCCCATCAGGCCCATCGTGTAGGCGGAGATGTTGGACTGCCCGATGTCGTCGCCCCAGATGACGAGGATGTTGGGCGGGGTCTCCTGTGCGCTTGCCGTCCAGCTGATGGCCGCGAGCGGCACAGCCATGATGACGGCTGCGATGAGCCGTGCCTTGCCTCTGGTTCTCATTGTGTTTCCCTGTCGTCTGTCTATCAATGCAAGCGTCGAGCCCGGAATTATTCTCATCGTATCTTCAAGCCCGCCGCACCAAACCTAACCGAGGGTTAATTCCGAGAATGCCCGATTTGAACCTTTTCTGCATATGAATGGCAGCAAGCTCGCGCCGCTTGACGGACGGGGGTGGCTGGCGGGCCAGAGCGCGGACTTCAGGGCGTGGGTCGCGGGCAACGGGCGCTGGCGCGTCTTCGGGCCGGGGCGGGTGCTTTACGGTGCCGGCGAAGACCCGGACGGGCTTTACGGTCTCGGGTCGGGCGCGCTGGAGGTGACGTTCCCGCTCGTCGGGGACGAGGTCGTTACCGTTCACCGCGCCGAAGTGGGCTTCTGGATCGGCGAGTCCGCGCTGCTCGCGCGCACGACGCGGCTCCTGAGCATCGAGGCGGCCGCGGAGGCGCGGGTCTTTTTCGTACCTGCGGCGGCCATTCGCGCGCTGGTGGCGGACCAGCCGGAGCAATGGCAGGCGTTTTTCGAGTTGAGCCATATCAACGTGTCCACGGCCGTCACGCTGCTGGCCGAGGCGCTGGCGCTGTCGCCGCGCGCGCGAGTGGCGCGGGTCCTGCTGCGGCTTGCCGACGCCGAAGGACGGGTGGAGGTGCGTCAGGACGAATTGGCGCGCCTGATCGGCATGACGCGCTCCAGCCTGCAACGCACGCTCCAGAACCTGAGCGAGAGCGCCGTGCTGTCGCGGGGTTACGGCTGCCTGCTGGTCCTCGACCGCGCCCGGCTCGAGGCCATCAGCATGGAGGCCTGAGGACGCCCCGGTACCCTTCGGCTTCGTTTGCAATCCGGCTGGACGGCGCATAGGATCGGGCTTGCCTCGGGGTGTCCGGTGAAAGCCGGGCTGAGATGCGAAAGCAGACCCGTAGAACCTGAACCGGATCATGCCGGCGGAGGGAAGGGCGCGATGCATGACCGCGTCTCCTCCTGTCGCCGCAGCCCTAGGAGGACTTCATGCGCCAACTGCCCCTCGCCGCGGCCTTGATACTGGGGGCTGCCACGGCCCTGCCCGCGCAGGATCGCCCGGAGCTGGTCATCTATACCTACGAGAGTTTCGTCTCCGAATGGGGGCCGGGGCCCGTGATTGCCGCGAAGTTCGAGGAGACCTGCGCCTGTACGGTGCGCTTCGTCGGGGCGGGGGACGGGGCGGCCCTGCTCGGCCGGCTGCGGCTCGAGGGCGCGCGGACGGAGGCCGACATCGTTCTGGGGCTCGACACGAACCTGACGGCGGATGCGGCGGCGACAGGGTTGTTCGTGCCCCACGGGATCGAGGTGCCGACGCTCGACCTGCCCGTCGCCTGGGACGATCCGGTGTTCCTGCCCTACGATTGGGGATACTTCGCCTTCGTCTATGATGCGTCCCGGCTCGACAACGTTCCGGGCAGCTTCGAGGCGCTGATCGCTTCGGACGTGAGCATCGTCATTCACGATCCGCGCAGCTCGACGCCGGGGCTGGGGCTTTTGATGTGGGTGAAGACCGCCTACGGCGACCGTGCCCCGGAGATCTGGGAGGGGCTCCGGGAGCGGATCGTGACGGTGACGCCGGGGTGGTCCGAGGCCTACGGGTTGTTCCTCAACGGCGAGGTGGACATGGCGCTCGCCTACACGACGTCGCCCGCCTATCACCTGATCGCCGAGGAGGACGACGCCAAGCGCGCGGCGATGTTCGACGAGGGGCATTACATGCAGATCGAGGTGGCCGGGATGACGGCCGCGTCCGGCCAGCCGGAGCTGGCGCGGTCCTTTCTGGCGTTCATGCTGACCGATGGGTTCCAGTCGGTGATCCCGACGACGAACTGGATGTATCCCGCGCGGGTTCCGGCGGAGGGGCTTCCGGCGGGGTTCGAGACGCTGGCGGTTCCCGAGACGCCGTTGCTGCTGTCGCCCGAGGAGGCCCGGGACGCCCGGGACGCGGCGCTGGACGAATGGCTGCGCGCGCTCAGCCGCTAGGCTGGGGCATCCGGGCCGGGGGCGGACTGGCGCTGGCGCTGGTCGCGGCGCTGACCCTCGGGACGCTCGCGGCCCTGGCCGTGCGGGCGGAACCGGGTCGGGGGCTCGGGGCGGGCGACTGGGCCGCGGTGCGCTTCACGCTGGTGCAGGCGCTGCTGTCGGCGGGGCTGTCGGTGGCGCTGGCGGTGCCGGCGGCCCGGGCGCTGGCGCGCCGGCGGTTCGCGGGACGTGGTGTGTTGGTGGCGCTCCTGGGTGCGCCGTTCTTGTTGCCCGCGATCGTCGCGGTCTTCGGGCTCGTGGCGATCTGGGGGCGCGGGGGACTGGTGTCGGCGGCGGTGGCGCCTCTGGGGTTCGGGCCGGTCGATCTCTACGGGCTGCGGGGCGTCGTGCTCGCCCATGTGTTCTTCAACCTGCCGCTGGTCACGCGGCTTTTGCTGCTCGGCTGGGCGGCGATCCCGGCCGAGCAGTTCCGGCTGGCGGCCCAGCTCGGGTTCGGGCCGCGCGAGACGTTCCGGCATATCGAATGGCCGATGCTGCGGGCGGTGGTGCCGGGCGCGTTTACGCTGGTGTTCCTGTTGTGCATGACGTCGTTCGCGGTGGCCCTGACCCTCGGGGGCGGACCGGGGGCCACCACCATCGAGCTTGCGATCTATCAGGCGATCCGCTTCGATTTCGATCTGGCGCGGGCGGCGGTGCTGGCGCTGCTCCAGTTCGGGCTCTGCGGGGTCGTGGCGCTGCTGGCTGCGCGGATCCGGACGGAGGCGGGGTTTGGCGGCGGGCTCGGGGCACCGGTGCGCCGCTGGGACACGGCGGGGCCCGGGCTGCGGCGGCTGGACGGGGCGGTGCTGCTGGCGCTCGGGCTTTTTGTCGGCATGCCGCTCGCGGCGGTGGCGGTGCAGGGCGCGCCGGGCCTTGCGGAGCTGCCGGCTTCGGTCTGGCCGGCGGCGGGGCTGAGCCTTGTTGTGGCTCTGGTGTCGGCGGGGCTGGCGCTGGCGCTGGGGCTTGGGCTCGCGGCGCTGATCGATGCGGCGCGGGCGCGGGGGCGGGGAGGCATGCTGGAGGGCTTCGGGATGATCGGGCTCGCGGCGTCGCCCTTCGTCATCGGCACCGGGCTCTTCATCGTGTTGCATCCGCTGACCGATCCCTTTGCACTGGCGGTGCCGGTGACGGCTTCGGTGAACGCGATGATGGCGCTGCCCTTCGTGTTGCGCAGTCTTTTGCCGGCGCTGGCCGAGGCGCGGACGGTGGACGGGCGGCTGGCGGACAGCCTCGGGATGGCGGGGGCTTCGCGGTTCCGGCTGGTGGTCTGGCCGCGGCTGCGCCGGCCGGCGGGGTTCGCGGCGGGGCTGGCCGCGGCGCTGTCGATGGGGGATCTGGGGGTGATCGCGCTGTTCGCGCCGCCGGAGGTGGCGACCCTGCCGCTGTTGATGCAGCGGCTGATGGCGGCGTTCCGCACGGAGGCGGCGGCCGGGGTGGCGCTGGTGCTGGTGGGGCTGACCTTCGCGCTGTTCTGGGTCTTCGATCGCTGGGGGCGGGCCGATGCTGAGGTTTGAGGGCGTCGAGCTGCGCCAGGACGACTGGCGGCTGACGGCGGATTTTGCGGTCGAGACCGGATCGGCGGTGGCGGTGATCGGGCCTTCGGGGTCGGGCAAGAGCACGCTGCTGGCGGCTCTCGCCGGGTTTCTAGACCCTGCGGCGGGGCGGATCCTGTGGGACGGGCACGACCTCGGAGGGCTGGCACCGGCAGAGCGGCCGGTGACGCTGCTGTTCCAGGAGCACAACCTCTTCGCCCGCATGACCGCAGCGCAGAACGTCGGCCTCGGGCTGCGCCCGGACCTGCGGCTGGACACGGCGGGCTGGCGGCGGGTGGAGGACGCGCTGGAGGCGGTGGGTCTCGGGGGGATAGGCGCGCGGCGGCCGGCGGAGTTGTCGGGGGGCGAGCGACAGCGGGTGGCGCTGGCGCGGGCGCTCCTGCGCGACCGGCCACTCTTGCTGCTCGACGAGCCGTTCGCGGCGCTCGGGCCGGCGCTGCGGTTCGAGATGCTCGATCTGGTGGGGCAGTTGCGGGCGAAAGCCGGGGCCACGTTGCTGATGGTGACGCATGAGCCCGCGGATGCGCGACGGATCGCGCCCCTGACCGTGGTCGTCGCGGATGGCCTGGCATCGCCGCCTGCGCCGACGGCCGCCCTGCTCGATGATCCGCCGGAGGCGCTGGCAGCCTATCTGGGGGAGGCCGGGTCTGCGGTGTCCACGCGTGGACAAAACGTCAAGTAATTGATTTAATTATGGAAACAGCATTGCGTTCATGCGATTTTCACGATGTTTAACGCGGTAGCCTCCGCGGGGAGTATCGCTTGAGCCCGGATCTGCGGGGTGCCGGGGGTCTGCTGGAGATCAAGCGTCCCTCCGAGGCCGGAGACGATGCCGCGGGCAAGGGCGAGGCTGACGCCCTCGCGCCGCGCCGGGCCGTCCGGCCCGGTGAAGTCGGCCGAGAGGAGAAACGCACCCGTCGGGTCGATGTCGGTGCCGATGGCGACGGCGCTTTTGGGGTTCGCCATGTCCGCCGCCGCGAGGGCGATGGCCCAGAGCGTGCGGCGCCGTCCCATGGTGTCAACGGGGGCGGTCTCGCGCAGATCGAGCGTCAGGCCCCGGGCGGCAAGCAGTTCCGCGAGGCCCGCGGCCGGACCGCGCGCCTCCGGGGTCTTGCGGACGATGGCGCGCAGCGCCCTCGACTGGGCGATGCCGGTCCGCAGGCTCTGGGCCGCGGTGGCGAGAGCCCCAACGGCCTCGGACGGGCCGCCCTGCGGGAGGGCCGCCAGCATCTGCGCCACGGCGGTCTCGGCGGGAAGTTCGATCTGCGCCTGCGCCAGATCTTCGATCAGCGCGTCCTGGGCCCGGGCCTCGCCGATCCCGGCGCGCAGGTCGAACAGGGCCGCGGCCTCGTCGGACAGGCTGCGAAACACCACGAGCGTCGAGGCGTCGGGCATGGGGGCCACGATGACCTTGAGCCTGCGCCCGTCGAGGGTCTCCACCATGTCCGACCAGCTGGCGCGGGTATCGGCCCCGGTCGCGAATTCGCCCAGATGCGCCCAGATGCCGGACGGACGGCACCGGTCGGCCCAGATCCGGGTCAGATCGCCCACGTCCGGGCCTTCGAGGCTCTGCATGGGATCGACACCCCAGATGGTCTCGAAGGCGGAGTTGACGAAGACGAGCATGCCGCTGGTATCAAAGACCGCGACGCCCTCGGCCATGCGGTCGAGGGTGGCCTGGCTGAGTTCGAGTTCGGCGCGGTACTTCCGTTCGAGCTGGATCGA
>JBBQYB010000178.1:0-5479 GCA_038209095.1 Rhodobacterales bacterium
ACGGCCGGATGATCTGTTTCGAGGCGGACGACGGCCGCATCTGCCTCGTCTTCAATTATCTCGGTCGCGCACTGGTGGGCTCGACGGACATCCCCGCCGCAGACCCCGACGACGTGCGCTGCGAGGAGGAGGAGATCGACATCTTTCTGGCGAGCCTGCGCGCGTTCCTCCCCGGCTTCGCGTTTTCACGCGATCAGATCGTCTACACCTAGAGCGGGGCCGATCCCGGCTGATCGGGATTGCATCCCCTCCGGTGAAACTTCAGGGGACGATCACGCCGCGGCCGACGAAGCGGCGGTGCTTGAAATCGTCCAGTGCGGTGTTGATGTCCTGAAGCGCGTATTCCGTGTAGTGCATCCTGACCTTGCCATCGGCGTTCAGCTCCATGAGTTCGACCAGTTCGGTGTAGTTGCCGACGAGGCTGCCGCCGATGCTGAGTTCCTCGATCACGAGGTGGACGGTGGGGACCTCGACCTTGCCGCCGTAGCCGACCATGATGACCTGGCCGCCCTTGCGGGCGAGGTTCCAGGCGATGTTCTCGACGCCAAGCTCGCCCACAAAATCGATCACGACCTGGGCACCGCCGCTGGTGATGTCCTTGACCTGTTCGACGAGGTCGGGGCCGCCGTCGAGGACGAAGTCGGCGCCGAGTTCCCTGGCGAGCACCTGGGCTGCGGGTTCGCGGTCGATGGCGATGACGCGCGCGCCGGAGATGGATTTCAGGCATTGCAGGGCGATGTGGCCGAGGCCGCCGACGCCGACGATGGCGCAGTAGGCGCCGGGGCGCAGGACCCTGGCGGCCTTCTTCGCGGCGCGGTAGGCGGTGATGCCGGCGTCGGCCATGGGGGCGACGTCGAGGGGGGTGATGCCGGTGTTGAGCTTGATGAGGGCGCGCTCGTTGGTGAGAAAGTACTCCGCGAAGCCGCCGTCGAGACCGAGGCCGGGGAAGAGCGAGTGTTCGCAGTGCATGTCCTCGCCGTAGCGGCAGGCGAGGCAGATGCCGCAGGTGCGGTGGGGGTGGCAGATCACGGCGTCGCCGGGTTTGACGGAGGTGACGCCCGAGCCCACGTCCTCGACCCAGCCGGCGTTCTCGTGGCCCATGATGAAGGGCAGGAGCGCGCCATCGGTGTCCATGATGTTCTTCCACACGCCCTCGATGATGTGCAGATCCGTGCGGCAGAGACCGGCGGCGCCGACCTTCACGATCACCTCGTCGGGTTTCATGATGGTAGGCTCGCGGACGTTCTCGATCTTGAGATCGACGGCCATGGCGGCGTCGTATTCGTAGAGGCGTGCAGCTTTCATCGGAGGGCTCCCTGGGACCGCCTTGACCAGCGTCACACGATGTGACGCTGGTCAAGTCATTGTTATTGTTATGTAATCCGAATGGTCGTTCCTGAGGGGCTATTTTCGCCCCAGTTTTTCCGCGCCGCCGCCGAGGGCCGCCCCCGCGGTCGGGTCCTCTTCCTCGCCGTGGTCGCCGATCAGCGTCTCGGTGGTGAGGATCAGGGTCGCGACCGAGGCCGCGTTGCGCAGGGCGGAGGTGGTGACGCGCAAGGGGTCGATGACGCCCGCGGCGAGCAGGTCGCCGAACTGGCCGGTCTGCGCGTCGAAGCCGTCGCTCGGGCCGAGGGCTCCCACCTTGCGCAGGATCTCGTTGGGATCGCGCCCGGCGTTCAGCGCGATCCGCGCGAGCGGGCGCGAGAGCACGGATTGCACCAGCTTCATGCCGGCCGCGACATCGCCGTCGGCCTTCGCGATGGGTGCGTCGAGCGCCGCGGCGGAGCGCGCGAGCGCCATGCCGCCGCCCACGACTACACCGTCCTCGATCGCTGCGCGCACGGCGTTCAGAGCGTCCTCGATGAGCTGGATCGTGCGTTTCTGCTCGACCGGGGTGACACCACCCGCGTAGATCACCGCCGTGCCGCCGCAGAGCTTGGCCATGCGTTCGCGCAGCTTGTCCTGTTCGATGTTGGGCGGCGCGCGGTCGTAGAGCCGTTGGACCTGGGCGCGCCGGGCGTTGATTGCCGCCATGTCGCCGTGGCCGCGCACGATGGTGGTGTCCGATCCGGTTGACCACACGGCATCGGCGGAGCCGAGATCCTCGCGGGTGATGTCCTCGAGCCTGCCGCCGAGTTCCTTGACCACGACCCGGCCGCCGGTGAGGATCGCGAGATCCTCCATCATGGTCTTGCGCCACTGGCCGTATTCGGGGGGATGCACCACGAGGAACCTGCCTGGCGCGTCGCGTCCCAGGAGCGAGGTCAGCACCTCGGGCGCGCAGTCCTCCGAGACGAGGAGGAGGGGGCGGCCGTCTTCTTCGGCGATGGCGCGGGCAGTGGCGATCTGGGCGGGGGAGGTGAGCTTCAGGTCGGTGAGCACGATATAGGGGTTCACCAGCTCGGCCTTCATCGCCTCCTGGTCGGTGACGAGATGGTGCGAGATGTAGCCGCGATCAAAGGACATGCCCTCGACCACGTCCACGTGGCTGTCGATGCCGACGGCGAAATCCGTGGTGATGACGCCCTCCGCGCCCACGGCGCGGTAGGCGTCGGCGACGAGCTTGCCGAGCTTGCGGTCGTTCGCGGCGATGTTGGCCACGCTGTCGAGCAGCGGGCCTTCGACAGGGATGGCGGTCTGGCGCAGCGCGTCGAGAACGGCGCTGACCGCGAGATCGATGCCGTGGCAGAGATCGACGGCCTTCGCGCCGCGTGCGGTCAGATCGACGCCGCCCTGCACGATGCCGTTGGCGAGCACGATCGAGGTGGTGGTGCCGTCGCCGGCGACCTCGTTCGTCTGCATCGAGACCTCGCGCACGACCTGTGCGCCCATGTTCTCGAAGCGGTCGAACAACTCGATCTCGGAGGCAATGGAGACGCCGTCGCGGGTGATCAGGGGCGTGCCGATGGGCCGGTCGACCATGGCGTTCATGCCCTTGGGGCCGAGCGTGGGCTCGACGGCGGCGGCGAGGCGTTTCACGCCGCGTGCCAGGGCCTGGCGGGCGTCATTTCCGTGGATCAGGAGTTTGGGCATGGCTTCCTCCGTCCGTCCCTTGGGAGCGGTTCTGGTGATTTGGGATGTTGGGCCGTCAGCCGGCGGTCTGGCGGGCCGGGACGCGGTCGTGCAGGAAGTCGACCAGCGTGGGCTCGCCGTCGATCCGGACGACCTCCTTGTAGCGGGTCTCCTTGAGGCCGCGGCAGAGCGCGCCGCCGAACTCCATGTTGATTCGCACCGCGCGCAACTCGCCCATGCGCTCGGCGTAGCCAGCGGCGGTGAGGCCGCGCCCGTCCGGGTCGGGGAAGGCGGGATCGCACTCGGCCGTGGCAAGACCGCGCGCGCGCAGGATCTCGAGGTAGCGCGGCAGTTGGCGTGCGGCCTCGGGATCGTGGAGGCGCGTGCGCTCGAGCTGGCTGAGCGTCATCGCGGCGACGTCCGCGGGTTTGAGCCCGAGGGTCCGGAGGGCGAGCAGGACCGCCTCCTGGCGGCGCTGGAAGGCCTTGCGCGCGAATTTCTCCCGCACCTCGCCGAGATCGCCCAGTTCGGGGCGCAGCGCCATGGCCTCGGAGAAGCTGCGGCCGGCATTGACGGCCGCGTTCATCTCGTCGGCGCACATGTGGTCCTCGAGCTGCACGGCGACGCGGGAGACCCAAGGGAGCGCCCCCACCTCGTCGCGGATGCCCTCGGCCATGAGGAAGGCGAAGTTGGGGCTGCACCAGTAGGTGGGCAGGCGGAAGCAGACGAGCACGTCGCCCGCATCCCCCACCGAGACCGCCTCGATGAAGCCGAGGTCGGTCAGGGGCTCGTCCAGTTCGGGATCGTCGACGCGGTCGAGCCGGGACCAGACGTCGCGTTCCCGCGGCGTCAGGGTATGGCGGTCCTGCATGGCGCTCACTCCGCGGCGATGGAGACGGGTGCCGCGGCGAGGCGGGCCTTGGCGGCCTCGACATCGATGCCGTAGAGGCGGGCGGCGTTGAGGCCGAGGATCTTCTCGCGGATCTCGTCGGTGAGCTGCACGCCGCGCTCGGCTGCGATGTCCTCGGGGATCTGGAAGGTCCAGAACTTCTCCACCAGCCATTTCGGCGTCCAGATCGCATAGTCCGAGCCGAAGAGGATCTTGTCCGGGCCGAGCCAGAACAACAGCTCCGCCATCACCTCGCCGAAGTAGCGCGGGCGGGCGTGGATGAAGGGCAGGACCACCGCGAGGCCGGCGTAGACGTTGGTCTCCTGGACCGCGATCCAGCAGAAATCGTCGAGGCGGGGCAGGCCGCAATGCTCGACGATGAAATTGAGGTTCTGGAAGTCGGTGGCGGCGTAGTCGACGTCGTGCACGTCGAAGGCGTCCTTGTTGAGCGGGATGATGGTGGGGCCCTTGTGGACATGGACGTTTCGGATCCCGAGCTTGTCACAAAGTTCCAGGCACTTGTAGGCCGCGGGGTCGTTGAGTTTGTAGCCCTTGCTGTCGCCGTTCCATTCGGCCGTGTAGAGCTTCACGCCCTGGATGTTGTGGGTTTCCTTAAGGTAGTGGATGTATTCGAGCGCCTTTTCGCCGTCGCGCGGATCGAAGGCCCCGTTGACGATGAAGCGTTCGGGGTGGCGGGAGGCCATCTTGATCGTGCGCTCGACGTTGCCGAAGCCCTTCTTGTAGAAATCCCCCAGAACGGTGGTCTGGACGATGGCCATGTCGTCGGGGCCCTCGACGAAGAGGTCGTTGTAGATGTCGTCCTCGGAGTATTTCTCGAACTTCGACTTTTCCCAGCGCTCCTCGGGCGGGCTGAGGTTGGTGTGGTAGGCGTAAAAGCAGTCGATGAACTGCTTGCCGTGGACGTTGCGCTGGTTCTCGGGGCTGCCGTCCCAGAAGTGGGTGTGCCCGTCGACGACGAAAATCTCCCTGCCGTCCGGTGTCTTGTACATATTTGCTCCCCCTGTTCTTAAAGTGGGGTGCGGCCTTCGGGCCGCACCTCCGGCTCGCTCAGATGTATTGCATGACCTCGTCCATGTCCCCGAACAGGATCACGGTGTTGTCGTCGACCCGGACCATGCGGCCGTAGTGGGTCGAGGTGTTGACCTCGAAGATCTCGGCCGTCATGTCGCGGCCGAGGTATTCGCTGATCTCGTCCATCTTGAACTCGAGGCGACCGATGCCGTCGATGCGGATCAGCGCGGGCTGGTAGGTGACGGTGACGCCGTCCTTTTCGCCCATGAATTCCGCGATGCTGCGGGCCTCGACGCTGTCGTTCATGGTGACCCCGCACTGGTGCGAGATGGTCTGGTTAAAGGTCAGGTCCTTCATGCCCTTGAAGATGTTCTGGTTGGTGGCGTTGCGGGCTATCGTGCTCATGGCGTTGTCCTTTTCGGGTTCAATGGCTGAGGCCGAGTTCGCCGAAGATGCGCGCCATGCGCTCGACCGAGGTCGCGCGCGCGTCGTCGTAGGAGAGCGGCTTGGAGTGGGGCTGGGACCAGATGGGCTGGAGGCTCGCGG
>JBBQYB010000179.1:0-5379 GCA_038209095.1 Rhodobacterales bacterium
CCGGAGAAACGTCCGTCGGGGTATTTCTTGATGATGAACTGGAGCCTTTCGGTTTGCTCCGGCGTATTTGCCATGGAGAACGAGCGCGTAATCGTCTCCCCCGTTTTCGTGGCGACGGTGATGTCGGCATATTGCCCCGCCCAGAATTTCATCGGCGCGGACAGGACGATCTCGATCGACCTGATGTCGTGGGTGAGCCGCTCGATCCCGGTGATCCGGCCCTGGTATTCCTTGACGGCGATGGATTTCGACAAGAGCTCTTCGTCGAAATTCAGGAGTTCCACCTCCATGTCGCTGTAGGCGATGGTCCGGCAGAGAAGAATGCCGCCCTGTTCGCGCTCGCCGTCGCTCAGTGCGAATGTGGAATACTTCAGCATGTCCACCTCGCCTTCGAGGAGGTTGCACTTGCAGGCCGAACACTGGCCTTCCTTGCAGCCGTGCGGCAGCGAGATGCCCTGGCGGAAGGCCGCGTCGAGCACCGTCTCGCCGTCCTCGACCTCGAATTCGACCCCGACCGGATTGAGCCGCACCGTGTAGACGTCCGTCATCATGGTCCCCCGTGGCAGGTTGGGGGGCGGGTGAGCCCGCCCCCCGAAGGCGTTCAATGGCAGGGGTTGATCGTGAAACCCGCGCGGTATTCGGCGATATGCGCCTCGCGCGCTTCGGGCGACATGGCCCGCAGAGCGTTGAGCGGCGAGCCGAGCGTGTGGCCGCGCACGTCGTCGAGCGTCCACATCTCCTTGTCGTCGAACCGCAGATGCGGCTGCGGGACGAGGGTCTTGCCGTCGGCGCGCACGAAGTTCAGGTCGACGATGGCGTCGGCCAGATCCCAGCCGTCATAGAGCGTCTCCCACTCGCGCTTGCCGCTGAAGCGGCCCATCGCAGGCGTCGGACGACCCTCGTACTCGTCGGCGAAGGCCACCGTCGCGGTCCACTTGTCGAGTTCGTGGGCGAAGGTGTGCAACTGCCCGTCGATCTCGCCCGTGACCATGTCCTCGCGGATGAGGCAGGGCACGAGGCACGACCAGCAGCGGTGCGGATAGACGTAGCCCACGTCCGAGTTGAAGGTGATGACGGTCGAGCCCTTGTGGCTGAGCTTGCCGTACCACTTCCAGAAGTCGCCGAACTCGGAGTACCAACCGGGGTACTTGTGCTCGAACCATTCGAAGTCCTTGTCGGTCTGGGCCTCGATTCGCCAGAAGTTGACGGGCCAGCCGACCGCGAAGAACTGGGCGACCTTGTGGACGTAGTTCTTTTTGGTGATGCGGTCCCAGGCCGCCTGGACGTCGTCGTGGTGGATCTTGATGCCGTACTTCTCGAGCGGCAGCATATAGGTCCGGTAGTAGTCCTCGTAGATCCACCGGTGCCACATCTCCGCGTAGGATTCCTTGTCCTTGTCGCGGTTGGTGGTGCCGTATTCGATGAACGTGCCGATGGCCGCGTCCACGATGGCGTGGTTCTGCCAGAACGCATAGCGCATGTCGCGCTCGAGCAGGAGGTGATTGTCGGGGTCCTTGAGGGTGGCCATCAGGAGCGAGTGGCCGTTGCCGACATGGCGGCTCTCGTCGGATTGCACCGACAGGAACACGGTGGGCAGGGCGTAGTCGCCGTTGCGGGCGGCCTCGGAGGGCATGGCCACGAAGAGCGTGTTGGTGAACGCGGTCTCGGCCACGATGGTGAGGTAAACGTTCGCCGCCGTCATCGCGTCGCCGGTGAGGAAGCCCTCGCCGAACTGGCGCCCGATGGTGGTGGCGTAGCACTTGCCGAAGGCTTCCTCGGTGATGTCGAAGCCCGCGGGGTCGATGTAGTTCTCCATGTACCACTTCTTCAGGTTCATCTGAATCGTGGAATGGCGGAACTCGTCGACCATCTGCATGGTGAAGCCCGTGCGCAGGTCTTCGCCCGGTGCGAGGCGTGCGACCATGGCCATGGAGCGGGCGGCCGAGATTTCCGGGAAGGGGATGATCGCGAGAAACAGCTTCATCCATTCGACCCAGCGGGGTTCCACGTTGCGGAACATGTCGCCGCGGAGTGCCGCGTCGAGCGCGCCGTAGACGCGGTTGTCCTTTTCCTCCTGCATGGGGAAGTAGGAGCGCAGGACCTGTTTCATCGGGTCGCGCGGGGCCTTCGAGATCTTGTAGTCGGTGGGATATGTGTTGGCCTCCTGGACGTAGGAGGGGTTCCACCCGAGATCGGCGATTTTCTTGGCCGCCTCGCCAACGGAGATTCCCCGTTGCGCGGTGATCTTGTTCAGCGTCAATGTCGACATGCGTTCACCTTTCCGTCTGTTGAGCTGGAGAGACCGGAGGATCCGGTCGGTGCGCGTCGGCAAAGGTCAGCGAAATCCAAGGGGGACGATCCCGTGCCGATGCGGATCGGCATCGAAAGACACATGGTTCGGTCCACGAATGGCTACTCCCTTCCTTTGTTCTTGTGGCCCTGCGTTCGATGGCGGAGCACTTCTTGTGCAAGCATACCATGCAGGAAGCGTGCCAAGTCGGATGGACGAATTGTCGCGTTGGATTCGTTGGAATTTTTGCAGTGCCGCATGGATCACGCGTCCGCAAAAACGTAACGATTCTTTACAATCGTACTATTTGGGCGTTAACATTTTTACAGTGATTTATATTTTGCAATGACTGTTGCAATTCATGCCAGATACTCTCAAGATTAGGGTGGTTTCGGGAGGACGGGAAGTCTGGAGGGCGTCATGCCGAGGATGGACGACAGGCGCGGGAGCGGGGCGGAGACCGGATCGGCGCTGGCGGAGGCGATCGTGGCGCAGGCGCCGCGGGATCTGGTGTTCGTCATGCAGTTCGTCGGCGACACCCAGTACAAGGTGCTGAAGTATTTTCAGGATCTGGTGATCCGCGAGCTGGAGACGCGCGGGATCCGGCGCGAGGACAACGCGCTATTGCAGATCTTCATCGACCGGCACGCGACGGAGATGCGCGACTATGTGTTCTCCGGCGTGTCGCTGTCGCGGCCGTTCCGCATCGAGGAGATCGAGCGGCTGACGGGGGACACGACAAACGTGATCCGGTCCGACATCTGGGACGCGCTGCGCAGCCATATCGGCACGGTGGAGGACAAGTTCGTGCGCGAGGCGGACAAGCTGCCCGTGCAGCTTGCGCAGATCGAGGCCGAAGCCGACCGGATCGCCCGGCGATGAGCGGCGCGCGGACCCCGGAGGCGATCCTCGCGGAGCGGCTGGCGCTGGTGCTGCGCATCGGCGAGGTCAATGGCGCGCATCAGCGGGCGCAGGCGGGTGCGAGCGGGGCACTGATCGAGGTGATGACGCTCGAGGATCACGGCGGGCCGGAGGCCACGCCGGCGGCGCTGGCCGCGGCGCGCGGCCGGGCTGAGGCGGCGGAGGCGGCCCTGGGGGAGACGGCGGACCGGATCGCGGCGCTTGCCGACCGGCTCGCGGCGCTCGACCGGGAACTGGCGGCGGATGCAGAGACAAAGGAGCGCGGCGATGTCGTATGAGACGGCCGTAGCGCCGGATCTGGTGGAGTTGCTGGGTCGGGCCTGGGTGCTGCCCGGCGCGGTGGAGGGGGTTTGTTTCAACCGCGAGGGGGGTGCTGCCGCGTTCTTCGGAGCGGGGCGGATGGCGATCGTGCCGGTCGCGGACCCCGAGCGGGCGGAGACGCGGATGCGCCGGGCGGCGGATACCGGGCGCTCGACGATCCTGCCGCGCAAGGGGGCGGTGCGTCCGGCAGCGGAGGTGAGCGGTGTCGCGGGGCCGGTGGTGCCCTGGGGGGCGAAATCGTTCCTGACCGGGGACGGCCGGGGCGGGCTGGTTACGGTCACGCCGCGGGGGCAGGCGGTGCCGCTCGGGGTGCGGCTGGAGGGCTCGGTTACTGCGTTGGCGCGCGATCCGGCCTCGGCGGCCGTTGCGGTCGGGGGCCCGGCCGGGGTGGTCGTGTTGCCCGAGGATGCGCAGGCGCCGCCGCTGAGGCTCGACGTGGGACCGGGGGTGACGGCGCTCGCCTATGACGCCGAGGGTCTGCGGCTCGCCTGCGGCTCTGCGGATGGGGTCGTGGTCTGGGCGGAGGGCAAGGTCGCGCTGCGGATCGGGCTCGATGCGGCGCCGGCCTGTCTGTCGTGGAGCACGGACGGTGCGTTTCTGGCGGTGGGGTTCGCGGAGCCGGGGTTTGCGATGATCCGGCTGGCGGATGGGCATGTGGACGTGAACCGCGATTATCCGACGCCGGTGGCCTCGTTCGGGTGGAGTGCTGTGGCGGGCGCGTTCGCGACGTCGGGCGCGTTCCGGGCGATTGCCTGGACGCTGGGACCGGACGGGACGACCGATCCGATCGATGCCGGCCGGAGCGGGCTGGTGGTGGTGGAGCGGGTCGCGGCGAGCCCGGACCGGCCGTTGCTGGCGGCGGGATATGCGAGCGGACTGGTGTGCCTGAACCGGCTGGGCGGGCGCGACGAGATGCTGCTGCGCGCATCGGGAGGGGCCGTCACGGCGCTCGCCTGGAGTGCGGACGGAGCACACCTCGCGTTCGGAGACGAAGCGGGGCAGGCGGTCCTGCTGAGTTTTCCACCCGAATTGTTCAAATGACCGAGGAGACACGGACCATGCCCCCAGAACCCCGCCTGACGCCCGACGAAGAGAGCAAGGACGCCTTTTTCCGTCAGCTCGCCGACGTGTCGCAGGCGATGATCGCAGCCCACGGCAAGGATTTCGCGACCGGCGCGCTTGTGCTCGCGGCACGCTGGGTCGCGGACGGCAAGATGGCCGTGCCGCCATCGAAGCTGACCTGAGGGATCCTCAGTAGGCGGCCCGAGGCACGCGTGCCGTGCGCGAAACCCGTTTGGCGAAACGTGTCTCTCGCATTCGGCGTCAGGGCGTGATTGTTTACCCTCCGGCAGATCGATTGCGGGCGGGTTGGGCCGCACGCGGTCCGGTCGCCGCGACCGGGGGGACGGACCGATGGAGACACTCGCACAAAGCCTGACAGAGATGCGCCGCATGACGCTGGACGCAAGCCACGTGGCGGCGATCCGGAAGGCGGGCAAGCCGCGTGTCTTTGCCGCCGGCGAGGTCATCGCGATGCCGGGCGATCGCATGAACGACTTCCTCTACATCGAGGCGGGCGAGATCGAGTTGTTCGACCTGGAGACCGGCGAGCGGTACCTGCCGCATGCACTGGGGCCGACCCAGTTCGTCGGGGAGATCACCTTTCTGGGCGGCGGGGCGTATACCCTGCCGTTCCGCGCGGTGGTCGAGACTCAGGTCATCGAAGTGCCGCGCAAGCGGATGCTGGACCTGATGGCGGAGATCCCCGAGATGTCCGACATCGTGATTTCCGTCATGGCCGCGCGCAGGCGGCGCACGGTCGAGGAGAGCGACAGCGTCCTGTGGCT
>JBBQYB010000180.1:0-5366 GCA_038209095.1 Rhodobacterales bacterium
ATGCGCCTCCGAGATGTTCGCGAAACGCGTCCAGTCCGGCGAGGATCTGCGACTTTCCCTCGCGGTCGCGCAACCCGAGGCCGGGATGCCAGAGCCGGAACCCGAGTCCTTCGAGCACCGAGGCCACCCGCTCGTCCTGACCCTCGGACAGGCGTCCCTCCAGCACCGAATAGCGCGTGTCGAGCGCGATCCCGATGGCGACCGCCTCGCCGTGACGGATCTGGTGGTGCGTGATGCTTTCGAGCCTATGGGCCGCCCAATGCCCGAAATCGAGCGGCCTCGCGGATCCGGTCTCGAACGGATCGCCGCCCTCCGCGATCTGGCGCATATGCAGGGCGGCACAGTGCCGGATCATGGCTTCCTCGGCCTCGGGCACGAAGGCGGCCAGATCCGCGACATGCGCCTCGATCCAGTCAAAGAACGCCGCATCGCGGATCAGGGCCACCTTGACGGCCTCGGCAATGCCCGCGCGTCGATCCTCGGGCTCCAGCGTAGCGAGCAGATCGAGGTCGTTGATTACCGCCCAAGGCGGCGCAAAGGTTCCCGCGTAGTTCTTGACGCCCTGAACGTTCACCGCGTTCTTTACCCCGACACCGCTGTCGTTCTGGCCGAGGACCGTCGTCGGCACCCGGATGTGACGAACGCCACGATGGGCAAGCGCCGCCGCAAGCCCCACGGCATCGAGCATTGCCCCGCCGCCGATGCCGATCACATAGGAATGCCGGTCGATTCGGTTGCGCCGGATGGTGTCCTCGATGGTCGCGAGATGACGCGACTCGGTCTTGACGATCTCGCCGCCCGGCGTGGGCACCGGCGGTGCGACCAGTTCCATCACCTGCGCATGCGCCTCCGCGAAAGCCAGGATCCGCGCCGTCAGGCCCGGCCGGGCGGACAGGAGGCCGCGATCGGCAAAGACCAGACAACGGTGGCGCTTGTCCGCCTCGCGCAGCGAGAGCATGTCGGGCAGCACGGTGTTCCGCGCGTCGAACATGTCGCGCGTGAAGACGACGGGATAGGCATAGGGGACGCAAAATTTTTGCCAAAGCACCGTGTCCGCGGACCGGTGTCCAGGCTCTGGGGACGGACGCATTGTCGACATGTTCACTCCCGCGGGCGAGGCGTATCTGCAATTGCCCGCCCGTCTGTTACGAAGGCATAATGCTGGGCTCAGCAACCGCAATAGCAAGCGGGAAAGCCAAAGGTAGGGTTAATGCGCATCCTTCACGGCGGTCTCGCCCTGCTTCTGGCCCTGTTTGTCGCAGTCCAGATCAACGATCCCGATCCTCTGGTCTGGGCCAGCTACTATGGGCTGGCCGCAGGCTGGTGCGGGCTCGCGGCCTGGCGGCCTGACATCCTGGCCCGCCGCTTGCCACGCGCAGCCTTTCTCGCGACCCTGGCCGCTGCCGTTCTCGGGATGTTCTGGTACTGGCCCCGGACGCCCGGCTGGTGGCACACGGCCGTCTGGTGGGAGTCCGAAACCGCCCGCGAGGGGATGGGGATGATGATCGTTCTCGCGAGCCTGCTGAGCATCCTGCCGCGCCTGCGACGCGTCCGGACCGGCTTGATCCCCTGACATTCTTGACGCAAACCTGCCCGCCGAACGATCAGGGAAATTCTGGATGAAACGCCACGCTCTCGGCCGCAGCGATCTGCGCGTCAGCAATTTCTGCCTCGGGACCATGACCTGGGGCTCCCAGAACACCGAGACCGAAGCGCATGCACAGATCGATCTCGCGCTCGACCATGGCGTCAATTTCCTCGACACGGCGGAAATGTATCCGACGACGCCACTGCTGGCCGAGACCAGCGGCGAGACGGAGCGCATCATCGGATCGTGGATCGAGCGCACCGGACGTCGGGCCGAGATCGTTCTCGCTACCAAGATCGTCGGCCTCGGCAACACGACCGTCGGGCGCGACGGCGGTCCGATCACGGCGCAAACCCTGCGGACCGCACTCGAGGACAGCCTGCGCCGCTTGCGGACGGATTACGTCGATCTCTACCAGCTGCATTGGCCCAACCGCGGCAGCTATCATTTCCGGAAATCCTGGACCTATGCGCCAGAAGGCCAGCCTCTCGGCGAACCCGATCGGCTTCGGACACTGCTGGAGGCACTGGCGGCCCTCAAGGCCGAGGGCAAAATCCGGGAGATCGGCCTCTCCAACGACACGGCCTGGGGCGTCACCACGTGCACAAGGCTCGCCGAGGCCCACGGCCTGCCCCGCGTCATCTCGATCCAGAACGAATATTCGCTGCTCCAGCGGCTGTTCGACCTCGACCTCGCGGAGGCCTGTCATCACGAGGGCGTGGGCCTCCTCGCCTACTCACCGCTGGCCGCCGGCATCCTGTCGGGCAAATACGAGGGCGGCGCTGTCCCCGCCGGCTCGCGCGTCAGCCTGAACCCGACGCTCAACGGCCGGCGCACCGAATATTCCGCGGACGCAATCACGGCCTATGTCACACTCGCCCGCGACCACGGCCTAGACCCTGCGCAGATGGCCCTGGCCTTTAGCGCAGAACGCCCGTTCATGGCATCGGTCATTGTCGGTGCAACCTCAATGGACCAGTTGCGCAACAACCTCTCCGCCGCCCATATCAGTCTGTCCAACGAAATCCACTCCGGAATAGCGGCGATTTACCGCCAGTATCCCATTCCGATGTAGTAGGCGGCCTCAGACCGTCTCGCCAACTTCCGTCGCGCGAGCGGTCCGCGCCCGCCGCCGCTCCACGGCGAGGGGCACCTCCATCGAGCCGAGCGCCTTATTGAGAGCGGCGACACTTGCAGGCTCCACGTCAAGATCAGCGAGGAGCGACATCAGCATCCCAGGACGCAACTCGATGGGAATGTCGAGCGACAGGTCCGGGAGATCGCTTGAAACTGTCGGGATGTTTGCCGGAAAGCTGAACAGCCCCGGCTCGGGTGTGACGAACCCGACGGAACCCCCGGAGGCCGTGGGAACGCTCGCTTGCGTCTGGTCCGACAGAACCCCGGCGTCTGTCAGATAGGTCGTCCGATATTGCGGGGTTACCATGACCCTGACCGGCTCGTTCGCCTGGGCCCTTGGAAAGAACCCGTCGCGAATGGCGGGCAAAACCAGCCGAACATAGCCCCGCACCTCGAAGTTTCGATCCAATGGATCGATCGGAGACATGTCGAACGGGAGAACACCGAAGACGCTCGGCACCACGCCCACCAGTGCGGTAGCTTGCGGGGCAATCCGGATCCTCCCGGAGGCCGGTGTGAATACGCTCGTCCCGAAACCGCCACGGAGCGTGGTCGGCGCATTGTCCTCACCGGGGCTGTCGATGAAGACGAGCGTATTGCCCGCGAGACTGCGAAAAGGCTGCTCCGGCCGGGGCGGCAGTGCCACAAAATCCAGACGGAACTGCAACGATTGCGCCGAAAGATTGGTGATCGATAGAAAATAACCCTGCAGGGCCGTATCGACCGTCTCGGGTGGCCGGCCCCCGACCCCAACCGGGGACTGACGTTTGTAGATCAGTTCAAAATGGGAAACTTCCACGGTCTCGCTCCTTGCACCAACATGAGGATCCGCTCCGGCGCGCAGGAACGTGCAACCGAGCGTCTTGAGGACAGAAGAGTCGCACAGATTACATGCGGCACCGAAATACGTGCCGCGTCTCAACTAAACTCTGGACTTCAGGGTATGCGAACTGGCGGTCAAAAACTACCGCAGACTCAGGCCAACAACTGCAAAATACCATAGCAATGATCGCATCGCAAGCATGTCTCAATCTCTGCCGCCTGTGGCTTGCGTCCCGGTGAAAACAGTCTGGAACCTGGTGCGCAACTCGGCTTTCTGTACCTTGCCCATGGCATTGCGCGGCAAAGCATCCACTTGCACGACGTGCCGTGGCAGCTTGTACGGCGCGAGGCTCTTGCGCAGGCAACCTACGACATCGCCCGGATCGCCCGAGACCGCCAGCACCGCGATCACCCCCTCGCCGAGATCCGGATGAGGCGCGCCGATGACCGCACTCTCGATCACCTCGGGCAACGCATCGAGCGCCGCCTCCACCTCGCGCGGGTAGATGTTGAGTCCGCCCGAGATGATCAGGTCCTTGTCCCGTCCGACGATGGTCACGTATCCGTCAGCCCCGAGGGTCGCGAGATCCCCGGTCCTGAACCAGCCATCCTCTCGAAATGCCTCCGCGGTCTTCTCGGGGTTGCGCCAGTATCCGGCGAACACGTTCGGTCCCTTCACCTCCAGCCCGCCCGTCTTGCCGGGCGTCACCACGCGGCCTTGCGTGTCCACGACCCGGAGAGCCACGCCGGGAAGGGCTGGCCCTACGGAACCTGCCCGCCGCTCCCCCTCGAGCGGGTTCGAGGCGTTCATGCCCGTCTCCGTCATGCCGTAACGCTCCAGCACCCGGTGACCTGTGCGTTCCTCGAAAGCGGCATAAGTGGAGGCCAGCAAGGGTGAGGAACCGGACACGAACAGACGCATGTTCGCGCAGGCTGCCCGGGTCAGCCGCGGGGACGCAAGCAGCCGCGTGTAGAATGTCGGCACCCCCATCAGCACCGTCGCCCGTGGCAACAGATGGGTCACCTCCTCCGCGTCAAAGCGCGGCAGCACGATCACCTGCCCCCCGGTCATCAGCATCAGGTTCAATGCGACGAAGAGCCCGTGAGTATGATAAAGCGGCAGGGCGTGGATCAGCACATCCTCCGCCTGCAAACCCCAGAGCCGGTGAAGGCTCCGTGCGTTCGACCACAGGTTGCCGTGGCTCAGCATCGCCCCTTTCGCCCGCCCCGTGGTACCGGAGGTATAGAGGATTGCGGCGGTGTCGTCCTCTGCGCGCATCGCGACATCACCCATCGCTTGCAGCTCAGCCGCCCGAGCCGGCACATCCCCTTCGCCCTGCGCGCCGAGCGTCAAAAGACGAGCCCCGACGCTGGCGGCAGCCGGCCCCAGCGCCGAGGCCGATCGCGGATCGCAGACCAGGACGCGCGGCTCGGCGTCCTCGATGAAGTAGTGCAGTTCCGCAGGCGTATATGCGGGATTGAGCGGCACATAGACCGCTCCCGCCTGCAGGCAGGCGAGATAGAGACAGACCGCTTCGGGCGATTTCTCCACCTGCACCGCAACCCGCGCGCCCGGTGCCACGCCCAGCTCTCGCAGCAGTGCTGCCAGCCGCCCGGCCCCCTCGCACAGCGCGCCAAACTTCAGGTCCGGCCCACCCGGCGTCCGCAGGAACACGGCCGCGCGGTCGGCCGGGAACCGGGCCGCCAGCCGCGCGAACAGGTTCGCGTTCATCTCCCTGCAAGTGTAGGGCTGAACACCATGAGGCTGAGGATCTCGAACAGCATCTGCGCCCCGGCATGGGCGGTGTTGGTCGTGGCG
>JBBQYB010000181.1:0-5295 GCA_038209095.1 Rhodobacterales bacterium
CCCGAACGGCTCCACGAGGGCGATATGCTCGGGCGTGCCGAGAAACGCCGCGAGTTCGGTGTTGAAGGCCTCCTGCAGATCGGTGTCTTCCTTGCGGAACCCGAAGGCACCGTGGCCCTTGACCGATACGCCCGCCACTTCTCCGAATGGTGCTGCCGATTCCACGCCCTCGCCCTTGGACGCCATGTCCGCTACCGACAGGGCACTCAGCGCGGCGGCATCCGCGCGGCCGGCCTGAACGGCGGCGAGGAGGCTCGACTGGTCCGGCAGAACGACGAGTTGCGCCTCGGGCACGCCCGCGGTCGCGGCATACGAGGCCTCTACCGCACCTGCCATCACGGCGAGCTTCGCTTCCGGGTCGGCCAGCAGCGACGCGTAGTCCGTCAGGGCCTTGGGGTTGCCTTCGGACACGAGGAAAGCCTGGCCGATCCCGTAGGACGGCTCGGAGAAATCGATCTCCGCGCAGCGATCCGGATTGATGAACATGCCCGCCGCGATGATGTCGAAGCGGCCGGCCTTGAGACCGGGAATGAGCGAACCGAATTCGGTCAAGACGCCGTCGACCTCCGCGATGCCCATCTTCGCGAGCACCGCCTTCGCGACCTCGGGGGCCTCGCCGGTGAGCTTTCCATCAAGGGTCGCGAAACCGAAGGGAGCCTCGTTGGCAAACCCGACGCGGATGTAGCCTTGCTCCTTGATCCGCTCGAGCGCGGCCTGCGCCATGGCTCCGGTGGTGGTCAGGGCCGCGAGCATGCAGGCGGTGCCGGCACCCAGCAGCCGGCGGCGAGAAAGCTTTGCAATCAAGGTCATGGTGGCTCCCGTGATGGACGCAGTTGGATTTCTATTGCTTTGATTGATCCCATGTATACATCATTGCCCTTTCTCAGGCAAACCTTCTGGCAAATTTCATGTTTTAGTACATCATCTCTCTTCAGGTTGTGCACATTTTGACCAGATTGGTGAACCACAAGGCAGTATGGTCATCTAGCATCGGGTCAGGTCCGACCGGATGCGTCCGACACCACGAGCGGAAAGGAACGTGATGGAATTCTTCGAAAAGCTGTTTCCGCCGGACGAATTCACGCGGCGCCTCCGCGACGTGCAGGCCCGGATGCGGCAGGCCGGGTTCGATCTGATCGTCTGTCAGGACCCGGCCAACATGTGCTGGCTCACGGGGTTCGACGGCTGGTCCTTCTACGTGCCGCAATGCATCGTCGTCCACGTCGACGCGGTCAACCCGATCTGGTTCGGCCGTGCCCAGGACGCGAAAAGCGCTCGCATCACGACCTATCTCCCCGAGGCAGACATTCATCCGTTCGCGGAGACGCTCGTACAGCACCCTGTGGGCCATCCCTACGATGCGCTGGCCGAGATGATCAGGGATCGGGGCTGGGGCAAGGCCCGCATCGGCGTCGAGATGGATGCGCATTACTATACCGCGCGCTGTCACCAACATCTGGTCGCGGGACTGCCGGACGCCAGCTTCGACAACAACCGCGATCTGGTGAACTGGGCCCGGCTGGTGAAATCCTCCGCTGAACTGGCGTTGATGCGGGAGGCGGGGCGCATCTGCACCGCGGGCATGCAACGGGCGACCGAGGTCATGCGGCCCGGCGTGCCGCAACAGGACGTCATTGCCGCCGTCTTCGACACCCTGACCCGGGGCGTCCCCGGTTCCGGGGGCGATTACGCGGCAATCGTCCCGCTGATGCCCGTGGGCGAAGGAACCTCCACGCCGCATCTCACCTGGACGGACAAGCCGCTGCCCGACAACGCCCTCGCCATGCTGGAGATCGCGGGCGTGCGTCGCCGGTACCACGCCCCACTCACCCGCACGTTCCACATCGGCAAACCGCCCCAGGAGATCAGCGACCTCGCGAAGGTCATCGTCGAGGGGGTCGATGCGGGTCTGGAGATGGCAAGACCCGGCAACACGGCGGAACAGGTGGAGGCCGCCTGGCAATCCATCCTGCGCCGGCACGGCCTCGAGAAGCACAGCCGGGTCGGCTATTCCATCGGCCTTGCCTATCCCCCTGACTGGGGCGAGCGCACCGTCAGCCTGCGGCCGGGCGACGAGACCGTGCTGGAGGCGGGCATGTGCTTTCATATCCAGTCCGGCCTCTGGCTCCGGGACTATGGCGCGGCTATATCCGAGAGCTTCGTCGTCGGTCCTGGCGGCGGCGAACGGTTGTGCGACGCCCCGCGACATCTGATCGTGGTATGACCCCCGTCACACTTGGCGGATCGTCTTCGACGCTTTGCCTCCGCCATCGCCTTGTGCTGCCAGCGCGAGAACCAGGATCACGACCGCGCCCTGAACGAGATCCTGCGTGCCGCGGGGCAGGCTCAGGATCTGCATGATCGTAACCATCAGGATCAGAAGGATCGCCGCAAACCACGTGCCGAGGGCCGTACCGTGTCCGCCGGCGATCAAGGTGCCGCCCAGAACGACGGCCGCCACCGATTGGAGTAGATAGGGCTGTCCGATCGCGAGAAACGCACCACCGACATAAGCCCCGAGCACCAGCCCTGTCAGTGCCGCCAGGATCCCGCTGGTCACGAAGGCCATGATCAGCACAGCATCCACATTCACGCCCGCAAGGCGTGCAGCCTGCCAGCTCTAGCCGATGGCAGACAGCCGCCGCCCATAGACGGTGTGGCTCAGAAGGAATGCGAGTGCGATGACCACCGCCAAGGTAACGAGGGCAAAGACGGGTACGCCGCCCAGCTTGCCAGAGGCGAGCCAGCGCAACCCCGGCGCCACAGCCTTTGGTCCAAAATTCGTCGCGTTAATCATCAGGGCCGCCGACGCGAGCACATAGCCGGTCGCCAGCGTGACGATGATGGCGGGGATGCGCAGCCAGATCACCAGCGCCGCATTCACGAGCCCCACACTCGCCCGAGCCCGAGCGCCGCGAGCAGGCCAAGCCAGATCCGACCGTCCTGCCCCTGGATGACCACAAGGGCGAGGAATGCGCTCAGGGTCAGCACGCCCGCGACAGACAGATCGATGTTGCCACGGCCGGTGGTGACGACCTGCATCTGTCCGAGCGCCACGCAGGTCAGGAAGGAGGCGGACAGCACGATCCCGGAGAGGCTGGACAGGCTCCACCGCCCCGACACGAAGGAAGAACGATCCAGAACAACGCGACGGCCAGCGCGGCCCAGAACCAGCGGTTCTCGTGGGCGAAATCTCGAAATGCCCTCATCGACCCACTCCCATCGACCGGAGAGGCTGCGGACCGCGAGAATGATGAGCAGCAGAAGGCCCTGGGTCGCAAGATTCAGGTTCGACGGGATGCTAAGCATTCCGAGGAGCGATCCGATCAGCGTCAGCGTCACCGCCCCCGCGACGGCCCCGAGGGGCGAGATCACGCCGCCGATCAGCGCGGCGCCACCCATCACGACGGAAACGACGGCGATCAGCGTATAGGACGTGCCGGAGTTGATGTCGGATGCCAAATTCAAGGCCGTTAACATGATGCCCGCAACCGCGGAAACCCGCCTGCGATCGCGTAGCGAAGGATCGCAGAGCGCAAGGGCGACCAGCCGCTACGCGTCATCGTTTGCGGATTGTTGCCAAACCCCCGCAGGGTCACCCCGAGCGGTGTGCAATTGATCCAGACGGCCACGATCCCAAAGAGACATATAAGCAGGATCGACGTGGGGATCCCCGGGATCCGCCATCCCACGAGGGCTTGCGTCCAGGGGGCCGCCGATCCGCCCGGGGTGGGCTGGATCGAAAGCCCGACGCCCAGCCAGATGAACGATGCCCCGAGGGTGGTCACGATAGCGGGGATCTGGCACCACCCTGATCCATAACAACCCCGAGGGCGCACCCATAGACGAGATGCCCGTCGAGATGTTCATGGGCAAGGCCGTGTGTCTCGACCTGCGCCACGTGGGCGACCGGGGAGACATCACCCGAGCGCCTATGGAGGCCGCCGAAAAGGAGGCCGGCGTGACCGTCGATGGTCATATCGTGCTGATGTGTTCGGGCATCACCGCACGCCACTGGCCCCATGACCGCATCGTGAACTTGAACCCGCAGGTCATGGCGGAGGCGACCTGTGGCTGCACGAACGCGGCAGCCGGGTGCACGGGGTGGAGGGGCCCACCTTCGACCGGGTGGACGAGAACCTCTTCGTCAACCACCGCCTCTGCCGCGACCTCGGCATGGTCCATTAGGAATGGCTCTGGAACCTCGAAGCCGTGATCGGCGCGGGCGAGTTCCGATTCCAGCGCATTCCGCTGCGCCTCAAGGGCGCCTCGGGCTTGCCCGTCCGGGCGCTGGCGTTTCTGGACTGACGCGCTGCCGCCGCCACGCAACCTCACGACAACTGGAGATGATCAATGACCAGACAAAAGACCACGACACGCCTCATGGCCGCCATCGCCGCGACGACGCTGCTGGCCCACACCCGTCCTGGCCGAGGAGATCCAGCTGCGCGCGCTCGGCCTCGTCTCGACCCACAAGAGCCACACCGTCCTCGAGAAATCTTTCTATGATGGTCTCGCTGCGCAGACCGGTCTCGATGTCAGCGTCTACTTCAACCCGCTCGACGTACTCGGCGTCAACATGCAGGACACCCTGCGGGTCTTCCGTTTGGGCACCTTCGACATCGTCGAGACCACCATTGGCTCGGCCTCGCGCGACGATCCCTTCCTCGAGAGGAACAACCTCATCGGCGTCTCGCCCGACATCGACACGCTCGAACAGGTCGTGGCCGCCTACCGCGATGCCTTTTCGGAGCGCGTTGAGGAGAAGTTCAACGCCAAGGTCCTGACCCTTTGGCCGTTCGGGCCGCAGATCTTCTTCTGCAAGGGCGACGTCGGCAGCATTGAGGACATGGCGGGTTTGCGCGTGCGCTCCTATTCTCCGACGATGTCCGCGCCGGTGGAGAGCTTCGGGGCGACGCCGGTGACGCTCCAGTTCGCCGAAGTCTACCCGGCGCTGCAACGGGGGTGGCGGAATGTGCCATCACCTCGCCCACCTCCGGCAACACCGGCAACTGGCCCTAAGAGCCTGCCCGAAAAGAAGTTGAGCGATATCAGGCTTTTGTGATTCTCCGTCTTTGTAGAGAAGATGGAGGGACCAGATGCCGTGGAATGATACCGCTCGCCGTGAGCATAGACGGGGCAGCCAGCGCTATCCAGGCGATTTGACTGCGCGCGAATGGGCCTTGATCGCGCCAATGCTGCCGCGCGCCAAACGGGGAGGCCGCCCGCGGACGACAGACCTTCGCGCGGTGACCGATGCGATCCTCTACATCGCTTCGAGCGGCTGCCAGTGGC
>JBBQYB010000182.1:0-5183 GCA_038209095.1 Rhodobacterales bacterium
GCCGCGCGCCAGACCGTCGCGCATGTCCGCGTCGAGATCACGCTCGAACTGGCGTTCGGCGTCGAGCGTCTCGTCGTAGAGCCGGGTGAGGCCCGGTCGGTCGAGCTTGGCGGAATACATCGCGACATCGGCCCGGCGGATCAGCTCCTCGGGGTCCATGCCCGGCTCCGCCATGGCGACTCCGATGCTGACGGAGATGGAGAGCGCGCGGCCCGCCACGTCGAAGGGCGCGCAGATCAGGGCCGTGAAATCCCGGCCGAGTTCGAGGGCGGCGTCGGTCGGGCACTCGACCAGGACGGCGAACTCGTCGCCGCCGATGCGGGCGAGGACCGCGCCGAGGGGCAGGTGCCGGCGCATGCGGTGGGTCATCTCGACGAGGAGCGCGTCGCCGGCGCGGTGGCCCACGGTGTCGTTGACCTCCTTGAAGCCGTCGAAGTCCATGACGAGGGCGTGGATGGACCCGCCCTCGCCGAGCAGCCGGCCGGCCTCGAGGGAGAGCGCGCGCCGATTGGCGGCACCTGTCAGCGGATCGCTGTTGGCCTGGAGCCGGGAGGCGGCCTCGGCGGTCACGAGGCTGTGCGTGGCCTCGCGGATGCGCCAGAAGAGGCCGAGGAGGGCCGCGGCGGTGACGAAGAAGGCGAGCGCCATGAACGGGGTCTTGGCGCGCAGCGTCTCGGCGGCGAGCGTGCTGGGGGCCCAGGTGACGTAGCCTATGATGCCGGATCCGCCCGAGATCGCGAGGCTCGGGCCGGAGGGTCGGGTCAGGGACAGGTCGAGATCGGGCCAGCTCAGGCGTTCGCGCAGGGCGTCGATGTCGGCGTCGTCGAAAATCTCGAGAAAGGCTAGGTAGTGCGCGGGCTCGGTCGCGGCAAGCCGGTCGGCCTCCTCGTAGAACTCGATCCGCCCGAGGGCGAGCAGCCCGAGCCGGCCGCCGACGCGGACGTATTCCGTCACGACCTGCGTATCCTCGGTCACCGCACGGGCGAACAGGGCCGCGAAGCCCTCGACGTCCCGGGCAGCCGGATCCCAGAGGAGATTGTCTTCACGCCAGGCCCCGTAGACGGGCTGCATGTCGGGGCCGACGATCAGGGTGGCGTCGCGGCCGACGCCCGCCGCCGCCATCCCGATGTTGGCGTCGAGCCATTCGACGTCGTAATCCGCAACGGCGGCGCGGTAGAGATCGTCCCAGCGGGCATAGTCGACGGTGAAGTCGCGGTGGTTGTCGCGCAGGAAGGCGGTCATGCCGGCGGCCTGTTTGAGGCGGGCGGCTCCGGTGATCTCGTCCTGGCTGTCGGTCAGGTCGACCATGAGCGAGCCGTAGATCAACGGGGCCGCCACGAGGCCGCAGATCAGCAGGGCAATCGTCTCCCAGCCGAAGGACTTGTGTTGCCGCCCGTGCATATAGCACTCTCCGATCTGAAACGGGTTCGTCCTAGAATTGGGGTGTTCTAGCCGGAGCCGATTGAAATGGCGTGCATAAACTAAGCTCAATCTTCGGCGAAATGTCGGGAAATCGTGGACGAAAGGGAAATGGGATGCGCCTGTGGATCCTGGTCCTGGCGCTGGGCCTCGGTGCGGTGGTGCCGGCGCGGGCGTTCGACTACTACGTGATGGCGCTGTCGTGGTCGCCGAGCTGGTGCGAGACCGTGGGGGGCGAGGACGCGCCGCAATGCGCGCCGGAGCGGGATCTGGGGTTCGTGCTGCACGGGCTCTGGCCGCAGTTCGAGGACGGATATCCGGAGTTCTGTGACACATCCGCGCGGGATCCCTCGCGCCGCCAGACCGCCGCCATGGCCGATGTGATGGGCTCGGGGGGGCTCGCCTGGCACCAGTGGAAGAAGCACGGGCGGTGCAGCGGACTGGAGGCGGAGGATTATCTCAAGCTGTCGCGGCTCGCCTTCGGGTTCGTGACGCTGCCGCGGCTCGAGGCGCGCATGACCGCGCGCGAGATCCGGGGCGCGTTTCTGGCGGCCAATCCCGATATATCGACGGAGGCGCTGATCGTGACGTGCCGGGACGATCTGCTGCGCGAGGTGCGGATCTGCCTCACGCCGGACTTGGGCGCGCGGTCCTGCGGGGCGGACGTGCTGCGCGGGGCCTGCCGGAGCCGCGGCGCGCTCGATCTGCCGCCGCCGCTGTGACGGGGGACCGGGATCTGCCGCCGGGGGCCGGCGCCGCCAAAGGGGTCCACGGGCTGTTCGGGGACGGGCTGGTCTGGCTCGCGAATTTGCGGCGCAGGCCGGTGATGCTCGGGGTGCGGCTCGTGGCGCTGGATGCGGAGGGCCGGGTGTTCCTGGTGCGTCACGGATACCGGCCGGGCTGGCATCTGCCCGGCGGGGCGGTGGAGGCGGGGGAGACGGCGCGTGCGGCCGCGGAGCGCGAGGCGGCGGAGGAAGGCGGGCTGGAATTTGCGGAGCCTGCGGTCCTGTTCCACCTCTACCGTCTTGAGAACCCGCTCCGGCGGGATCACGTCGTCTTGTTCGTGGCGCGCGGCGTGCGCGAGGGTGCGGACCGGACCCGTCCCGGCATGGAGATCCGCGCGCGCGGGTTCTTCGGGCCCGACGATCTGCCGGAAGGTACGACGCAGGCGACGCGGGCGCGGATCGCGGAGGTGCTGGAAGGAGTGGCGGCGGGCGATCATTGGTAGATGCGGCGGAGGCGCGCGAGCGGGCGGCCGTCCATCACCGCGAGCCCGAGGGCGATGAGGACCATGCCGGCGACGTGGCGCGCGAGAAGCGCCTCGCCGAGCACGCCCGCCCCGAGCAGGACGGCCGTGACGGGGATCAGGAAGGTGACGAGCAGGAGGTTCGTGGCGCCGACCCGGCCGAGAAGGCGGAAGAACACGACATAGGCGAGGGCGGTGGAGAGGAGTGCGACCGCAAGGAGGCTCGCGAGGGGAGCGGGGCCCGGGGCCGCGAGCGTCCAGGGGCGGTCGAGGAGGAGGGCGAGCGGGACGAGGATCAGGCTCGAGACGGTCAGCTGGCCCGCGGCGGTGGCGAGGGGGGCCACGCCCAGCGTCCGGAAGCGCCGCCCCCAGAGACCGGCGCAGGCGTAGGAGAGCGCCCCGCCGAGGCAGGCGACATAGGCGAGCGGCGCGCCGCCGCCGAGGGCCGCACCGCCCATCATCACCGCGACGCCGGCGAAGCCCGTCACCACGCCCGCGAGGCGCGCGGGCGTCAGGCGCTCGTCGGCGGTCAGGCCGTGGGCGAGCAGCACGGTGAAGAGCGGCGTGCTGGCGTTGAGGATCGCGGCGACCCCCGAGCCGATCTGGGCCTGGCCCCAGACGAGCAGCACGAAGGGGATCGCGTTGTTGAGGATCCCCATGCCGAGGAAGGCCGCGAGCACCGCCCGTCCGCGGGGCACGGGCGTGCCGAGGACCGCGATCACTGCCCAGAGCGTGACGGCGGCGAGGAGCACGCGCACGGCCACGACCGTGAGCACCGGCAGCGCCGCCACCGCGACCTGGTTGAAGAAGAAGGATCCGCCCCAGAGGAGGGACAGGAAAATGAGGAGCGCCCAGTCCCGGAGGCTCATGTGGCGGACGATGGGCGGCACGGGAAGGCTCCTGGTCGTTGGTCGGGCCGAGGCTAGCGCCTTTCCGGGCGGGCGCGCCTCCCGCGTCTTGCGCGCGATCCGCGGATCAGGCGAGGCCCGGCTCGTCGAGGAGCGAGCGGCCGGCGCGGTCCTCAAGCTCAAGGAGCCAGAGGTCGGGATCAAAGCCCCGCTGACGGGCGAGGGCCGCGTCCACCTCGGGCTCGGGGCCCTCGGCGAGGACGGCCCAGACCCGTGCGCCGTCGGGGCCGAGGCTGCGCTGGTGGGCGCGCGCGCGCCCGTCGAGCGTGTTGACCTTGACGATCACGGCCCCGGCCGTGGCATCGCCGCGCGCAGTCACGAAGACCGGGATATCCGCGAGCCGGAGCCGGGCGAGATAGGCTTCCACCCAGAACGCCGCCGTGAGCCGGGCCACGCCTCAGGTCTCCTTGGGGAACTCCAGCCCCATCTCGCCGTAGCGTTCGGCCTCGTCGAGCCAGTTGGGACGCACCTTGACGGTCAGGAACAGGTGCACCTCGCGGTCGAGGAAGGCCTTGATCTCCTCGCGGGCGGCGCGGCCGATGGCCTTGATCGTCTCGCCCTTCGGGCCGAGGAGTATGCCCTTGTGGCCGTCGCGGGCGACATAGATGATCTGGTCGATCTTGACCGATCCGTCCTTGCGGTCCTCCCAGGCCTCGGTCTCGACGGTCAGCTCGTAGGGCAGTTCCTGGTGCAGGCGCAGGGTGAGTTTCTCGCGGGTCATCTCGGCTGCGATGAGGCGCAGGGGCGCGTCGGCGATCTGGTCCTCGGGGTAGAGCCAGGGGCCCTCGGGGACCTCGGTCGCGAGCCAGCGGCGCAGATCCTCGACGCCGTAGCCCTTTTCGGCGGAGATCATGAAGGTGGCGGCGAAGGGCCGTGCGGCGTTCAGCCGTGCGCTGAGGGCGAGCAGCACCTCCGCCTGGACGCGGTCGATCTTGTTGATCGCGAGCGCGATGCGGGCATTTGCGGGAAGCTGGGCGTCGAGGACGGCGAGGATGGCCTCGACGCCGTCCGTGAGCCCGCGGTGCGCCTCGATCAGCAGGACCACGACATCAGCGTCCGCCGCCCCACCCCAGGCGGCCTTGACCATGGCGCGGTCGAGCCTACGGCGCGGCCGGAAGAGGCCGGGCGTGTCGATGAAGACAAGTTGCGCCGCACCTTCAAGGGCGATGCCGCGGATGCGCGCGCGGGTCGTCTGGACCTTGTGGGTGACGATGGAGACCTTGGCGCCGACCATGCGGTTGAGGAGCGTGGACTTGCCGGCATTGGGCTCGCCGATGAGGGCCACGAGGCCGCAGCGTGTGTCGGTCATGGTGCCGCCTCCTCCACGAGGGCCAGCAGCGCCTCGGCGGCCAGTTGCTGGGCCGCGCGCTTGGACGGGGCCTCGGCCGCGGCGGCGCGGCCGTCCTCGAGCCGGGCCTCGACGGAGAAGAGGGGCGCGTGGTCCGGCCCCTCGCGGGCGAGATCGAGATAGGCGGGCGGGCGCAGGCCGCGCGCCTGGGCCCATTCCTGGAGGGCCGTCTTCGCGTCGAGCCCCTGGCCGCGGGCGGCCCCGATCCGGGCACCCCAGAGCCGCAGGATCAGCGCACGCGCGGCATCGAGGCCCGCATCGA
>JBBQYB010000183.1:0-5089 GCA_038209095.1 Rhodobacterales bacterium
GCTTCCGCCAGCGCCTGCTCGGCGGCGCGGCGGTCCGCGCGCGCCGCGGTCTCGGCCGAGGTCGCCTGCGCAAATTGGGCGGCGGTCGCGGCCTGGAGGGCGCGGGCCTCGGTGGCGGCCTCATCGGCGCGTGCGGACGTCTCCACCAGATCGCGCAGCCGGTTGACGCGCGACAGGCGCTCGACGGCCGCACTCGGCGCACCGCCCGCTGCCAGCCGGAGACCGTCCCAGCGCCAGAGGTCGCCTTCCCGGCTCACGAGCCTCTGGCCGGTCCGCAGTATGGCTTGCAGGCGCGCGCCGTCCTGCCTGTCGACGATGCCGGTGGCGGCCAGCCGGCGGGCCAGCGCCGCGGGGGCCAGGACTCGGGATGCGAGCGGTTCAACCTCCGCGGGCAGGGGCTGCGCCTCTAACGGTCCGAGGGCCTCCCAGCCAGTGGGAGCCCCGGTCTCAAGGAGCGGATGGCCGAGATCCGCGCCGATGGCCGCCCCCAGCGCCGCCTCATAGCCGCCGGTCACCTCAATCGCGTCGAGGATCGGTGTCACGGCGTCCTTCGGCCGGGCGAGAATGCGCTCGAGGCCGCTGCGCTCCGCGGCGAGGGCCCGGGCAGCACCTTCGGCCTCGGCGAGCCGGGCCCGCGCCGCGCCGTCCTCCGTGCGCGCGCGGACGGCCGTCTCCTCGGCGGCGGCGAGACGCGTGTCGAGCGCGCGGATGCGGGTTGTGGCCGCCTCGGCCGATATGGTGGACGCGTCGCGCGCCGTGGCGGCACGGTCGAGGTCCGCCTCGCCGGCCGCGAGGGCCGCATCCGCCTGTTCGAGGGCGCGCGCGAGGTCCGCGGCGCGTTTTCGGGCATCGCTTTGGCGCGCGAGGGCGGTCGCATGTTCGGCGATCAGGCGCGCTGTGCCCTCTGCCTGGGCGTCGAACGTCGATTCCACGCCGCGCAGGGCCTCGCCCGCCTGCTCCGCCGCGGCCCGGGCGGCCCGCAGGGCCTCGTCGTGGCCGGCCCCCTCGGCCGCGAGGGCGTCCCGTTCGGTGGTCAGCGCCGCGTCCATCTTCATTGCATCGGCGTCGAGGGTAGTCTCCCGGGCCATGTCGAGGCCGAGTTGTGCGGCGCGGGTCTCGACGTCGGCGATCCGTTGCAGGGCTGCGGCGCTGTCGGACGCAAGACGTTCGCGTTCGAGCGCCGTGCGCTGGAGGATCGCGCCTGCGACGGCGTCCTCCTCGCGGGCGGGGGGCAGGGCCGCCTCGGCGGCGTCACGCAGACGGGTCGCTTCGGCGGCGGCGGCCTGGGCCGTGCCCGCGGACCTCGTCGCCGCCAACAGGTCCGCGGCGGCCACTGCAGAGGCCGCATCAGCGTCCTTCCAGAGCCGGTAGAGCACGAGGCCCTCCGTCCGGCGGAGGTTGTGGGCGATCTCGCGGTAGCGTGCTGCCTGCTTCGCCTGGCGGCCAAGTGCTGCGATCTGACCTTCGAGCGCCTCGAGGACGTCGGCGACCCGGGCGAGATTGGCTTCCGTGGCCCTGAGTTTCAGCTCGGCGTCATGGCGCCTCTGATAGAGGCCGGCAATCCCGGCTGCTTCCTCGAGGATGCGGCGGCGGGCCTTGGGCCGCGCGTTGATCAGGTCGGAGATCTGGCCCTGGCGCACGAGGGAGGGCGACTGCGCGCCGGTCGAGGCATCCGCGAACAGCATGGCGATGTCGCGGGCGCGCGCCTCCTTGCCGTTGGCACGGTAGGCGGAGCCGGCATCGCGGGTGATGCGGCGCACGATCTCGAGTGTGTCGCCGTCGTTCAGGCCCGAGGGGGCGCGGCGCGCCCGGTTGTCGAGGGTGAGCGTCACTTCGGCGTGGTTGCGCGCGGGCCGGGAGCCGGAGCCCGCGAAGATCACCTCGTCCATGCCGTCGCTGCGCATGGCCGAGGCGCGGCTCTCGCCCATGACCCAGCGGATGGCCTCGAGCAGGTTCGACTTGCCGCAGCCGTTCGGGCCCACGAGGCCTGTCAGCCCTGCGGCGATCACCATCTCGGTCGGATCGACGAAGCTCTTGAAACCGGTAAGGCGCAGGCGGGTGAACTGCAATGGCGGGCATCCATGGAAGAGGGCTCGAGGGAGAGTCGGCGCCTTGGGGGCGCAAGTCAACCGCCTTGCACGACCGCGCGGTCAGTCCGGGCGGAGGGCCCCCTCGATCAGCGCTTCGAGGGCGTCGTAATCGTCGATGTCGAAACCGCCCATGCCCTGCATCCAGATGCCCGCGGCGCGCAAGGCGTCCGGCTGCATCCGGCAGGTCGTCCGGCGTCCCGTGCGGATCTGGGTGACGAGGCCTGCCCGGACGAGGATCTGGAGATGCTTCGAGACGGCAGCCAGAGACATCTCGATCGGCTGCGCGATCTCGCCGACCGTGCGCTCGCCGCCGAGCAGGCTGGTGAGGATGGCCCGCCGCGTCGTATCGGCGAGGGCCGCGAACACGATATCAAGATCGGGGTCGGAGTGGGGCATGGGGGAGGAAATCCCGGCTTGCGGGGCGATTGTCAACCAGTCGGTTGAAGGTAACGAGGGGCCAGTATTTTGGGCGGGTGCAAGGAAACTATGTTCGCAGGCGGTTGGGACTTTTTGCGCAAGAGATTGTTGAAGATGGTTTTTTCGCCGGGCGCTCCGTCCGATCCCGGTCTTGACGTGCCCGGTCCTCATCCGTTAGAGGTTCTGCGATCGAGGCGGCTGGCTCGCGTGCGATCCGACCCAGAAGGAACAGACGGGCCATGTCCGAGGACCCCTTCTCAGACCGTCTTAAGCGGCTGGAGGATCGGATCGAGAGCGCGCGGGCGGGTCGGGTCGAACGCCCGTCGCCGGGTGCAGCGAAGTTCACGCAGAGCTCGCTCGCATGGCGAATGGTGACGGAGCTGGTGGCCGGTCTCTTGCTGGGGCTCGGCATCGGATGGGGGCTGGATAGCCTGTTCGGAACACGGCCGGTGCTTCTGGTTGTGTTTGTTCTGGTCGGCTTCGTGGCCGGCGTGCGGGTGATGATACGGACCGCAGACGAGGTCCGGGCGGGTAAGAGTGAGGGAGCGCGGCTTCCGAAGCCCGGGAAGTGACGGCGATCCGTCGGGTGATCGAGAGGCGAGCGAGAGGCATCAATGGCTGGCGAATACGTCGAGGGTGAACTTAACATCAAGCCGATGGCGCAGTTCGACGTGGTGCCGTTGTTCGGCGGCACCGAAGTTCACTGGTACACGCTCACGAATGCCACCCTCTGGATGGGCCTCACGGTCCTGTCGGTCAGCCTCCTGATGGTCGCGGGATCGCGCGGCCGCGCGCAGATCCCATCGCGGATGCAATCGATCCCGGAGGTCACTTACGGCTTCATCCGCAAGATGATCGAGGACATCGCCGGCAAGGAGGGGATGAAATACTTCCCCTACATCTTCACTCTGTTCCTGTTCATCCTGTTCGCCAATTTGCTCGCCCTGATCCCGGCCTCGTTCTCCTCCACGTCGCATTTCGTCGTGACGGGGGTGCTTGCGCTAGCAGTCTTCGTGAGCGTCACGGCGATCGGCTTTGCCAAGCACGGCCTCGGGTTTTTGGGGCTCTTCTGGGTCTCGAGCGCACCGACGGTGGCACTGCGCATCGTTCTCGCGATCATCGAGCTCGTGTCCTATTTCGTGCGTCCACTCAGCCAGTCCATTCGTCTGGCCGGAAACCTGATGGCGGGCCACGCCGTGCTCAAGGTGTTCGCCGGGTTCGCGGGCGTGATGGGTGCGGGTGCGGTGTTCCCCATCGTGGCGATCACGTCGGTCTACGGCCTGGAACTGCTGGTCGCCTGCATCCAGGCTTATGTTTTCACGATCCTGACGGTCGTGTACCTCAACGACGCGCTGCATCCCGGCCACTGAGGCCGACAGCGTCCCCTCACCTCAATTCGATCAAGGAGAACGATCATGGAAGGCAGTATTTCGGAGATGGGCCAATTCCTCGGCGCGGGCCTCGCCTGCCTTGGCATGGGTCTGGCCGGCATCGGCGTCGGAAACGTCGCCGGGAATTTTCTCGCGGGTGCGCTGCGCAACCCGGCGGCTGCGGGCGAGCAGACGGCGACCCTCTTCATCGGTATCGCCTTCGCCGAAGCGCTCGGGATCTTCTCGTTCCTTGTCGCCCTCCTTTTGATGTTCGCGGTCTGAACCGGACCGGACGCGAGGCGAGGGGCGCAGCATGGAGACGGAAACCATAGTGGTGGTGGAGCAGGGCGGCGAGGACATCCTCGCGCATGCCGAGATTGCCATGCCGCAGCTCGACCCGAGCCTCTATCCGAACCTAATTTTCTGGCTCGTCGTCTCGCTGGTGACGCTGTATTTCATTTTGACGCGGATGGCCCTGCCACGGATCAGCGGGATCTTCGCGGCGCGCAACGATGCCATTTCCAACGATCTGGAACAGGCGGCGATCTTCAGGCGGCGGGCGTCCGAGGCGGAGGCCGCGTATAACGCAGCACTGGCCAAGGCGCGGGACGAAGCCAACGCAATCGCGCAGGATGCGAAAGCGCAGATCAACCGGGAGCTGGCCTCCCTGCTCGCGAAGGCGGATGCCGAGATATCGACGAAGACAGCGGAATCCGAGGCGCGCATCCAGGAGATCGATGCCACGTCGGCGAGCAGCATCGCAGAGGTGGCGCGGGCGACGACCTTCGCGATCGTCTCGGCCCTCGGCCCGCGCGCCGTCGACGAGGCCACCGTGTCGGCGGCGGTCGGGGCGAGGTTGAAAGGCTAGATCATGAGCTTTCTCTATAACACGAACATCGTCGTAGCCCTCGGATTTCTGCTGTTCGTAGCGATCCTGGTCTATTTCGGCGCGCCCAAGATGATCCTGTCGAAGCTCGACGCGCGCTCGTTGCGGATCAAGGCCGACCTCGACGAGGCGCGGGCCCTGCGCGACGAGGCGCATACGTTGCTCGCGGCCTATGAGCGCAAGCAAAAGGAGGTCAAATCGCTCGCCGACGAGATCGTGTCCTCCGCCCGGGTCGATGCGGAGCGCGCCGCGGAGAGCGGCAAGGAAGAGATCCGGCGCTCGGTGGCGCGCAGGGTCCAGAAGGCCGCCGATCAGATCGCTGCGGC
>JBBQYB010000184.1:0-5042 GCA_038209095.1 Rhodobacterales bacterium
TTAAACCCCCAACCCTTGGGGGCCCCGGTAGTGCCCCGGGGGGTTTCGCCGGCGGGGGGGGGGGGGGGGGGCCCGGGGGGGGTATGCCCCGCCCTGCGCCGCTGTCCTTAACGGAACAGGGTCAGAAGGCTCTGCGGCGCCTGGTTGGCGATCGAGAGCGCCTGAATGCCGAGCTGCTGCTGCGTCTGCAGTGCGGCCAGACGGGCCGAGGCTTCTTCCATGTCCGCGTCCACGAGCGCGCCGACGCCGGTCGTGAGGCTGTCCGACAGTTCGCTGGTGAAGCTCTGCTGGATTTCCAGACGGGCCTGGGTCGAACCGAGACGTGCTGCGGCATCGATCACGTTGTTCAGCGCGGCATCGACGATAGCGAGGGCCGCAGTGCGGTTGGCCTGGCTGCTGACGTCGATGTTGTTGAGCGCGCTGAGACCGCCCGTGCCGGTCGGGGTCACACGGAAGACCACGTTCTGGTCGACCGCATTCGCGGCGTCGTTGCTGAAGTCGAGCGTTCCGACGGTGCCGGCATCGTAGTCGATCGTCACACCCTCGATATTGAGGTTCTCGATCGCCGCCTTCAGCTTGACCGCGATGACGTCTGCGGGCGTCGTGGCGTCCATGTCCGTCTGCGTGACCGTGTAGGTGGCGGTGCGATTGCCGATCGTCACTTCGAACTTGTCGCCAGCGGCAACGTTCGCCGTATCGATCGTGATCTGGTCGACGTTCGCCGCAGCGGCGTCCATCGTGAAGGAAACCAGGTCACCACCGGCCGCGACCGTTGCGGTTGCAGCAGTCAAGGCGGCGCGAGCGCCGGCTGGAGTCCCGGCCGACAGGTCTACGCCGGTGACCTGAAGGTACTTGTCGTCGGTGGAGACAACGCCGTTCGTGCGGTCGATCGAGGTCAGGATGCTGGCGCCGGTGCCGCTGTTGACGAAGTTCACGCCGTTGAAGGACGCCGCGTTGACAACGTTCGTGATCTGCTCGCGCAGGTTGGTGATGTCCGTCGCGATCTTGGTGGTGTCGGCACCAACGGTTGCCGCAGCAACAATCTTTTCGCGCATCTGGCTCAGCAGGTCGCTGATCGATTCAGAGGCCTTGAGGCCCACGTTGACAGCTGCAAGCGCCGTGCCCAGACCGTCCGAAATCTGCTTGAAGCCGCCGACGTCGCTGCGCATCGTGGTGGCGATCGCCCAGACGGACGCGTTGTCCTTGGCGCTGGCGACCTTGAGGCCGGAGGAGACTTCGGCCTGGACGGTGTTCAGGTTCTTGTTGATGCCCTTGATCGTCTGCAGGGCGATCATCGAGCTCGAGTTGGTGAGAATCGAAGACATATGTATATTCCTTTTGGGCGCGGGGCTTTCGACCCCGCCTTTTCCATGAAAGGCCCGCTTGCGCGTGACCGATGATCGCCCTTCTGACACCTGCGGCGTAGGGGTCGGTTTCGGACCCCGCCGCGCCGGCCCTTCGACCGCATGCAGGCACATTCCCCGAACAGGCCTAAGCAAGTGCTAACCCGCGGAAAGTATCATGCTTAAGATACCGTTACCGGCTGCAGCGATCCTCGCGGCCGTGCTCATTGGCCCGGTCTCGGCCCGTGCCGATCCACCCCACACCCGTGCCGCCGCACCGGCGTCCGAGCGCGTGTTCCGCGACTGGCGGCTCGCCTGCGCCGACACCTGTGGGGTTCGCACCGAGGTCCTTGGTGCTTCGGGCACACCCCTGATCGTCCTGCGCGCGACGCCCGAGCGGTTCACGCTCTCCACGCCGCTGCCGCTCGATCTGCCCGACGGGGTCCGCCTCGTCCTCGGACCGGACGCGGCCTCTCTCGCTCTCGCCTGGCGCACCTGCGCCCCCGCGGGCTGCGAGGCGGAGGCTCCGCTCGACCCGGACCTCCTGCAAGCGCTCCGGCGCGAGCGCGCGGCCGAGGTGACCTTCACGCTGGAGGACGGCGTGACGGTGCGCCTCACCGCCTCGCTCCTGGGCTTCACCGCCGCATGGCAGGCGCTGGACGACCTCAGTCCTTGATGCGCCGCCCATAGAGCTCCAGCCGGTGATGCACGATCTCGAACCCGAGTTTCGCCGCGATCTCGGCCTGGATCTCCTCGATCCGCGGACTGGTGAACTCGAAGACCTCGCCGGTGTCGACGTCGATCAGGTGATCGTGGTGTGCGGCCGGGGCCTGCTCGAACCGCGCCGGACCGTGCCCGAAGGCATGGCGCTGGATCGCGCCGGATTCCTCCAGCGCCTTCATGGTCCGGTAGACTGTCGCGAGCGAGATCCTTGCCTCGCGCGCCGCCGCCTCCTCGAAGATCGCCGTGGCGTCCGGGTGCCCGTCCGCCTTGTGCAGGATCTCGAGGATGATGCGTCGCGGCTTCGTGATCCGCAGACCTGCGTCGCGCAACATCGTCTCGTAATCCACGGGCTCAATCGCGTCGCTCATGAACCGGACCCTAGCGCCTCGTCCGCACTTCGCAAGGAGGCGCGGCGCATCGCGCGTCGTCCGTCTGCGGCCAGGCCCCTCACTCCCGATCCAGCGCCTCGAGGAACGCCGCCCCGAACCGCTCCAGGTGGCGCGGGCCGACCCCCGCGACCCGGCCGAGGGCCTCGAGGTCGTGCGGCCGGGCCTCGCTGATCCGCGCCAGCGTCGCCGCCGGACAACTGAGATAGACCTGCAACCCGTCCGGCCCACGCGCCAGCGCCACCTGCGCGGCCTGCAAGCGGTCGAACACGGGTCCACTCGAAGCCCCCGCGAGCCGCATCCGCGCCGGATGCACCGGCTCGGCCGGCGCTCCCGTCAGCACCTCAAGGAACTGCGCCCCGAACCGTCCGAGCTTGACCTCGCCCACCCCGGTGATCCCGCGCAGCGCATCGAGCGTCTGCGGCCGCTCGGTCGCCATCTCGATCAGCGTCCGGTCGGGAAAGATCACATAGGCCGGCACGCCCTGCGCATCCGCCAGCACCCGCCGCCGGGCCTTCAGCGCCGACAAGAGCCCTTCGTGCTCCTCCGCCACCAGCGCCACCGGCTCCGCCCGGCTCACCGTCTGCGCCACCGTATCCGCCCGCAGCTCCAGTGCCGCCTCGCCCCGCAACAGGGGCCGCGCGGTCTCCGTAAGCCGCAGCGCGCCGTGCCGCGCCGGATCGGGCCGGATCAGGTCGAGCCCCATCAGCTGGCGAAAGATCGTCTTCCACTGCGCCGCCGTGAACTCGCGCCCCACCCCGTGGGTCGGCAGCCGGTCATGCCCGCGTCCGAGGATCTTCTCGCTCCGGTCCCCGCGCAGGATCCCGATCAGATGCTCCGCCCCGAAGCTCTCCCCGGTGCGCAGGATTGCCGAGAACGCCTTGCG
The DNA here is from genome assembly GCA_038209095.1 of Rhodobacterales bacterium. Lineage (GTDB taxonomy): Bacteria > Pseudomonadota > Alphaproteobacteria > Rhodobacterales > Rhodobacteraceae > Amaricoccus. The sequence continues at coordinate 3,339 of JBBQYB010000184.1, forward strand.
CGCTGCATCCGTCCCGTCGAACAGCACCGGCTTGTCCCGGCACAGATCACAGTTGCCGCAAGGCTCCGCCATGACCTCGCCGAAATACGCAAGCAGCGTCCGCCGCCGGCAATGCGCCGCCTCCGCCAGCCCCAGGAGCGCGTTCAGCCGCTTGTGATCCGCCTCCTTGCGCTCCATCGGGGCCGCCCCCTCGTCGATCTGGCTGCGCCGCAACCGGATGTCGTCCGCCCCATAGAGCGTCAGCGTATCCGCCGGTGCCCCGTCGCGTCCCGCCCGCCCGATCTCCTGGTAATACCCCTCGATCGACTTCGGCAGATCGGCGTGCGCCACGTACCGGATGTCGGGCTTGTCGACGCCCATCCCAAAGGCGATGGTCGCACAAACGATCAAGCCGTCCTCGCGCTGGAACCGCGTCTCCGCGAGACGCCGGGCCTCCTGGTCCAACCCCGCGTGATAGGCGAGCGCCAGGTGCCCGTCCGCACCAAACGCCTGCGCAAGCGTCTCGGTCTTCGCCCGGCTCGAGCAATAGACGATCCCGGACAGACCCCGCCGCCTGCGCACGAACTCCACAAGCTGCCGGCGCGGGTTGTCCTTGGCCGCAAAGGCCAGATGCAGGTTCGGCCGGTCGAATCCCTTGAGAAAGATCTCCGGTGCCACCCGCCCGAACAACCGCGCCACAATCTCGGTCCGCGTCTCCGCATCCGCCGTCGCCGTCAGCGCCACCGTCTGCACCCCACCGAGAGCCGAACGCAGCGCCCCGATGCGCAAATAATCCGGGCGAAAATCGTGCCCCCACTGGCTGACGCAATGCGCCTCGTCCACCGCGATCATCCGCACGTCGACCCGGCGCAGCAGACCCAGCGTCCCGTGCGCCGCGAGCCGCTCGGGCGCCATGTACAGCAGCTTCAGCGCCCCTGCCTCGATGGCCGCGAAGGTCTCGGCGGTCTCCTCGGGCGTGCTCTGGGACGTCAGCGCGCCCGCGCGCACCCCGATCGCCTGCAAGGCGCGCACCTGGTCGCGCATCAACGCGATCAGCGGCGAGATTACCAGCGTCACCCCCGGCCGGGTGAGGGCGGGCAACTGGAACAGCAGCGACTTGCCCCCGCCCGTCGGCATGATGGCCAGCACGTCGCGCCCCGCCTCGACCGCGGTCACGACCTCCTCCTGGCCCGGACGGAAGTCCGGGAACCCGAAGACGTCCGACAGCAGCCGGCGCGCGTCGCTCATGAAGGGGTATGCCGAAAGACGGAGATCATCGAGCCCCCATACCGGCGCGCGTCGAGCGCGGTCAAGCCGGCGGGCGGCGTCACGGCCTCGCCTTCCTCCCAGACGACCAGTGCGCCGGGCGCGAGCCATCCCCCCGCCAACGCCGACCCGATTGCGCGGTCGCCCAGACCGCGCCCATAGGGCGGATCGAGGAACACCAGATCGAAGGGCGGACCGGGGTTTGCACCCAGACGCGTCGCGTCCCGCTCCAGCACCGTGGCCAGGTCCTCCGCCCGCGCCCTTGCGATATTGGCCCCCAGAAGCGCCAGTGCGGGCCGCCCGGTCTCGATGAAGACCGCCCGTTCTGCTCCCCGCGACAGGGCCTCGAGCCCCAAGGCGCCGGTCCCGGCGAACAGATCGAGCACCCGCATCCCGACAGGCACCGGCGTCACGGCATAGCCCCCGTGGCCGAGCAGGTTGAACAGGCTCTCGCGCACC
>JBBQYB010000185.1:0-4926 GCA_038209095.1 Rhodobacterales bacterium
GCGCCGTCCTCGGTCTCCACCCGCCAGTAGTCGCGCGGGCCCGACCGCCAGTCGGGATCGTCGAGCCACCATTCCGGCGCGATCCGCTCGGGACCGAAGGCCGCCGTCCGCCGCAGGGGCTTGCGCCGCCAGACGAACACCTCGGGCGGGACGGCGGCGTCCTGCGGCTGGACCGGTTCGGGGCGAAACAGCGCCAGCGGACGCGGCACGGCCGGTTCGGGCCAGTCGGCCGCGGGTTTCGAGAAGCCGGCGGCCATGACGGTCGCACTCTTTTCGGGAATGTGGCTGTCGGCCGGATGCAGGCGGGTCAGCGCCTCGAGGCCCAGCCGCGCCCCGAGCCGGCCCAGCAGGTCGGCGAGGGCCGCGTCGTCCGGCATGGCCGCCCGGGCGCGCGCCGTCACCGCCATCTGGCCGCGATGCTGTTCGGGGCTGAGCGGCTCGATATCCACCGCCTCGAGGCGGAGGGCCTCGATCCCGAAGCCCGCCTCCAGCGCATCGAGCCGCAGCGCGAGCAGGGGCCGGATCGCCTCGGGGGTGTCGGCCGCGCGGGCCAGCCGGGCCTCGATTGCCTGGGCACCGCGGTCCACCCGCACCAGGGTCAGCCGCACCCGCCGCGCACCCTGCCCCGCGGCCTGCAGCCGGGCGCAGAGTGGCCCGAGCAGGTGGTCGAGCCCCGCAAGCACGTCCGCCTCGCGGCCGATGGGTTCGGGCAGCGTCAGGCGCAGGGCGAAGACCGGGTCGGGCCGCGCCGGAGAGACCGGCTCGGGCGCGCGGCCCAGTGCCTGGTCGAGCCGGGTGATCACCCCCGGCCCCAGACGCCGCGTGAGTTGCGCCCGCGGCACGGCCGCGACATCGGCGATGCGCACGAGCCCGAGCGCCTGAAGCGCCGCGATCTCCGCCGCGGCGAGACGCAGTGCCGCCACCGGAAGCGGGCCGAGATGGTGCCCCGCCTCGCCCGGCGGCGCGATGCGGGACGCGGATGCCAGACGCGCGCCGGTGGACGGCGGCGCGCCGCCGCGCTCCCAGCGGCGTTTTTGCGCACGCGACCGGGTGGCGTGCACTTCCTGTTCGATGGCATCCCCCGCATGGATCCGGCGCGGCCCGGTCCCGGCGAATCGCGCCAGCGCCCAGGCGGCCCCGAGCGTGTCGGCGAGCCCGAACTGCAGGGTGAGCCCCAGGGCACCCGCTTCCGCCTCGACCTCCGCCGCGAGGCCGTCCTCGCCGCCGAAGAGATGCGCGCAGCCCGTCACGTCGAGAGCCAGCCCGTCCGGCGGCTCGGCGGCGACCCAGGGCGAAAACCGCTCCGCCCAGCGCCGCAGCGCCGCGAGAAAGGGGCCCGCGCGCAGCGGATCCGCCGGGCGGGTGATCAGATCGGGCCGGATCGCCCGGGCATCCCCGAGGCCCATGCCACGGCGCAGGCCCGCCGCCTCGGCGGCCGATGCCACGCTTTGCAGGACCAGCGCGCCGCCCGCCTCCCCGACCACCGCGAAGACCGCCTCCGCCAGTTGCGGCTCGGCGCGCAGCATGCGTTCCGCCTCGAGACGGGGAAACCAGAGCGACAGGATGCGGCGCGGCGGCATGACGATTCGATTGTTCCTATTTTGTTCCAGTCTAATTTTCTTTGCGCCGGAGTCGAGTCCCACATCCCGACCCAAGGGCCCCCGCGTCCGTGCCTTTTGGTGGACCGCGCGCGCGATTGCTGGCAAGCAGCCCCCCGAGGAAGAGGTCCCATGGTCGGTGCGCCCCGAGGTTTCACGGCCCTCAGAGCCGTCTTCGCGCTCAACGGGCTCGGAGTGGCCGTCTGGTTTCCGCGGATCCCCGACGTAAAGGCGGCCCTCGGTCTCGATCTGATGACCCTCGCCCTCTGTCTGCTCGGGCTGCCGGCCGGCACGCTGCTGGGGTTCCTGTTCGTGGGCCGGATGACCCGGAGGTTCGGTCTCAAGGCCGTGACGACCTGGGCGGGGGCCGCGCTTCTCCTGAGCTTCATCGGTCCCGGCTTTGCCTGGAACGCCGTCTCGCTCGGAATCGCGCTTTTTGCCTGCGGCCTCTGCGTCGCGGCGATCGAGGTGGCGATGAACGCGAAGGCGAGCCAGACCGAAGCGGCCCTCGGCCGCCGCATCATGACCCAGTGCCACGCCTACTGGAGTTTCGGGGCGATGGGCGGCGCGCTGCTCGGCGGGGCCTTTGCCGAGGCGGGCATCGCGTTTCTCGTCCAGCAGGCGATCCTTCAGCCGCTGCTGGCACTCGGCACAATCCTGTGCGCGCGCGGGCTGCTCGACGACGCAGCGCGTAAACCGGTCGTCGCGCGGGGCGGACTCGTCTGGCCCTCCACGGCGCTGCTCCTCGTGTGCCTCGCGCCCATCGGCGCGCTTCTGGTCGAGGGAGCGATGATGGAATGGTCGGCCATTCTGCTGCGCGAGCACGTCGGGGCGGCCCCGCTGGCGACGGCCGGCACGTTCGCTGCCTTCGCGCTCGCCATGGCCCTCACCCGGCTCGCGGGCGACCGGTTGGCCGAGACCCTCGGGCCGCAGCGCGTGATGCGCGCCTCGGGCGTTCTGATGGGGCTCGGGATCGCGGCCTTCGCGCTGTCCCCCAGCATCTGGCTCTCGGCACCGCTCGCGGTCCTGGTGGGGATCGGCTGCGCCAACATCTATCCGCTGGCGATGTCGATCGCGGCGGGCCTGCCCGGCCAGCCGGCCGAGCGCAACGTGGCGACCCTCGCGATGGCGGCCTTCACCGCCTTTCTCATCGGCCCGCCGTTCATCGGGCTGGCAGCGAGCCTACTCAGTCTGCCCGTGGCGCTGGCACTGCTGGCACCGCTGGGGCTGGCCCCGTTCCTGATGCCGCGCCGTGCGAGGGCCGCCACGGGCTGAGGCGCGATCAGCCGCAGAAGACGCGCGCAACCTCGTCGTCGGTTCCGATCTCGACGTTGAGCCGCTCGGCGCGCAGATCCATCGTCACCGCCTGTCCCGGAAATATGATGCGCCGCGGCTCGGGCAGGGCGGACGGGTCGAGCACGCCGACCGAGGTGCCCACGAGGTTCTGGAGACCTGCGGCACCGCATTCGTCCTGACCGGAGGCCACGGCTCCGGGCGCGGGCGCGCGCGGCTCGGGTCCGGCGACGGTGTCGTCCCCGGCCATGGGCGTGCAGGCGGCAAGTCCCGCGAACAGGGCCATGGCGGCGAGAAGGCGGATGGCGGTCATGTGGATCTCCCTCTTGGCAGGGCCACAGGGAAGCACGGGCCGCGGTCGGACCACAAGGGGCCTGCGCGGTGCGGGACCTGGGCCCATCTTGCAAATGCCGGGGCCCGTCGCTAGGTTCCGCGCAGATTCCAGACAGGAGCGGTCCGCACCGAGCGCTGCACCGCGAGACAAGAGGATAGACCGATATGTTCGCCACCCCTGCCTATGCCCAGGCCGCAGCTGGCGGAGCCGCGGGCGGGCTGATCAGCTTCGTGCCGATCCTGCTGATCTTCGCGATCATGTACTTCCTGATGATCCGCCCCCAGCAGAAGAAGCAGAAGGAGCACAAGGCCATGGTCCTCGCCCTGCGCCGGGGGGATCAGGTGGTCACGTCGGGCGGCATGATCGGCAAGGTGGTCAAGGTGGCCGACAGCGAGATCGAGGTCGAGCTCGCCCCGAACGTCAAGGTGCGGGTCATCAAGAGCACGGTCTCCCACGTGATGAGCAAGACCGAGCCCGCAGAGGCGTGACGCCTCGGCCCCCGTCGGGGGTCCTGCCGCAGGGGATCTGACCCGCGATGTTGAACTTTCCCCTCTGGAAGCGCCTCCTGGTGCTCGCGATCTGCCTGACAGTTTTCGTCATTGCGGCACCGAACCTGTTCTACGGCCGGGTCGAGAGCGCCAACGACGCGCGCCTCGCCGTCGAGCGGGGTGCCGCCGAGACGCCGGCACTCGCCGCCGATGCGGCCCTCTGGCCGGAATTCCTGCCCTCGAGCCTCGTCAACCTCGGGCTCGATCTGCGGGGCGGGGCCCATGTTCTGGTGGAGGTCAAGCTGGAGGACGCCCAGCGTGACCGGCTCGAGGGGCTCTGGCCCGAGTTGCGCGACCGGCTGCGCGAGTTGCGCACCGAGGTCGGCACGGTACGCCGGCTCGAGACGACCGGTCCGGAACTGCACGTGCGCATCGGCGAGACCGGCGGCATGGACGCGGCCCTCGCGGCAGTTGCGGAAGTCTCGCAGCCGGTGTTCTCGCTGACGGGGGCCGCCGCGCGGGATTTCATCGCCCGGGCCGAGGGCGACGTGTTGATCGTCACGATGTCCGAGCCCGAGATCGCCGCGATGAACGACCGCACCATGGTCCAGAGCCTCGAGATCATCCGGCGGCGCGTCGACGAGACCGGCACTCGCGAGCCGACGATCCAGCGCCAGGGGGCGGACCGCATCCTGATCCAGGTTCCGGGCATCGGCTCGGCGGAGGAGCTGCTCGCCATCATCGGCCAGACGGCGCGCCTCAGCTTTCACCCGGTGATCAGCCGCACGTCGGACGCAAGCGTCACCGCAGGCCTCGACGAGGTGGTTTACGACAGCCTCGACGATCCGGGCATCCGTTACGTGCTCGAACGCCGGCCCGTGGTGACCGGCGAGCAACTGGTCGATAGCCAGCCGTCCTTCGACCAGAATGGCCAGCCGGCCGTCAACTTCCGCTTCAACCCGCAGGGCGGCGCCGCCTTCGGCACCTATACCGCAGAGAACATCGGCTCGCCCTTCGCGATCGTCCTAGACGACGAGGTGATCTCCGCGCCGGTGATCCAAAGCCACATCGCCGGCGGGTCCGGCATCATCACCGGCAACTTCACCCCCGAGGAGGCGAGCAGGCTTGCGATCCTGCTGCGCGCCGGGGCCCTGCCCGCCGAGATCGAAGTGCTGGAGCAACGCACCATCGGGCCGGAACTGGGGCAGGATTC
>JBBQYB010000186.1:0-4747 GCA_038209095.1 Rhodobacterales bacterium
AGAGACGCGAGGGACCTGTCATGACACGCACCAGACCCATGAGCCGCCTGCGGCTCGGAGTGAACATCGATCACGTGGCGACGCTGCGCAACGCCCGCGGCGGAGCCGGGCCCGACCCGGTGCGCGCGGCCCTGCTCGCGGAGGAGAGCGGGGCCAACGGGATCACGGCGCATCTGCGCGAGGATCGCCGCCACATCCGGGACGCGGACATCGAGGCGCTGGCCGCCCGCCTGACGGGGCCGCTCAATTTCGAGATAGCGGCGACCGCCGAGATGCAGGCCATCGCGCTGCGGATCCGGCCGCACGCGGTCTGTCTCGTGCCCGAACGCCGGGAGGAACGCACCACCGAGGGCGGGCTCGACGTGGCGGGGGCCGAGGCGGTGCTGACGGAGTTCGTCGAGCCGCTGCGGGCCGCGGGCATTCGCGTATCGCTGTTCATCGGGCCGGACGCCAAGCAGGTCGCTGCCGCATCCCGCACGGGTGCGCAGGTGATCGAACTGCATACCGGGCATTACTGCGACCTGCATGCCGCGGGGGACGTGCAGGCGCGCGATGCGGAATTGGCACGCATCGTGGAGTCCGCGGCGCGGGCCGCGGATCATGGGCTCGAGGTTCACGCGGGTCACGGGCTGACCTACGGCTGCGTGCGCCCTATCGCCGCCATTCCGCAGATCGTGGAGTTGAACATCGGCCACTTCCTGATGGGCGAGGCCGTCTTCGCGGGCCTCGCCGGTGCGATCGGACAGATGCGCGCGGAGATGGACGCAGCCCGGCAGGCGGCATTCGGAGAGGCCACAGCCTGAGCCCCCGAGAGGCCTGTCAGGCCGAGGGTTTCGTTCGGGCGGCACGCGGTTTTTTCGCAGGCACCTCCTCGCCGTCGTTCGAGACGACCTTCAGCTTGCGCGGTCCGGTCTTTTTCGGGGAGGCGGATTTCCTGTCCTCCGCCGACAGTTCCGCCGCCGCCATCTCCCAATGGGCGAGTTCACGCCCCACCGGACGGCCCTCGCGTTCCCAGATCAGGTGAGCGCGCTCGCGGATGCGATCCTCGACATTCTCCATTCGTCATCTCCCGTGGCGACACAAATTGCCGGGTCTCGCGACCCGGACAGATAGCCTTCTGCCCGATGTTAACCGCTCTAGGCAACCGTGCGGTTCCCGCAAAACCGCAGGAAAGCATCCGATTACGGTTTTCGCGCCGTGCGGTGGACATCCGCGCGCCGCGGCTGCTAGGAGCGGGGCGGACCGGCTGGTCCGGACAGGGAGGCCCGCATGATCCTCGGCATCGGCTCGGATCTCGCGAACATCACGCGCATCGAGGCCACGGTCGCGCGGTTCGGGGCGCGGTTTCTCGACCGGGTCTTCACGCCGGTGGAGCAGGCGACCGCCGAGCGGCGCGCCCAGCGGATCGCCACCTATGCCAAGCGCTGGGCGGCGAAGGAGGCCTGTTCCAAGGCGCTCGGCACGGGTCTGCGCATGGGGATCGCCTGGCGCGACATGGGGGTGTTCAACAGGCCGGGCGGGCAGCCGGGTTTGCGTCTGACGGGCTGGGCCGCGGCGCGGCTGGCGGAGATGACGCCGCCGGGATACCGGAGCGTCGTGCATCTGACGCTCACCGACGATCATCCCTGGGCACAGGCCTTCGTGGTAATCGAGGCCCTGCCGCTCGACCAGATGCATCTTGGCCCGCCCGAGACGGGCACCGTCCGGCCGCAGGCGTGAGGCTTAGTCGATCGGGTCTAGGCCCGCGAGGGCCCCGGGCGGCAGGGCTGCCAGCAGGTCGCGCACGCTGAGGCCGAGGGCCGGATGGATCCAGTCCGGGGCGATCTCGGCGAGCGGAGCCAGCACGAAGCCGCGGTCCTGGAGGCGCGGATGGGGCAGGATCAGGCCCTCCGGAGTCTCGGTGGCCTGGGCGCCGGGTGCGAGGTCGCGCCAGGCCGCGTGGGTTTCGGGGTCGGGCAGCAGCGCATCGCCGCAAGCCAGCAGGTCTAGGTCGCAGACCCGCGGGGCCCAGCGCCTGCGCCGGTCGCGCCCGAGCGCACGCTCCACGGCGTGCAACGCGGCGAGCAGCGCGTCGGGGGAAAGGCCGGTCTCGAGCACCGCGGCCCCGTTGACGAAGTCCGGACCCGCGCCGGGCGGATAGGCGGGCGAGGCGTACCAGCGGCTGCGGGCCGCGACCCGGATGCCGCGCCGGTCGAGGAACGACAATGCCTCCTCCAGCGTTCGGCGCGGGCTGCCTGCGGCGGAGGGGACGTTGGCCCCGAGGGCGATGAGGGCCGTTTTGGATACATTTTCTGTCATTTGTTCACGTTTCGGGTTTCCGTCGCCCGGAGCGGGGCCTATAAGCACTCGATTGCCATGGCAATGCCGCGCGACCGACACATCTTACATCGAAAAGCCTGGAGCTTCTTATGTTCTACAGAGACGAGCGTCTGGCGCTCTTTATTGACGGCGCAAATCTTTATGCGGCCGCGCGAGCCCTCGGCTTCGACATCGACTACAAACTGCTGCGCAGCGAATTCGTTCGGCGCGGAAAGCTGGTTCGGGCGTTTTACTATACCGCGATGCTGGAGACGGACGAATACTCACCTATTCGCCCTTTGGTTGATTGGCTCAACTATAACGGGTTCGCGATGGTGACGAAACCCGCCAAGGAATTTACCGATTCCATGGGCCGTCGCAAGGTCAAGGGCAACATGGACATCGAGCTGACCGTGGACGCCATGGAAATGGCACCCCACGTCGATCACATCGTCATCTTTTCCGGCGACGGCGATTTTCGTTGCCTCGTTGAATCGTTGCAGCGTCGGGGTGTGCGGGTGTCGGTGGTGTCCACCATCCGCTCCAACCCTCCGATGATCGCGGACGAGCTGCGCCGCCAGTGCGACAATTTCATTGAGCTGGAGGAGTTGCGCGACGTGATCGGACGCCCGCCCCGCAGCGATGCGGTGCCCGCTCGGGTCACGGAGCCGGCGGACAACGAGGATTGATCTCGGAGCCGCCGCGCGACTGCCCGCGCTGTGCGCGCCTGGTCGCCTATCGCCGCGACGTGGCGCTGAAGCATCCGGACTGGCACAACGCGCCGGTGCCCTCCTTTGGGCCGGAGACGGCGCGGGTGCTGGTCCTGGGCCTCGCGCCGGGCGTGAGCGGGGCGAACCGGACGGGGCGGCCGTTTACCGGGGATTTTGCGGGCGATCTGCTCTACGGGACCCTCGCGAAATTCGGGTTCGCCAACGACCGCTTCGGGGCGGACCCCGGCGACGGGCTTGAGCTGCATGACGCGCGTGTAAGCAACGCGGTGCGCTGCGTGCCGCCACAGAACAAACCCACACCCGCCGAGATCGCCACGTGCCGGCCGTTCGTTGAAGCGACGCTGGCCGCCATGCCGCGGCTCCGGGCGGTGGTCTGTCTGGGACGGATTGCGCACGAGAGCCTGGTGCGCGCGCGCGGCCTCAGGCTCGGGGATCATCCGTTCGTCCACGGAGCCCGGCACGACCTGGACGGGCTCACGGCGTTCGACAGCTATCACTGCTCGCGGTACAACACCAACACCCGCCGGTTGACGCCCGCGATGTTCGAGGCTGTATTCGCGGACGTGCGGCGTTATATTGAGACCTCCTGACCCGAGCCTGCGAGATCCTCATGCGTGATGCCCTGACCCTCCATCTTGCCGCGCCACGCGGGTTCTGTGCGGGCGTCGACCGCGCGATCAAGATCGTCGAGATGGCGCTCGAGAAATGGGGGGCACCGGTCTATGTGCGGCATGAGATCGTGCACAACAGGTTCGTGGTGGACGGGCTCCGCGCGCGCGGAGCCGTGTTCGTCGAGACGCTCGACGAATGCCCTGATGACCGGCCGGTGATCTTTTCGGCGCATGGCGTGCCGAAATCGGTGCCGGCGGAGGCCGAGGCGCGGCGCATGGTGTTCGTCGATGCCACCTGCCCCCTGGTCTCGAAGGTGCATATCGAGGCCGAGCGGCATCATGCGAACGGCCTCCAAATGGTGATGATCGGCCACGAGGGCCATCCCGAGACGGTGGGCACCATGGGCCAGTTGCCGCCGGGCGAGGTGCTGCTGGTCGAGACGGCGGCGGACGTGGCGCGGCTGGCGCCGCGGGATCCGGACAGGCTCGCCTTCATCACCCAGACGACGCTGTCGGTGGACGACACCGCGGAGATCGTGGCGGCCCTCCGGGCGCGGTATCCGGGCATCATCGGGCCGCACAAGGAGGACATCTGCTATGCCACGACCAACCGCCAGGAGGCGGTCAAGTCGATGGCCCCCGCGATCGAGGCGCTGCTGGTGATCGGAGCGCCCAATTCGTCGAATTCGCTGCGCCTCGTCGAGGTGGGACGGCGCGCGGGCTGCGGGTATGCGCAGCTGATCCAGCGCGCAGCCGATATCGACTGGCGCGCGCTCAACGGCGTGCGGTCCGTGGGCATCACGGCGGGCGCGAGCGCGCCCGAGGCGCTGGTGGACGAGGTGATCGCGGCCTTCGAGGCACGTTTCGACGTGACCCGCCGTCTGGTGGAGACCGCGCGCGAAACGGTTGAGTTCAAGGTGCCGCGCGTCCTGCGCGAGGTGCCCGCGTGAGCGGGCGGGTCGCGGGCATCCGATGACCCTGCCGCCACTGTCGGCCATTGTGCTCGGCCTCGCAGGGATGATCCCCTTCGTCTACGGGGTCGCCATGATCTTCGCGGCTCCGGGCAGCCTGGTGACGTTCGGGTTCTTTCCCGAGAACGCGTCGGGC
>JBBQYB010000187.1:0-4728 GCA_038209095.1 Rhodobacterales bacterium
TCAGCCCGAGGCGACAGACTGCGGCTTCGAATGTTGCATCATCCAGGCCAAGGTCTTCGGCGTCGGCGGGATGGATGTGCACATTTGCGTGGCCGGCCCGGACAGCATTGCCAAAGGCATGGTTCAGGATGCCCTCCGAGATATCGGTCGCGACGACTTTGCCGTCCGCTCCGACCCGGACTGCGATGTCGAGCGTCTGATCGCCAGCGCCAGCGGCCACGTCGAGAACGGTCTGCCCAGGACTTATCCCCGCCATCTCCAGCATTGCATCGGTGGGAACGCGCAGCCAGTCGCGGATCTTGGGGGCGTGCCGGTCCCATCCTGCAGCCGCCTTGTCCCACTGGACGCGCGTCGCCTGCTTGAACTCCTCCGGGTCCATCTTGCTGTCGGCAATCATCGAACATTTCCCTTTTTGCAAGGAGCGGATCCCGAAGCGCCCTCAACTCCGGGGGCCGTTCACGCGTCTACTCCGAGGGGTTGAGGAAAGGTGCGCCTGCGGCGCTCACGTAGAACACCACGACCTTCGTGTCCTCGGTCGCCAGACGGCTCACACCCGTCATGACGGTATTTGGTGGTTCGACGATGGCTTCGCCGGCGCCGACCGTGATCGGCGCCTGACCAGCCATCTCAACCGTGAACGCGCCCTCGATCACATAGACCGTCACGGGAAAGTCATGGGTGTGCAGCGGCGTCGTGCTTCCCGGGGGGAATGTCGCCGTCATCACCCGGATTTCACTTTCGTTGGCCTGCGGCAGCCCCTGGACAGTTTCCTGCAAAACGAGGTTGGGCTTTACCGTTTTCGCTTCGTCGGCCAGCGCGGGGCGGCTTGGGGCCCCGATGGCCGCAAGCATGGACAAGAGCATCAGCGTTTTCATCGGTCTTTCCCTTCGATCGACGCAGCCGACAGCCTTTGACCCGACGCATCAGCGCCAGGATCTGCTGGTGTTCCGGCTGTCCGAAGTTTGGTGGGTCGGCGATCATTGTCCGCCTTGGTGAAAGTATATGCTTGTTCTTGGCATCAATACAGCCGCAGAGTTGCGGAACGGGGCCGCGCATTTGCGGGGGTCAAGACTGACAATGTTGCGAGGGGGCGATGTTCGACTGGAACGGCCTGCGCTTTCTTCTGGCGGTCGCCAAGGAGGGCAGCACCATTGCCGCGGCGAAGGTGCTTGGCGTCAATCAATCCACCGTGCAGCGCAGGGTCGCCGATCTTGAGGCGCAACTGGGCCAGCGGTTGGTGGAGCGGCTACCCTCGGGCTACCGGCTGACCGAACTGGGCGTTGCCATCCTGCCCCATGCCGAACGCGTGGCAGCCTCGGCGCAGGACTTCGAACTGACGCTGCGAGATCTGGGCCGTGCCCATGTCGGCATCATCCGTCTGACATGTCCCGAACCGATCGCCTTCCGCCTGACACAGTCCGGCATTCTGGACCGGTTCCACGCCAGGAATCCCGGCCTCAAGGTCGAGTTCGTGCTCAGCGACCAATATGTCGACTTGGCCAAGGGCGAGGCGGATGTGGCGCTGCGGTCGGGCGATACCGACGACAACATATTGGTGGGCCGCAAGATCGCGGATTCGCTCTGGGCGATCTACGCCAGCCACCAATATATCGAGCGCCACGGTGCGCCGGGCACGGTCGCCGACCTTGCCCGCCATCCGCTGATCGCGTTCGAGGAAAGCATGAGCAAGCACCGCACCGCGTCGTGGTTCAGGGAAGTGGCTCCTAATGCGACCTATGCCGCGCGTAACACCAGCGTTCTGGGTCTGATCTATGCCGCCAAGGCAGGTGTCGGGGTCGCCCCCCTGCCGATGTCGCTGGGCGATGCCGAGGCCGATCTGGTCCGGGTGATCGGTCCGGTTCCCGAATTGACCCGCGCCTGGCGCATCCTGACCCACCCGGACCAACGCCATACCGCCCGTATCTCGGCCTTCTTTGACTTTGTCCTGAACGAAAGCGAAGCCCTTCGCCCGATCCTGACCGGATGACATGTGCGGCGGTTGCCGCTTGCGATCGCTCAACAAGATCTGCGCGCCGCTCACATCGGAGCCGCCATGCTTCATCTGCAAGGACGGCACACGGACACGTCGGTCAGTCGGGTCACTTAACGATAGTCGGCCAGAATTGTCGGCGAACTCGCCCTTGTGTCGCGATGCACCGTTCCGGAGAAATTGCGAGGCCTACCAGACCCCCACCTTTTTCCCACCCCGTTCCCACCTGCGCGCCGACCGCATCTGGCACCTTGGGGTCATCAGAAACGATGACCGAGGCGCACAGCGATGCAGATCGAACTTTCCCCCGACGACATTGAAACCGTTGTCCACGAGGACGATGCGGCGGCGCAACGGTTGCGGCGCAAGATGCGCGTGCCGCTCTGCGAGCGCGAGGATCTGGGCCAGGACCTCCTCGTCGATCTCCTGCGCCGCTTGCCCGCCTACGATCCCTCTCGCGGCAGCATCGGAGCCTTCGCCAACATCGTCCTGCGCAACCAGTCCTCGCGGATCGCGATGTGCCATCACCGCCAGCGGCGTGCGCAGGGTGGGTCACTCCTCTCGCTCGAGGTGCCGCTGGCCGGAACCCGCGAGCCGGTCGGCGAGACACTGACCGAGGAGGACGGGCTTGCCGCCTGGCACGGCCAGACCTGTTGCGCTGCCGCTGTCACCGAACTTCACCACGCCCTGCAGGCTGCGCTCGCGCGGCTCCCAGCCGAGGATCGCCGGTTCTGTGCGGCGCTGGCGCATCGCCCCATCACCGCGCTCGCGGCCGAGGGTTTCGGCAGCCGGTCCGCGCTCTACCGCCGTCTCGCCGATCTCCGTCACGTCCTCACCGCCCACGGTCTCGGTCCCGCCTGGGACGATCTCGCGGCGGCCTGAGTAGAGGCGAAAGGAGGAGATCATGTTCATGGGCACCACCCCCTTCATCACGGTCCGCGCCCGCCGACCGCTCACTGAGATCGAGTTCTGCGCCTGGGTGGCGCAGGCCGTGCCGGGCGACCGGCTGGAATACCATCGCGGGTTTCTGGTCCTCGACATCTTCCCGATGTTCGCCCGGCTGCCGGACCCGCAGCGTGCGGAACTCGCCCGGCTCGGATCGCGAGCCTTCTGGGCCGCCGAACAGGGCCTTGTGCACCTGGTGCAGGAGCGCACGGGCCCCGACCAGTTCGCCTACATCGCCGTCGCCCGCCCCAAACCGAAGGCCGCAGCCGTCTCGCTGTCCGCGCTTCTGCTCTCTGAGCAAGAGGCCGCGTGATGACCGCCTTCCAATCCCTTTTTGCCGATCATGGAGACCCTTACATGCCGTTCCCCGCGAACACCCCCACCGTCGACGACCTGCCGGGCCTCGGCCTGCAGGACATCGCCCAGCTTCCTGTCGAACTGCTGGCCATCCTGCAGCGCGACGTCGACGAGCGCATGGCGCGGACCAAGGCCGCGAAGGCCCGCCTCGATGGCGCGCTGACGGTCCGCTACGCCACCCGCGCCGCCAAGGAGCGGCAGGCCGCAGGCAAGGACACCGGCACGATTCGGTTCGACAACGGCGATTTCACCGTGGTCGCCGACCTGCCGAAACGGATCGATTGGGATCAGGATCGCCTCGCCGCCATGGTCGAGCGCATCCGCGCCGGTTTCGAGCCCGCGCGCACCGTCCGGCCCGGAACGCTGAAGATCGAGATCGTCCCGCAGGGGGGCGATCAATGAGCCTGCGCATCATTTCCGCCGACGACCGGCTGCGCGAGGCGCAGGGCAAGACCACCATGGCGCTGTTCGGGCCGAGCGGCGCGGGCAAGAACACGCTGCTGAAGACCCTGCCGCCCGCCGAGACGCTCTGCATCGATCTGGTGGCGGGTCTCAAGTCCGTCCGGGACTGGCCGGGCGACAGCATCCCGATCCGCCGGTTTGCCGACGCGGTCGACATCGCCTGCCTGATCAGCGGCGCGAACCCGGCCGCCCAGCCCGAGGAGCATTTCTCGGAGGCGCACCACGCGCATCTGCGGGCGCAGCATCCCGAGCTGGCCGAGAAGATCGATACCAAGCGCATCATCTTCGTCGACAGCATCACCGACCTGACGCGCCAGGCCATGGCATGGGCCAAGACCCGGCCCGAGGCGCTGTCGGAACGCACCGGCAAACCGGACACGCGCGGCGCCTACGGCCTTCTGGCGCGCGAGGTCATCGGGCTCCTGAAGCACCTTCAACATGCGCCCGGCCGCACCGTCGTCTTCGTCGGCATCCTCGAGAAGGTCGTCGACGACATGAACCGGGTGACCTGGCAACCGCAGATGGACGGCGGAAAGGTCGCCCGCGAGCTCCCCGGCATCGTCGATCAGGTGCTGACGATGAGCCTCTTCTCGCAGGATCCCGGCGCGGGCCCCGATGCGCCTCCGACCTGGCGGCACGATCCCGACAAGGGCAATGCGCGCCGCCTCGTCTGCCAATCCGGCAATCCGTTCGGCCTGCCGGCCAAGGACCGCAGCGGCAGGCTCGACCTGACCGAGCCGCCCGATCTCGGCGCGCTCCTCACCAAGATCAACCAACCCCGGAAAGGATGACGACATGACCTTCGACAAGAACGACGTGGAGCCGCAGCAGTCCGGCGACCTGATCCCCGATGGCACCTTCGCCAAGGTGGTGATGACGCTGCGCAAGGGCGGTACCGACGGGACGGGCGACGTGGATCGCGGGTTGCTCAAGGCCTCCAACCAGCCCGGCAGCGACGTGCTGATGCTCGACGC
>JBBQYB010000188.1:0-4625 GCA_038209095.1 Rhodobacterales bacterium
CTGGCCGCGGAGACCGGGTTTCCGGTGACCTCGACCCTGATGGGGCTCGGGGCCTATCCCGCGAGCGGAACCTCCTGGCTCGGGATGCTGGGGATGCACGGCACCTATGAGGCCAACTGGTCGATGCATGATTGCGATTACATGCTGTGCATCGGCGCGCGGTTCGACGACCGGATCACGGGGCGGCTCGACGCGTTCAGCCCCGGATCGTTCAAGGTGCATATCGACATCGATCCGTCGTCCATCAACAAGAACGTGCATGTGGACGTGCCGATCATCGGGGACATCGCCGAGGTTCTGGAGGACATGCTCGACCTCTGGAAGGCGCGCGGATCGCGGACCAATGCGCCTGCGGTCGCGAAATGGTGGAAGCAGATCGAGTTGTGGCGCGGGCGCAAGTGCCTCGGGTATCGCAACTCGCCGACGGTCATCAAACCGCAATACGCGCTGGAACGGCTCGAGGCGCTGACCAAGGACCGCGACCGGTACATCACGACCGAGGTGGGCCAGCACCAGATGTGGGCCGCACAATATCTGGGGTTCGAGGAGCCGAACCGCTGGATGACCTCCGGCGGGCTCGGGACCATGGGCTACGGCACGCCCGCCTCCATCGGCGTGCAGATCGCCCATCCGGAGGCGCTGGTGATCAATGTCGCGGGCGAGGCGTCCTGGCTGATGAACATGCAGGAGATGTCGACGGCAGTGCAGTACCGCGCGCCGGTCAAGCAGTTCATCATCAACAACGAGCGCCTCGGGATGGTGCGCCAGTGGCAGGAGTTGCTGCACGGGGAGCGGTATTCGTCGTCCTGGTCGGAGTCCCTACCCGATTTCGTCAAGCTCGCGGAGGCGTTCGGGTGCAAGGGCATCCTGTGTTCGGATCCGGCGAAGCTCGATGACGCGATACTGGAGATGCTCGATTACCCCGGCCCTGTGATCTTCGACTGCGTCGTCGAGAAGCACGAGAACTGCTTCCCGATGATCCCGTCGGGCAAGGCCCATAACGAGATGCTGCTCGGCGAGGACAGCACGCGCGGCACGATCGACGCCGGCGGCGCGGTTCTGGTCTGACGGGGGGGGTGACGACATGAATGCGCTGACCATCAAGAAGGGTGCGAGCAAGCACAGTGCCTATGACCTGCGAAACCCGCTGGGGGACCGGCAGGAGACCCATACGCTGGCGATCCTGGTGGCGAACGAGGCTGGGGTGCTCGCGCGGGTGATCGGGCTGTTTTCGGGCCGCGGATACAACATCGACAGCCTGACGGTGGCGGAGACCGATGCGGAGGGGCACCGGTCGCGGATCACGATCGTGACCACCGGCACGCCGGCGGTGATTGAGCAGATCAAGGCGCAGCTCGGGCGGATCGTGCCGGTCTACGAGGTGCACGACCTGACGGTCGAGGGGCCGGCGGTGCAGCGCGAGCTGGCCCTGATCAAGGTGGCGGGGACCGGCGAGAAGCGGGTTGAGGCGCTGCGCATGGCGGAGGCGTTTCGCGCACGGGTGGTGGATACCACGC
Organism: Rhodobacterales bacterium; assembly: GCA_038209095.1. GTDB lineage: Bacteria > Pseudomonadota > Alphaproteobacteria > Rhodobacterales > Rhodobacteraceae > Amaricoccus. Next base: position 1,518 of record JBBQYB010000188.1, read on the forward strand.
TCGAGAGTTTCGTGTTCGAGATGACGGGCGCGCCGGACAAGATCGATGCGTTCGTGGCGCTGATGCGGCCGCTTGGCCTGAGCGACGTGGCGCGCACGGGGGTCGCGGCCATCGCACGCGGGCTGTGACGGGCGCGGGTCTTGCGGGAAAGTTACGAAATCGGGGCTCGCAGCATTTGAAAGTTGCCGCGGGTGCCGCTACATTTCTGTAACCTTCATGCAGGAGTTTGCCCCATGGCCACAATCCTCGGCGTCATCGTCTTTGTCGCAATGCTGGCGGGCGTTGCCTACCTGTGGCGGTCGAACATTTCCTGATGCGTTCCCCGCCCTCAGGTGATCCGGGCGCGGGCAGCGACCGCGCGCATTGCCGTCTCGATGTCATGCACGGCTGAGCGGGTGAAAGATCGCATGAGGAAGATCTCGTAGGTTCCTGCATTCGCTGCGATCAGGCAGGGAATGTGACCGAGGAGGCTGCGTGCGGCGAATGGCGTTCGGGCGAGATCGAGCGGTGTGAGGCGGGCGAGGATGGCGTCCGCGTCGGGGCCCGTCAGCATGAGGCGGGTCCAGCCGTCGGTCTGGTCGGTGACGGCGGCGAGGCCCGCGAGGTCTGGGGGTGTTCGGCCCACCAGCAGCCAGTGATCGAGACCGGACCAGATCAGGCGGGCCCCACCCAATAGATCCGTGACGCAGCCGGTGGCGAGGTCGGAAAGGCCGAGGGCCGCGGCGACGGCGGGTGTCTTGCCGCGGAAGGGCGAGAGGCTGAAGATCGGGGCGTCGGGCGGGACGGCGAGGGTGGCGCGGCTATGGAGGAGCGGCAGGTCGAGGCCGGCCGAGGCCGATCTGGAGGCGAGATCAGCCACGCAGGCGTCCTCCGTCCGGATCGAGGAAAGGAAGGGCCACGACCTCGACGGGCACATCGGATCCGCAGAGCAGGCAGACGGCGCGGAGGGTCTCGCCGAGGCGCGCGCGGCCGTCCCGGACGAAGGCGAGGGCGATGTCTCGTCCGAGGGTCGGGGAGTGGCACACGGAGGTGAGATAGCCCTGATCGTAGGCGGTCCTGGCCGGAGAGCCTTGCGGGAGGACATGGGCCCCGGCCAGCAGGCGGGCGTCGGGATCGAGGGCGCGCAGGCCTATGAGTTGCTCGCGCGCGGGGTCGGAGAGGCCGGGCCGGGCGGCGGCCGTCTTGCCGATGCAGTCCTTTTTCGCGGAGACCATGCGGGCGAGGCCGAGGTCGTCCGCGGTGGTGCGGCCGTGGAGTTCGGCGTGGGTGAGGAGGCCCTTTTCGATGCGCAGCACGTTGAGCGCCTCCATGCCGTAAGGGCCGCCGCCGATCTCCGAGGCGCGGTCGCAGAGCAGATCGTAGAGGGCGGCACCGAAGCGGGCGGGCACCGCAACCTCATAGGCGCGCTCGCTGGAGAAGGAGATGCGGTAGAGCCGGCCGGCTGTGCCCGCCACGGTGACGGGAGCGCAGGCCATGTAGGGGAGGTGTGCGTCGTCGATGGGCTCGGCGATCAGGGGGGACAGGAGGTCGCGCGCGCGGGGGCCTGCGACGGCGATCTGGGCCCAGTGATCGGTGTGGGAGACGAGGGCCACGTCGAGATCGGGCCAGAGGCACTGGGCGCAGAATTCCAGATGAGCCATGACCTGGCCCGCGGCGGCGGTGGTGGTGGTGACGAAGAATTGCTGCGGGGCGAGGCGGGCCACGGTGCCGTCGTCCATGACGAAGCCGTCCTCGCGCAGCATCAGGCCGTAGCGGACGCGGCCCACGGCGAGGGTCGAGATCGTGTTCGCGTAGACGCGGTCGAGGAAGGCCGCGGCATCCGGGCCCTGCACGTCGATCTTGCCCAAAGTGGAGACGTCGCAGACGCCGACGGCCGCGCGCACCATCCGCGTCTCGCGGTCGCAGGCCTCGCGCCAGGTGGTCTCGCCCGGGGCGGGGAAGTAGCTCGGACGCCGCCAGAGGCCCGCCTCGATGAAGGGCGCGCCGCGATCCGCCATGGCCGCATGGGTGGGCGTGAGACGCTCGGGCGCGAAGCCCTGCCCTTCGCCGCCGGCGCCGAGGGCCGCGATGGGCACGGGCGTATAGGGCGGGCGGAAGGTGGTGGTTCCGGTGTCGGCGATGGCGCGCCCGGTAAGTTCGGCGAGGATTGCGAGGCCCGTCACGTTGGCGGTCTTGCCCTGGTCGGTGGCCATGCCGAGGGTGGTGTAGCGCTTCATGTGCTCGACGGCGGTGAAGTTCTCGCACGCGGCGAGGGCTATGTCCTTGGTGGTGACGTCGTTCTGGAAATCGAGCCAGGCCCGTCCCTTGACGCCCGAGACGTGCCAGAAGGGGGTGATGGCCACGGGTCCGTCCTCGGCCTTTGGCGCGGGTGCGGACTTGTTCGCGATGCCGTGGAGGGCGAGGACGGCCTCCGCGGCCTTGGCCCCTTCGGCGAGGGCGGAACGGGTCGAGAAGGTGCCCCCTGCCGCCCCCGCGACGTCGAGACCCGGCACGGCGTCCGGGGCGGGCAGGAAGGTCGCAAGTGCCGGGTTCCAGACCGGGCGTGTGCCGAGATGGCAGGTAAGATGCAGCGTCGGGTTCCATCCGCCCGAGACCGCGAGACACGCGACGGGCACGTCGCGCCGCCCGGAAGCGTCGCGGACGGTAATGGAGGTCAGGGCCTTGCGCCCGGACGTGCCGATGACGGCAGCCCCGGTGAAGACCCGCCAGGGTCCGGCGGGCGGCTCGGCATCCGCGCGCGTGTCGATGAGGGCCGCGACATCGACGCCGGCATGGGCGAGATCGAGGGCTGTGCGCCAGCCGTTGTCGTTGTTGGTGAAGACGGCCGTGCGCCCGGGGTTTGCCGCCCAGCGGTTGACATAGGCCCGGACGGCCCCCGCGAGCATGACGCCGGGGCGGTCGTTGTCCGGGAAGGCGATGGGGCGCTCGATGGCACCGGCGGCGAGGATCGCGCGGGGGGCGTGGATGCGCCAGAAGCAATCGAGGGGCGCGTGTTCGGGCGGGGCCCCGAGATGGTGGGAGACGCGCTCCAGCGCGCCGTAGGTCGGTCCGTCGTGCACGCCGGTGACGGTGGTGCGCGGCATGAGGCGCACGTTCGGCAGGCTGGCA
>JBBQYB010000189.1:0-4604 GCA_038209095.1 Rhodobacterales bacterium
CTGGACAACATCTTCATCAAGCGCCTTTGGCGGTCCCTGAAGTATGAATGCGTCTATCTGCACGCCTGGGAAACCGGGTCTCAGGCCCGGGCTGGCGTCGGACGCTGGATCACCTTTTACAACCACCAGCGGCCCCATGCCGCCCATGGCGGTCAGCCGCCCGCCGTGGTCTACTTTAATGCAATCGAAACCGATCAGCAGGTGCAGGCAGTAGCTTAAATCACCCGAAAATCTGTCCAATCGATGGGGAGTAGCTCACTTGTGCGTCCAGGCGATCCGATCAGTGCCATTCTGCCCGCCGGGCCCTATGTGGCGCTCGAGCGGGTCTGAACGCAAACCGGTCGACGAGCCTCAGGCCGCCGGACGCTCCGCCGGGATCTTCGTCGCAAGCACCCCGTCCTCGGCCCTTTGCCGCGAGGTCGTGCGCGTAACGTGCAAACGGCGCAGGAAGGCCGCAACGAAGACTGCCGTCAGGATCAGGACGATCGTCGGTGCGGGAGCGCTGTCGAGGAAAAAACTCGCATAGGTCCCGATCCCCATCGATGCGGTGCAGACCGCGACCGATACCATCAGCATGGGCCCGAAGCTGCGCACCGTAAGGTACGCGATGGCCCCGGGCGTCACCAGCAAGGCCACGGCCAGGATCAGGCCGGTCGCGGTCAGGGTTGCGACGATGGTCAAGGACAGAACCGACAGCAGCCCGTAATGCAGCAACCCCGTCCGCAACCCGCTGGCCTGGGCCTGCGCGGGATCGAAGGCGTGCAACAGGAGATCCTTCCACTTCAACAGCAGAAAACCGCAGACGCCTGTCGAGATCAGCCCCGCCGTCCAGAGATCCTGCGCTCCGATGCCCAGCATGTTCCCGAACAGGATGTGATCCAGATGCTCGTTCGTCGTGATCGAGGTATAAAGGATGATGCCGAGCGCGAACATGCCGGAGAAGACCACGCCCATCACCGTGTCCTGTTTCACCCGGCTGTTGTGCGACAGATACCCGGTCAGCAGCGCGCAGGTCATGCCTGCGGCGAAGGCCCCGACGATCAGCGGAAGGCCGGTCATCCAGGCGAGAACGACACCCGGCAGGACGGCATGGCTGACCGCGTCGCCCATCAGAGCCCAGCCCTTTAGGACCAGAAAGCACGACAGGAGCGCCGTCGGCGGTCCGACCAGAAGGCAGATCCAGAACGCGTTCTGCATGAACGGGAACTGGAACGGCAGAAGGGCTGTCGCGATCATGTCCGGGCCTCCTCGGCCAAAGGGGCCGCGTCCGACACGCGTCGGCGCGACAGGGCCTCGGCGGCCTTGCGCTTTGCCGCGCGTATGCCGTGCTTGGGCGCAAAGACGAAGGCGGCCAGAAAGATCAGCGTCTGCAGGGCCACGATGACGCCGCCCGTGGCCCCGTCGAGAAAAAAGCTGGCATAGGCTCCGACAAAGCTGGTCACGGTGCCGATCAGAACCGAGACCACGATGAGCCGCGGGAACCTGTCGCAGAGCAGATAGGCGGTCGCCCCTGGCGTCACCACCAGTGCGATCACGAGAAACGCCCCGACCGTCATCATCGCGGCGACGATGGCCGCCGACAGCAACATGAAGAAGACCGCGCGCAGCAGATCCGGTCGCAGCCCGACCGACCGCGCGTGGTTCTCGTCGAAGAAGACGACCATCAGGTCCTTCCACTTGGCCAGCAGGACGGCGAGGCAGACAAAGCCGATGAGGGCGAGTTGCAACGTGTCCTCGGGCGTAATGGCCAGGATGTTGCCCATGATGATCGTCTGGATGCTGACCGACATCGGCGAGAGGGACACCATGAAGAGACCGAGCCCGAAGAACGCGGTGAAGATGATCCCGATGACGACGTCGATCTTTAGCCCGGACCGCCCGGACAGAAACAACATGGCCCCAGCCGCGAGGCCGCCGGCGAAGAAGGCACCGAGCGCAAAGGGCAGTCCGAGGATATAGGCTCCCGCGACCCCCGGCACGACGGAATGGGCGAGCGCGTCGCCGATCAGCGACCACCCCTTGAGCATCAGGTAGCAGGACAGGAACGCGCAGACGCCGCCCACGAGCGACGACACCCACATCGCATTAAACATGTAGCTGTACCCGAACGGCTCGAGCAGGGTTTCGATCACGAAACGTCCCCCCGCGTGATCCGCTCGCCATAATGCACGAAGGGACGTTCGTCGTCCGTGATGATCCGGATCTCGCGCGGATCATCGTCGTCGTGCAATTCCTGTCCGCCGAGCGTGAAATGGCGCAGCACGCCCCCGAAGACGCGCTCGAGGTTCTTGCGCGTGAAGATTGCCTCGGTGAGGCCGTAGGCAAGGATCGTGCCCTTGATGAGCACCGTCCGGTCACAGAAATCCGGCACGGATCCGAGGTTATGGGTAGACACCAGCATGACCCGGCCCTCGTCGCGCAATTCTCGCAGCAACTGCGTGATCTGCTCCTCCGTCGTGACGTCGACCCCGGTGAACGGCTCGTCAAGCAGGATGACCTGGCCGTCCTGGGCGAGGGCGCGGGCGAGGAAGACGCGCTTGCGCTGGCCGCCCGAAAGCTCCCCGATCTGCCGGTGCCGATAATCGCTCATGCCGACCCGCTCCAGCGCGTGCGCGACGGATGCGTGGTCGGCGCGCGCGGGACGGCGCAGGAAACCCATGTGACCGTAGCGGCCCATCATCACGACGTCCTCGACCAGAACCGGAAAGGTCCAGTCGACCTCCTCCGATTGTGGAACGTAAGCCACAAGGTTTTCGCGCAACGCGTCGCGGACGGTCTTGCCGAGCAGCCGGATTTCGCCCCGCGCCGTCGGCACGAAGCCCATAATCGCCTTGAACAGGGTCGATTTGCCCGAACCGTTCACGCCGACCAGCGCCGTGATGGTGCCGCGCGGGATCTCGAAGCTGGCATCGTGAAGCGCCGTGTGGCCGTTTCTGTAGGTGACCGTCACGTCGCGGACGGAAATGCCGCTTTCCGCGACCCTCACCCCTTCCTCCGGCTTGGCCGGCAGGTCGTCCTCGTGGGGTTTAAGCGATGCGTCGCGCAAGTGCGCTCCTCTCTCGGTCCGTCTCAGGTTTCAGGACCGGCCCGCCCGATCCTGCGGACAATCTGTCCTTAAGACCGAACGGACCGGACCCGTCCGGGTTCAGTTTATCGTCTGCGTCAGTCCGTCCACCACCGTCTGCGAGGTGACCCGCAGCAGATCGAGATAGGTCGGAACCGGCCCGTCGGCCTCGGTCAGGCTGTCCACGTAAAGCACACCGCCGTAGGCGGCACCGGTCTCGCGCGCGACCTGTTCGGCGGGGGACGCGTTGACGGTACTCTCGCAGAACACGACTGGGATGTCGTTCGCCTCGACACCATCGATCACGGCCCGAACCTGCTGCGGCGTGCCGATCTGGTCCGCGTTCATCGGCCAGAGATAGAGTTCCTGCAGGCCGAAATCGCGGGCGAGATAGCTGAAGGCACCTTCACAGGTCACGAGCCAGCGCCGGTCGGCTGGAACCCCGGCAATCAGATCGCGGAGCGGTCCGATCGTGTCGCGGATCTCTGCCTTGTAGGATTCGGCATTGGCCCTGTACGTCTCGGCGTTATCCGGGTCGTGCTCGGCAAACGCTGCCGCGATGTTGTCGACATAGATCAACGCGTTGTCGAGTCCCATCCAAGCGTGCGGATTGGCCTTGCCCTCGTAGGAGCCCGAGGCGATTGGAATAGGATCGATGCCGTCCGTCAGGGTCACGGACGGAATATCGCCCAGATTGCTTAGGAACTGCTCGAACCACAGCTCCAGGTTCAGCCCGTTCCACAGGATCAGATCCGCGTCGCTGGCCCCCACGATGTCCTGCGGGGTCGGCTCATAGCCGTGGATCTCGGAACCCGGTTTCGTGATCGACACGACCTCGGCGGCGTCTCCGGCCACATTGCGCGCCATGTCCGCGAGCACCGTGAACGTCGTCACCGCCGTGAATGGCGCGTCCGAGGCCTGAGCCCCAGCAGCCGCGGTCAGCGCGGAGACTGAGACCATCGCCAGGGCGATCAGTCGGGGTGAGATCCGTGTCATGGGCAACCTCCAGGCCTGAGGGTAAAGAGATGTCAATGCGAAGCACTCGCAAATATTTGATAGTCCCAGCAGACCCGAAAGTCAAGCTTATGAGAATGATTGTCAGTTTCTGTTTGACGCGCCGCGGTGGCTGGATCTGCCGATCTCAGCCCAAGCGACCCGGTGCCACCACGGCAGTCAATGAGATCCGGAGTCCGCCAGAAACAACCGTGAGCCGGGAACGAGAGCAGGGTTTACTTCACGCCTCTTCGTGGCACCGGAAGGTGTGCAGAATTCGCATCTTCCCATACGGCAGAACGCCGAGAAATGCGCCTGACCTGAAAGAGGACCCACCGCCAACGTTTTGCCGTAGCAGCGCTTTGAGCGTTAAAGCGCTTCAATGCGTAGCCCGGCTGATCCAATAATACGGACTCCGGCTGATCAGTTCGCGATGACACGAGCGGGCCACCAGTGGAATCCGGCTTGGCCGCGGATGAGATTGCGATCGCCGGCGAGGGCGACGCAGCGTTCGGCGACGACGGCGTCGAGGTCTCGGAGGGTGTCG
>JBBQYB010000190.1:0-4592 GCA_038209095.1 Rhodobacterales bacterium
CACCCTCCGAGACCTCGACACCGTCGTCGCCGAACGCTGCGTCGCCCTCGCCGGCGATCGCAATCTCATCCGCGGCCAAGCCGGATTCCACTGGTGGCCCGCTCGTGTCATCGCGAACTGATCAGCCGGAGTCCGTATAACTTCACGTCTGGAAATTCGTTTGGCACGGACGCCTTGAGCCCCTGCCGGAGCATCCCCGGCAGGGGCGATCCATTCCGGTATTCCATGGAGTTGTGAAACCAACCGTGGAGACGGACAAATGGACAAGCGGCAGGATACGACGGTCGAGGCCCTCCTGGAACATCTGATCGAACATAGACCTGACGACATCGCCACCGTCTTCGCACGGGCGTTTGAGTTGGCGATGCGGATCGAGCGTGAGCGGTTCCTGCACGCCAGTTCCTATGAGCGCACGGCCGAGCGGCAAGGCTATGCCAACGGCTACAAGCCCAAACGCATCGACACGCCCGCGGGTACTGTCACGGTGCAGGTTCCCAAGACCGCCGACCATGATGGCGATCCCTTCTATCCGCAATCACTGGAGCGCGGCCGCCGACAGGTCACGCGCCGTGATGCTGGCGGTGGCCGAGATGTACGTCAAAGGCGTCTCGACCCGCGAAGTCGAGGCGGTGATGCGCGAGTTCGGGCGTCGTATGCCTGTCATCCTCGCAGGTCAGCCGCGCCGCCATACCGCTCGACGACGAGTTGCAAGCCTGGCACACCCGGCCTCTTGGCGAGATCCGATACCTGATCCTCGATGCACGCTACGAGAATATGCGCCACGGCGGGATCGCTCGCGACGCCGCCGTGCTCTCGGCGGTCGGCATAGGCCCGGACGAGCGCCGCCCCGTGCTCGGCGTCTCGATCGCCTTGCCAGAGGCGGAGGTGCACTGGCGCGCTTTCCTTGAAAGCCTCCAAGCTCGCGGAATGCGCGTGGTGCAATACGTCGTCTCCGACGGTTCGGCATGGAAGCCGCCATCGGTCCGAGGCCCATGGCGGACTCCGGCCTGCGCGCCGCGCGCCGCGCCCGGTGGCGCGACTTGGCAGCGGTGTCAGTTCCATCTCGCCCGGAACGCCATCCATCACGCGCCGAGCCTCGCGATCCGCAAACACATCGGAGCCGAGCTGCGCGAAGTCTGGAACGCCGGCTCGCTGGCGAAATCGGAACACGCTCTGGCCGAGCTGGCCACCTCCTGGAGCGACACGGCCCCGAAACTCGCGGCATGGCTGGAGGAGGCCGTGCCCGAGGGCCTCGCCGTGTTCTCGCTGCCCGAGCATCACCGCCGCCGCCTTCGCACCTCCAATCCCATGGAGCGCGCCGTCCAGCAGGAGCTCAATCGGCGCACCGTCAAAGTCCGCGTCTTTCCGAACGCGGCCTCGCTCGAGCGCCTCGTCACCGCCATGCTAGTCGAGACCGACGCGAAGGCCTACATCAATTGGGAATGCCAGGATGCGTGATTACGCCAACCTAGAATTTCCAGACGACAGGTTGCTCAATCCGAAAAAGCCGGATCGTGTTCTCGTCCGGTGTCGGCCTGCCGAGGTCGAAGCCCAGGAACCGCATCCAGGATAGCCGGTCGCGGATCATGAACTCCATTCGCGCATCGCTGAGATTGTGTTGCGCTTGCAAGATCAGTGCCTTGAACATCGACACCGGATCAAACGGCGGGCGGCCACCTCTGGCACCATCGCCATAACCGAAACCCTCGACCAGCCAGCCCCGGAAATACTCGAAATCCACCGTCGCATCGAGCACCTCGAGCGGATCCCCGTGCTCGCTCAGCTTCTCCAGATGCTCCGACAGGCCAAACAATGACCGCTGCTCCATCACGCCGCTCCATATCCAGATGAAGCCAGTGAATCATCCCTTCCCTTCAAAGGGGAGGGTTAATGCGGGTCCTTAGCTGATGCGCCGGCTGCTGAAACGGCAGGGATACCTGCCGGACGCCATCGTCACCGATCGGCTTCGGTCTTACGGTGCGGCTCTACGCGACCTTGGCCTGACTGATCGCCATGTGACCGCCAGTCGGTCGAACGACCGTGCTGAAGTTTCGCACCATCCGACGCGTCAAAGGGAAAGGCTGCGGCGAAGATTTCGATCGCCAGGCTCGGCGCAACGGTTCCTTTCCACCCATGCCGCCGTTTACAACCACTTCAACGTCGAGCGCCACCTGATCTTCCGTAACACGCTGCGCCACCTGCGCTCCCAGGCGTGCGCCAAATGGCGCGAGATTGCCGGCGCGTGAAAGTCGATGCAGGCGCGCTTCGCGCGTGCCGCCGCTAACGTGACGAAATCGCACCGTGGCCAACGCCAGTGATACCTTTTGGTTTACGCGTTACTCGCCGGCCAAAGCGTCGCCAACCTGAACGACCACCAGCCGGTTTCTACTAAACAATTGATGCGACCTGCCGTGATCGCAAGCATTGATGCCTCGCAACTCAAGCTGAAAGTAGCACACGGAACAGCACCGCGATGCTCGACAGCACGCAAAGCGTCAGCACGGCAGGCCGCAACAACATCGCGGTCCGCTTGTCGCGGATGACCAAGCCGGCGATCCAGAATCCGAGGAACGCGGCTGGCACAAGGCTGACACCGCGAATGATGTCGACCTGGCCGAATTCTCCGAAGGCAGTCAGCGCGAGCAACGACAGGATCGCGCCAAGCAACAGGACTGCGTTCAGCGTCGCCCGCATTTCGACCGACGGCGCGTTTTGCAACGCGATCCCGAAGGGCGGCGCCCCTACCCCGGTCAGCGTCCCCATCAGTCCCGATACGACGCCAGCGGCGGCGATCCGCGGCGCGGTCGGCGCGAACCGGGGCGTTAGAACCGACAGCAGCACCGCCAGCAGGATCGACAGCGCGAAGAGCAGCTGGAACAGCCTGGGCGATGCCGCCGCCACTAGCGAGGCCGCGAGCAGCGCCGCAGGCGCCCGTCCCGCGAGACCCGCTGCAACCAGACGCCAATTCACCTGTCGGCTGTCTCGGACGGACGACAGGAAACTGACCAATATGCCGAGGAAGATCACGCCACCCGGGACCAGGGCCGGGTTCAGGAACATCAGGGCCGGTGCCGCGACAAGCCCGAAACCGAGGCCCGCGCTCGACTGGACGATGCCCGCCAGGATGATGACGCAAAACGCTATGAGGAAGGCTCCGGGGGCTGCAAGCGCCTCGGTGATGGACGGACCCAGCCAGGCGGCCAGCAATTCCAAGCTCAGGCCAAAGCCAGCATGCCGGGCGCAGCGTCGATTTCGAGCACCGACGCAAGCAACTGCCGTGTGTAGGCATGTTGCGGGTAGGAATAGACTTGGTGGACCGGCCCGATCTCAACAATCCGGCCCGCCTGCATGATCGCCACGCGGTCGGCGATATGGCGCACCACGGCCAGGTCATGTGCGATGAACAGATAGGTCAGGCCTAGCCGCTCTTGCAGATCTTGCATCAGGTTGACCACCTGCGCCCGGATCGACACGTCCAGTGCGGAAACCGGCTCATCCGCGATGATCAGACGGGGCTCCAGCGTCAAGGCGCGTGCGATACCGACACGCTGTCTCTGACCGCCCGAGAAGGCGTGCGGATGGCGCTCGGCGGCGTCGCCGGGCAGCCCAACGAGATCGAGCAACTCTGCGACACGTGCCGCCAGACGCGCGGGATCGCGTTCGATCCCGTGCACGATGAGTGGCTCGGACACGATCTGACCAACCGTCATGCGCGGGTTGAGGCTGGAATACGGATCCTGGAAGATCAGCTGCATGTCCCGGCGCAAATGGCGCAGCGCCTTCGGCTTCAGCGCGCCGATATCCTGTCCGTCAAGGAGCACGCGACCCGAACTGATTGGTGCTGCGCCCAGCAGCGCGCGACCCGTCGTCGTCTTGCCCGAGCCGGATTCCCCGACGAGGCCCAGTGTCTCGCCCGGGAAGATGTCGAAAGAGACGCTGTCGACCGCAGTCATCGTGCTTTGTGGGCCAAACACGCTCTGCTTGCCGATCGGGAAACGCACGGTCAGGTTCTCGACCCGAACCAAAGGCTTTGCATCCGACTGCATCGCAGGCCGGGCGGCTGCTCCGGTGGTGGTGGCGCGCGGGGCGGTGACCGGGTTGTGGCAGGCAAGAAGGCCCGGCTCTGCGGTCTTGGGCGAAAGATCAGGTGCGACGGCGCAGGCGGGACCGGCATTGCGGCATCGTGGCCGGAATGGGCAGGATGTGCGCGGCAGACGCAGGTCGGGGGGCTGGCCCTCGATCGTCGTCAGCCGGTCCCGGTTGTCGGTCAGGCTGGGCGTAGCGGACAGAAGCTTGGCGGTATAAGGATGCCGGGGGGCGCGCAGCATGGACGCGGCCGGCCCGTCCTCGACAATCTCGCCGGCATACATCACCGCGACCCGGTGGCAGAGCCGCGCGACCACGCCAAGATCATGTGTGATCATCAGCACCGACAGCCCCAGACGCCGCTGCAGGTCGGCCAGCAGGTCAAGAATGCCCGCCTGAACGGTCACATCGAGCGCGGTCGTCGGCTCGTCCGCGACCAGCAGGTCGGGCTCCGCGGCCAGGGCCATGGCAATCAGCGCCCGCTGCCGCATGCCACCGGAGAATTC
>JBBQYB010000191.1:0-4384 GCA_038209095.1 Rhodobacterales bacterium
GCCAGGGGCTTCGAAGTGCTGCCGCGTCGATGGGTCGTCGAACGGACCTTCGCCTGGCTGGGCCGTTGCCGAAGGCTGGCGAAGGACTGGGAGCAGACCTTGGAGAGCGCCACCGCATGGACCTTGATCGCAAGCATCAGGTTCATGACGCGACGTCTCGCAAGATACTGCCATGTCGCATGAACTTTTGAAACAGGCTCCTGAAACATGCGAACCCGTTCTCGTCAGCATTCGGCATCCTTGTGCCTCCGGACCGTCACTGCCTGTTCCGCTCCCGCCGGTCGGCGGATCAACGGCCCCGCCTCGCGCACCAGAGGCCGCAGGCCGGCTCCACCCGCGTCCAGAACCTCGAACAACTGCCGCCGCATGCGTGGCTCCCAATAATCGTTCATATGAGCGGCCAGACCCGGAGCACCCTCGCCCTTCGGCCGCGACTCCATGAACACGGCGATCTGGTTGGCCATGCGGACGAGCTTTTCAGCCGACATGGGCCGTCTCCTCTTGCGAAATCCGCCAGCCTGCGCTGAAAACCTCAAAACGGCTGTCGTTTGCGCATCCGATCAGGGTCAGCCCAGCCGCCTCCGCCAGCACCACCGCTGCGGCCGTCGGCGCGGACACCCCGATGAGCACGGCCACGCCCGCCCGGGCACACTTCTGAACCAGATCGATCGAGACGCGACTCGAGACGAGAACGGCTCCCGCCGGCTTAGATGCACCGCGCGCCAAGGCTCCGATGAGCTTGTCGAGCGCATTGTGTCGTCCCACGTCCTCGCGACCGAACACGATCCCGGCACCCGCCGCCCAGAAGGCCGCCACATGTGCCGCATGGGTCCTGTCGTGGAGCGGCTGATGGGCGCGCAGGCCCCCTACCGCCTCGCGCACCGCATCGGAGGTCATCTCCGGCGTCGTCGCTGCCACCGACGGCGCCGACCGCATCGCCTCTTCGAGGCTCTCGATTCCGCAAAGCCCGCATCCCACCGGCCCGGCCATGGACCGGCGACGCGCGACGAGCCGCGCCCCCGCCTCTTCGCGGAGCCGGATCTGGAGATCCACGCCGAGTTCGGTCTCGACGGCCACGACCCCCTCAATCTCTTCGAGGCCCGCGATCCCCTCGCTGAGCGAAAATCCGACCGCAAAATCCTCCAGATCGTCGGGTGTCGCCATCATCACGGCCTGCGTCGTCCCGTTGTAGCTGAAAGCCACCGCGACTTCCGCCGGCAAAAGGCGAAGCACCTCGCGCACCGAATGCCTCTCGTGCAAGCGTGCCTGAGCGCGCACCGTCGTCTCCATTATTCGGCCGCAGGCAGGATGCGCCGCGCCTGCACCGCCTGCGCCGCATAATCGGTCTGCCACTCGCTCGGCCCGTTCGACGGGCTCACCTGCACGGCCGTGACCTTGTACTCTGGGCAATTCGTCGCCCAGTCGGAATAATCCGTCGTGATCACGTTCGCCTGCGTCCCGGGATGGTGGAACGTGGTATAAACAACTCCCGGCGACACCCGGTCCGTCACATGCGCGCGCAGCGTCGTCTCTCCGGAGCGCGAGGCGAGCCGCACCCAGGAGCCCGCGCCCACGCCGCGCACCTCCGCGTCATGGGGATGGATCTCGAGCATGTCCGCCTCGTGCCAGGCCACGTTCGCCGTCCGTCGCGTCTGAGCGCCGACGTTGTACTGGCTCAGGATCCTCCCCGTCGTGAGCAATAGCGGATAGCGCGGCCCGGTCTTCTCGTCCGTCGCCACGTATTCCGTGCGGATGAAGCGCCCCTTGCCGCGCACGAATCCATCCACGTGCATCAGCGGCGTGCCTTCTGGGGCCGCCTCGTTGCAGGGCCATTGCACCGACCCGAGTTCTTCCAGCCTCTCGTAGCTCACGCCTTGAAAACTCGGCGTCGTTGCCGCGATCTCCGCCATGATCTGCGACGGATGGGAATAGGTCCAGCCAGCCCCCATCGCGTTGGCGAGCATCTGCGTCACTTCCCAGTCGGCATGACCGTTGCGCGGTGCCATCACCTTGCGCACCCGGTTGATTCGCCGCTCCGCATTGGTGAACGTCCCGTCCTTCTCCAGAAACGTCGATCCCGGCAGGAACACATGCGCGTAATTCGAGGTCTCGTTGAAAAACAGATCCTGCACGATCACGCAGTCCATGGCAGCCAGCCCTGCCGCCACGTGCTTCGTGTCCGGATCCGACTGAAGTATGTCCTCGCCCTGGACATAAAGCCCGCGGAACGTGCCCTCGACCGCCGCATCGAGCATGTTGGGGATCCGCAATCCGGGCTCCGGATCGATCTTTACCCCCCACAGGCTCTCGAACACCGCGCGCACCTCCGCGCCCTTCACATGTCGATATCCCGGCAATTCGTGCGGGAACGACCCCATGTCGCACGCACCCTGCACGTTGTTCTGACCGCGGAGCGGGTTCACCCCCACCCCGGGCCGCCCCAGATTGCCCGTTAGCATCGCAAGGTTCGCGATCCCGATGACGGACGTCGACCCCTGGCTGTGCTCGGTGACGCCCAGCCCGTAATAGATCGCCCCATTGCCCCCTGTCGCGAACAGATGCGCCGCCGCGCGCAACTCCGCGGCTGGCACGCCGGTCAGCAACTCTACCGCCTCGGGCGCGTGCTTCTCGGCGGACACGAACTCCGCATAGTCCTGAAACTCGTCCCAGTCGCAGCGCGTGCGGATGAACGCCTCGTCGAACAGCCCCTCCGTCACGATGACATGCGCGAGCGCCGTCACCACCGCCACGTTCGTCCCCGGCCGCAGCGCGAGATGATGCGCCGCCTTCACATGCGGCGACTTCACCAGATCGATGCGCCGCGGATCGATCACGATCAACTTCGCCCCGGCCCGGAGCCGCTTTTTTAGCCGGCTCGCGAACACCGGATGCCCGTCGGTCGGGTTTGCCCCGATCACGACCACCACGTCCGAGTGTTCGACGCTGTCGAAATCCTGCGTGCCGGCCGAGGTCCCGAAGGTCTGCCCAAGGCCGTAGCCCGTGGGCGAATGGCACACCCGCGCGCAAGTGTCGGTGTTGTTGTTGCGAAAAACCGCGCGCGCCAGCTTCTGGACCAGATAGGTCTCCTCGTTGGTGCAGCGCGACGAGGTGATCACCCCGATCGCCTGCCGCCCGTAGGCTTCCTGGATGCCGCGCATCCGCCCGGCGGCAAAGGCCATTGCCTCGTCCCAGGACACCTCGCGCCATGGGTCCTCGATCCGCTCCCGGATCATCGGATGCTGGATCCGGTCCTTGTGCTGGGCATAGCCCCAGGCGAAGCGCCCCTTGACGCAGGAATGACCCCGGTTCGCCTTGCCGTGCTTGTAGGGCACCATGCGCACGACCTCGTCGCCGCGCATCTCGGCCTTGAACGAACACCCCACCCCGCAATAGGCGCAGGTTGTCACGACCGACCGCTCGGGCGTGCCGATTTCGATGATGGATTTTTCCTGCAAGGTCGCGGTCGGACAAGCCTGCACGCAGGAGCCACAACTCACGCAGTCCGACGACATGAAATCGTCCCCCGCCATGCCGGCCTTGACTCGGCTGTCGAACCCGCGCCCCTCTATCGTCAGCGCGAAGGTGCCCTGCACCTCCTCGCAGGCCCGCACGCAGCGCGAACAGACGATGCATTTCGACGGATCATAGGAGAAATACGGGTTTGAATCGTCCTTCGGGACGTATTGCGGATTAACTGCCCCGCTGGTGTCCATCGCCCGGAAATGCGTGTCTACCGCCGCATAGCGCACATCGCGCAGGCCCACCGCCCCGGCCATGTCCTGCAACTCGCAATCGCCGTTCGCCGAACAGGTCAGGCAATCAAGCGGATGATCGGAGATATAAAGCTCCATCACCCCCCGGCGAAGCGTCTTCAGCCGCCCCGTCTGGGTGCGCACCACCATCCCCGCCGCAACCGGCGTGGTGCAGGACGCAGGCGTGCCCTTCCGCCCCTCGATCTCCACCAGGCACAGCCGGCAAGACCCGAAGGCCTCCACACTGTCAGTCGCGCACAGCTTCGGAACCGAAATCCCGATCTCCGCCGCCGCGCGCATGACGGACGTGCCCTCCGGCACCGTCACATCGAACCCATCGACGGTCAGCGTCACCATCGCCTCGGACCTGGCGGCAGGCGTCCCGAAATCCCGGTCCGGCAGGATGAAGTCCTTCATTCGGCAGCCTCCGGCAATCGTGCGAAGTCGTCGGGAAAATGCGTCAGCGCCGAAAGCACCGGATAGGGCGTGAACCCCCCAGCGCGCAGAGCGACCCCGCCTTCATCGTATCGCACAGATCAAGGAGCAGCGGCGTCGCCGCCGCCTCTCCCTGCGCGATCCGGTCGATGGTCTCCACGCCCCGCACCGCCCCGATCCGGCAGGGCGTGCATTTC
>JBBQYB010000192.1:0-4326 GCA_038209095.1 Rhodobacterales bacterium
GCCCCGTCGAGGCTCCAGCCGTCGAGCCGCCAGCCGGGGCGCAGGGCCTCGGCCTCGGCCCGGTCCGCCTCGGATAATTCCAGATCCGCCTTGCCCAGCCGCCGGGGCGCAAACCCCAGAAACAGATGCAGATCCCGGTCGGGTGCGCCGTCGGCGAGCCGCGCGAGCGCTGTCCCGGCCCAGGGTGCGGCCAGGCCCGCCTGCGCGAGGACCAGACGGCGCAGAAGATCTCTGGGGGTGGTCATCGGCGTCTCTCCTGCCGGTCTTGCCGCTGGTCCCGGGCGCGTCTAGGTCATAGAGCCTGGCGGGTCGCGCGCCAAGCCCCGCCGCAGCCCGGAGCCCTCATGACGCCCACCCTCGTCATTCTCGCCGTCGGTCTCGCGCCGCGCATGATCGGAGAGGACACGCCGCAACTTGCCGCGCTTGCGGCACGGGGGGCCATGCGCCCGCTCGAGACGGTGACGCCCGCCGTGACCTGCACCGTCCAGGCCACGCTCATGACCGGCCTGCCGCCCTCCGGCCACGGAATCGTGGCAAATGGCTGGTATTTCCGCGACCTTGCCGAAGTCATGCTCTGGCGCCAGCCCGAGGGCCTGGTCGCGGGCGAGAAGATCTGGGACGCAGCCAAGCGCCGCGATCCCGCTTTTACCTGCGCCAAGATGTTCTGGTGGTACAACATGTATTCCACCGCCGATGTCACCGCGACGCCGCGCCCGATGTATCCGGCCGACGGGCGCAAGATCCCCGATCACTACGCCCATCCCCCCGAACTCCACGACGAGCTGGACGCCAGACTCGGTCCTTTTCCGCTGTTCAAGTTCTGGGGGCCGGCGGCGGACATCACCTCGTCGGACTGGATCGCGCGCGCAACGCTGCATGTGATGGCTACACGGTCACCGACGCTTACGCTCACCTACCTGCCGCATCTCGACTACAACCTGCAACGGCTGGGACCCGACCTCGCGCATCCGCGCCTAAGGGCCGACCTTGCCGAACTCGATACACTGTGCGGGAACCTCATCGACGCGGCGGAGGCATCGGGACGGCACGTGATCGTGGTCTCGGAATACGGCATCACGCCCGCCTCGGGTGCCATAGAGATCAACCGCGCCCTGCGCCGCGCGGGTCTGCTCGCCGTCCGGCCCGAGGAAGACGGCCGCGAGGCGTTCGACGCGGGTGCCAGTACCGCCTTCGCCGTCGCCGACCACCAGATCGCCCATGTATATGTGCGCGCGCCGGCACGGATCGCCGAAGTTCGCGCCATCGTCGCGGGCCTCGATGGGGTGGAGGCGGTCTGGGACGCAGAGGCGCAACGCGCCCAGGGCCTCGACCATCCGCGGTCAGGCGAACTGGTGGCGCTCGCGCGCGCTGACCGCTGGTTCAGCTATCCCTACTGGCTTGACGACCGGCTTGCCCCAGATTTTGCGCGCACCGTCGATATCCACCGCAAACCTGGCTATGATCCGGTGGAATTGTTCTTCGATCCGGCCCTCCGCGCCCCCAAACTCGCCGCAGCCTGGAAGGTCGCCAAGCGCAAGCTGGGCTTTCGCCAGTTGATGGACGTGATCTCCCTCAAGGACGACCACCTCGTGAAAGGCACGCACGGCCGGATCACGGACGACACCCGCGACGGCCCGCTGGTGATCTCGTCGGTGCCCGACCTTTTGCCCGAAGGTCCGGTCCGGGCGGTGGACTTCAAGGCCCTGACCCTCGCGCATCTGTTCGGCTAGGTCCCGGGAACCACGCGCTGCAGCAGGAGCGTCACCGCAAAGCATCCCGCGGCTATTGCCGCGAGCCCTGGCTGCCCCGCGCCTGCGATCAGCGCCGCATCGTAGAGCGAAATGCCGGCGATCAGGGTCAGGACCGCGCGCGGTACGTCGCCCCTCGCGCGCCGGAACAGCCAGATCAGGGCCGCGGCGAGCGCCGCGAGGAAACCCAGGGCCAGGATCGGGGCCGCCGAGACCGCCAGAATGGCCGGGATCGCCAGCACCGCCAGCGGCCAAGCCCGGTCGATACGGTCATAGGCTTCCTGACGCGCCGCGTAGGTCAGGCCCACCACGAGGGCGAACAGACCCGCGGCCCCCCAGACCGCAGGGGCCGTCCACCCCCCGGCCGCCGCGGCCCCGAGGCCGTAGGCGAGAAACCGGGTGGCCCCCATCAGCAACGGGGCCAGAACGGTGCGCTTGTGCACCCCATCATAGACGATGATGAACCCAGCAAGTGCTATGCCAACGATCCCCGCCGCTTCGTCTACGGCAAAGGCGAGGATGCAGCCGAGCCCGATAAGACCGAAGCCCACTCCGAACACCGTTTCGCGCCGGATATCCCCCGACGGAATGGGCCTGCCCGGACGCTCGACGGCATCGATGGCCGCGTCATAGGCGTCGTTGAGCCACATGCCGCCCACGTAGAAGACCGACAGCGCCAGAGCCGCGAGGGCTATCGTCTCGGGCGGTGCACCGCCTGCGAGAACAGCGCCAGCCAGCGCATTGCTCCAGACCGTTGGCAGGTTCGAGACACGTCCGAGACGCAGGACCGTGTCGAGCGTCACCGGCTTAGAACGCCGAGAACCCATCGCAATTCGCGGGTCACGGCCTCCTCGACGGTCCCCGCCGCGAGCCCGGGCGGAAGAACCCCGAAGGTGTAGGTCTCGACCTCCAGATGCGGCGAGATCGGTCGCACCGCGTGCGAGGCCAGAATGTCGCGCAGGAAGGCCTGCGTCGTACCGAGCGTCCCGAGATCCTCGACGAAGACTGGCACGTGGAAATGGACCCGCCACTCCGCGCCGTCCTCCGCCTCGGCGAGCCCGAGCGCCGGACCCAGATCCGGATACCGGGTCAGCACGCCGTCGCGGCGGCTGACGACCTGATGCAGATAGGTGGGCTCATCGAAGGCTCCGAGTGCTGCGCGCGTGTCCGGCGTCATCTTCGGGACGCGCAAGGCCGCGCTGAGTTGGAGCTTGTGGACCGGCACACCCGCAGCACCCAGGACCGCGAGGCTCTGGGCGGCATCCTCGAACTCCACGGCCGCGTGACAGACGTCGTAGCAGAGCCCGAGATGACGCGGGGCTGCCTCCGCCGCTTCGGCCCTGGTCGACCCGGACAGATCCGCGAGCCGTGCCATGGCTTTGGCACTGAACAGATGATCCTCGAAGAACGCGACGGTTTCCGCGACGGTCTCGAGGAAACAGCAGGGCTCCGGCTCGATCGCGAGCGCCACGGTCACGCCGGTGCGCGCGTGCAGCCCCATGCAATGGGCCACCACCCGCAGCATGTTGTCGGCCATCTGAGGCGCGGCCGCTGCAGCCCCGGGCTTGAAGGCCCCCGGCACCGTGCTGAGGCTCACCGTCTCGCCTGATGGCGCGATCTCGGCCATCAGATCCGCCAGACCGACCGTGTACTCGAGCCGGGCCTGCTCGCGCCAGTCTGGCAGATAGACCGCCTCCTTGACCGGTGTCCCGTGAAACCGCCCATAGGGAAAACCGTTCACGGTGATTGCCCGGTAATCCTCCTCGGCGATGACCCGCTTCAGGTCGTCGCGCGCCGCGCAGTCGGACAGATCGTCGAGCGTCCGCGCCGAGAATCGCAGCCCCACGGCAAACGGCGCCTCTCGGCTCACCGCTGCCTTGACGGCCCGGACCGGTCCGCACAGCGCCGCGCGCGTCGCGCTCCAGGTTTCGGCCGGATGCACGTTCAGGCAGTAGGTGAGTTCACCGAGGTTCCCGGACAGCTTCATTCACGCAGCTCCGCGCATCCTAAGCCAGTCCATCGCTGCCAGCACATGGTTCGGATTGATCGCGCTCACCTCGACCCCGACCCCGATGTCCGACAGGAGCGTCACGGTCAATGCGCCTCCGAGATGTTCGCGAAACGCGTCCAGTCCGGCGAGGATCTGCGACTTTCCCTCGCGGTCACGCAACCCGAGGCCGGGATGCCAGAGCCGGAACCCGAGCCTTTCGAGCACCGAGGCCACCCGCTCGTCCTGACCCTCCGACAGGCGTCCCTCCAGCACCGAATAGCGCGTGTCGAGCGCGATCCCGATGGCGACCGCTTCGCCGTGACGGATCTGGTGGTGCGTGATGCTCTCGAGCCTGTGGGCCGCCCAATGCCCGAAATCGAGCGGCCTCGCAGATCCGGTCTCGAAGGGATCGCCGCCCTCCGCGATCTGGCGCATGTGCAGGGCGGCACAGCGCCGGATCATGGTTTCCTCGGTCGCGGGCACGAAGGCGGCCAGGTCCGCGACATGCGCCTCGATCCAGTCAAAGAACGCCGCGTCGCGGATCAGGGCCACCTTGACGGCCTCGGCAATGCCCGCGCGTCGATCCTC
>JBBQYB010000193.1:0-4321 GCA_038209095.1 Rhodobacterales bacterium
TCACCGACCGCATTCGAGTCTCGGCAACGTCACGCCAGCAGAGTTCGTCGCAAAGAAGGGGCTGGAAATGCGCGTAGCATAGCCCCAGAAATCAACCTGTGGATTCTCCGGAAAACCGGAGGAGAGATGGGTCTCAGGTCAGTTGACTATACGGTTTCAGCTTACTGCCGCGACTGCACTGCTTACGCGACTTTCCCACGTAAGCACTTGGCCCCAAAAGGGGCGAAAGAATAAGTATTTGATTTATAGTGTTTTTTGGCGCACCCGAGAGGATTCGAACCTCTGGCCTCTGCCTTCGGAGGGCAGCGCTCTATCCAGCTGAGCTACGGGTGCATACCGTTCGCGAGTTGCTTACGCCATGCTTACGCGATATTTTCGTCGGCATGAAGAGCGAACCCGACATTCGCTCAAGCCTTTGTTTAGTCACTTCTTTCTTCCAACACCGACACCCATTGCCATACTTGACATCTGCCTTCGGAGGGCAGCGCTCTATCCAGCTGAGCTACGGGTGCCTCTAGGCTCTATAACGGCCTCGGGTCGGCCCGGCAATGGCAATCCCGGCCGCTCACGCCTCGGGCCAGGTCGTGACAGACTGCAAATCCGGTCTGGGGCGATCCTGCGGAGGCGTCTCGCAGGTCCCGATGTGGATCACGCCCGCCACCCACTCGTCGGGCGACAGCCTGAGCGCCGGCCCGTTCCACACCGTGTCATAAGCGGGCCAGCCCGTCAGCCAGGTGGCCCCCCAACCCGACGCAAGGGCTGCGTTCACCAGCCCGAGGCAGACCGCACCCACCGACAGCGTCTGCTCGATCCGCGGGATCTTGCGCGTGTCCCGCGGTACGGCGATCACCGCGACGGACACCGGAGCCGTCTCGTAGGGCCCGGCCCCCTTGTCCGCGTCCTGCCCGGTCACGGCCGCCCGTGCCCGAATGCTCGCCGCGATCCGCGCCTGCGCCACGCCTTCGAGCACCACGAACCGCCAGGGCTCCAGCTTGCCATGATCCGGCGCGCGTGCCGCCGCCGTCAGCAGCCGCATCAGCGTCTCCCGGTCCGGCCCCGGCGCGCACAACAGCTTCACCGACACGGAACGCCTCGTCAGCAAGAACGCCATGACCTCCGGTCGCGCCGCTGGCATCAAAGCCGCACCCTATTCCGCCGCCTGCGCATAGGTCTCCACCGGCGGACAGGAGCATACCAGGTTCCGATCGCCATAGGCGTTGTCCACCCGGTTCACCGGTGCCCAGTACTTGTCCACCCGGAACGCGCCCGGAGGAT
Source organism: Rhodobacterales bacterium (assembly GCA_038209095.1). Classification (GTDB taxonomy): domain Bacteria; phylum Pseudomonadota; class Alphaproteobacteria; order Rhodobacterales; family Rhodobacteraceae; genus Amaricoccus. Next base: position 1,276 of record JBBQYB010000193.1, read on the forward strand.
AACACGCGGCCTCGCGGCTGTAGGGCCGATCCCAGTCGCCCACCAGGTCCTCCACCGTATGCGGGCTGCGCATCAAGGGATTGTCCGTCGCGTGCAGATCCCCCGCCTCGATCGCGCGCACCTCCTCCGCGATCCCCAGCATCGCCGCCACGAACCGGTCCAATTCCGCCTTCGGCTCGCTCTCGGTCGGCTCGATCATCAGCGTGCCCGCCACCGGCCAGGACATGGTCGGCGCATGAAACCCACAGTCGATCAGGCGCTTGGCCACATCGTCCACCCCCACGCCCGCCCGCTCCTTCATGGGCCGCGTGTCGATGATGCATTCATGCGCCACCCGCCCCGTCGCGGAGGCATAAAGGATCGGATACGCCCCTCTCAGCCGTGCGGCGACATAGTTGGCGTTCAGGATCGCCACCTTTGTCGCCTGCGTCAGCCCAGCACCCCCCATCATCAGGCAATATGCCCAGGAGATCGGCAATAGCGACGGCGAGCCATACGTCGCCGCGCTCACCCGCCCCGCCCCGCCCGGCTTTCCCGGCAGGAACGCCGCCAGATGCGCCTTCACCCCGATCGGCCCCATGCCGGGACCGCCACCGCCGTGCGGAATGCAGAACGTCTTGTGCAGGTTCAGGTGGCTCACGTCTGACCCGAAATCGCCCGGCCGCGCCAACCCTACCAGCGCGTTCATGTTCGCCCCGTCGAGATACACCTGCCCGCCGTGCTCATGCGTGATCGCGCAAACCTCACGCACCGTCGTCTCGAAGACGCCGTGCGTCGAGGGATAGGTGATCATGCAGGCCGCAAGCCTCTCGCCCGCCGCCTCCGCCTTGGCCTTGAAATCCGCCACGTCCACATCGCCGTTCGGGGCCACGTTGACCACCACAACCTTCATGCCCGCCATCTGCGCGGACGCCGGGTTCGTGCCATGCGCCGAGGTCGGGATCAGGCAGATGTCGCGCTGATCGTCGCCCCGGCTGCGGTGATAGGCCCGGATCGTCAGCAACCCCGCATATTCCCCCTGCGCACCGGAATTGGGCTGCATCGAGATCGCGTCATACCCGGTGATCTGGCACAGCTTGTCCTCCAGATCCGCGATCAGTTCCGCATAGCCCTGCACCTGGTCCGCCGGCACCAGAGGGTGGATATCCGCGAACTCCGGCCAACTCACCGCCATCATCTCCGCGGTCGCATTCAGCTTCATCGTGCAGGACCCGAGCGGGATCATCGACCGGTCGAGCGCGAGATCCCGGTCCGCCAGACGTCGCATGTAGCGCGTCATCTCCGCTTCGGCCCGGTTCATGTGAAATATCGGGTGGGTCAGATAAGGCGTTGTCCGGATGAGGTCTTTCGGCAACCGGTACTCGTGATCGAGCGCCCGGTCCCGCATGTCCCCCCCAAACGCGCGCCAGACCCCTTGCGTATGCTCGCGCCGCGTCCGCTCATCCAGCGTGATCCCGATCCGGTCCGACCCAACCGCGCGCAGGTTAATCCCCTCGGCCACCGCGGCCTTCAGGATCACCCCCTGCAACGCGCCCACCTTCACCGTGATCGTGTCGAAGAACGCCTTTGGCCGTACCTCGAACCCCAGGGACTCCAGCCCCTTCGCCAGCCGTACCGTCTTGCGGTGGATGCGTTGTGCGATGGCCTTCAGCCCCTCCGGCCCGTGGAACACCGCATACATCGAGGCCATGACCGCGAGCAGCGCCTGCGCCGTGCAGACGTTGGACGTGGCCTTCTCGCGACGGATATGCTGCTCCCGCGTTTGCAAGGACAACCGATACGCCCGGTTGCCCCGCGCATCGATCGACACCCCCACGATCCGCCCCGGCATCGAGCGTTTCAGCGTATCCTTCACCGCCAGATACGCCGCATGCGGCCCACCGTACCCCAGCGGCACCCCGAACCGCTGCGTCGAGCCCACAGCGATATCCGCCCCCATCTCGCCGGGCGGGGTCAGCAGCGTCAGCGCCAGCGGATCCGCCGCCACGCAGGCCAGCGCCCCCGCCCCATGCAGTGCCGCAATCGGCCCACGCAGGTCGGGACAATCGCCATAGGTGCCGGGATACTGAAAGATCGCCCCGAACACCGCCTTCGGGTCCAGATCCGTGAGCGGATCGCCCACGATCACACTCCAGCCCAGCGGCTCCGCCCGCGTCTCGATCAATTCAATCGTCTGCGGATGGCAATCGCGATCCACGAAAAACCCGCCCGCCTTCGACTTCGCCGCCCGCTGGCACAGCGCCATCGCCTCCGCCGCCGCCGTCGCCTCGTCGAGCAGCGAGGCATTCGCCACATCGAGCGCTGTCAGATCGCAGACCATCGTCTGGAAATTCAAAAGCGCCTCGAGCCGCCCCTGGCTGATCTCCGGCTGATAGGGCGTATAGGCCGTGTACCAAGCCGGATTCTCGAAGATGTTGCGCTGGATCACCGGCGGCGTCACCGTGCCGTGATACCCCTGCCCGATCAGGCTGGTGAGCACGCGGTTCTTGCCCGCGACCAGCCGCAGCCGGTGCAACACGCCCTGTTCCGACAGTGCGGGCCCCCAGTCCAGCGGCGCCGCCTGCCGAATATCCGCCGGTGCGGTCTCGTCGATCAGCGCCTCGAGGCTGTCGGCCCCCACCACCGCCAGCATCTGCGCAATCTCCGCAGGGCTCGGCCCGATATGCCGCCGGTTGGCGAAGTCGTAGGGGTGATATTCGGATTCCTGGAAGTCCATGTCGGTTCCACTGCGCGAGTACTATTGCGCCTCTTATGCCCCGCCGGGCGGCAGAGGGGCAAGGTCGCGCTCGCGGGTGCGACGGCAAGTATCGCGTTCAAGCTGGACACCCGCAACAACCCGTCGATTTGACCCTCCGGGTGCGCTCCGGGTGCGCTCCGGGTGCTGGAGGCACGTTTATCTGACCGAATCAGGGCGATCTGGCGTCGGACTCCGCCCTTTTGGACGGACTCATCCCATGGTCGCCCTGCGTTCATGAAAGACGAGGCGGTCGAAATTGCAGGCGAGGTTGGCGAGTGTCAGTTTCGCCTCGGCGCGGGCGATCCCGAT
>JBBQYB010000194.1:0-4288 GCA_038209095.1 Rhodobacterales bacterium
GCGTCGACCCCATCTGCGCCGTCCCCATGACCCCGACCGCGAGGCTCAGATCCCAGACCGAACCGGAATGGAAATAGGGCGGCGTAAGCGCGATGTTGCGAAGCGTCGGGACCTTGAACACATATGCGTCCTCCTCGGCGCGGGTGACCTCGAAACGGCCTTTGTCGCCTGGCGGCATGATCGCCCAGTCCGGCTTTTCGACCAGGCCGAAGGGTTGATAGCTGTTGCCGCCGAGGTTGATGCCATTGTGGCATGCCGCGCAACCCTGATCCATGAAGGCGCGCAGCCCGTCCTGCTGTTCCGTCGTCATAGCCGCGTCGTCTCCGAGCAGGAAGCGATCGAAGGGTGCGTTCGGGGTGATCAGGGTCTGCTCGAACGCCGCGATGGCGGCCTCGGCATTCGGAAAGTTCACCGGGTCCGGGTCGGCCGGGAAGGCGGTGGCGAAGAGCGGCAAATAGCCGGGAATACCTTTCAACTGCTCTACGACATGTTCCGCAGTCGATCCCATCTCGACGGGGTTGACCATCGGCCCGCCCGCCTGCGCGGCCAAGTCGGCCGCCCGACCATCCCAGAACTGCGCGGTGTTGTAGGTCGCGTTCAGCACCGTGGGAGAGTTGCGCCCGCCCTTCTGCCAGCGGTGCCCCAGCGAAACCGGGGCGAGGTCGACGCCGCCGGTGCCGAGATTGTGGCAGGTGTTGCAGCTGATATTGTGCCCTTCGGACAAACGCGGCTCGAAGAACAGCGCCTTGCCGAGTTCCACTGCCGCCGGATCGGGCGCGGGGTCCGGGCTCAGCGGGATCGGCTCGAATAGAGCCAGGGCATCGTCACGGAGCGCCGGGTCAGCCGCGAAGGCGCTGCTCGTCGCAAGGCAGGCAAGTACTAGGGCACCAGATGTTCGCCAGAGCGCGCCGTATGACATTTCTATTCTCCTTCTGGAACGTTTGGAGAAGGATCACATGTCGCGGGGCAGACGATGCTGATGCAGATCAGTTGCGGTCACGAATGCACCTTCGGACCTGCCGCGCAGGAAAGCTGGCAGATGTTTTTCTTCGGCTGGGTGATCGCGCAGCGCAGAATTCAAAGGTGTCCGCCGCATGAGGGACAGCACGCGGTGCGGACAGCCAATGTGCTAGGGTCACCTCCTTCAAAAACGCGCTCTGCGCGGGCGTCAGGTGTCCAAAAGCCGCGGCGATCACGCCCAGAACCGAGAGACGGATACCGGCCGCGACGCTCTCGACGGCGATCTGTCCCAAGCGCTGCGCGACCTCGAGCCCCGGCAGGAGGCAGTCCGGGGCACACGAGACAGGAGATCGCTCATTTCGCGCCGGGCGAGGCCCTGCGCGAAGCTCTCGATCAAGATTCCGCCCGAATACATCAGCGCGACCACCACCGCCGCCAGCGTCTCGCCGAACAAAAGGGCGGCCGACCTCGCCTTTTCCGAGACTGCGCACGATCTCGAAGACAAGCGCCGCAAAGACCGGAACGACACATGCCGTCCACGCGATCCTGGCAAGGTCCGGCTGTCCCGAAAGCCAGAGGCCGAGGCTGGACACCAGACCAAGCGATACGAGGCCCAGCAGGGCGACGTTCAGGCGATCATGAAATATGGATGTCATCTGGTGCGTACACCCGCGTCAACCAGGCGCTCGGGGTCTGGACGGGCCTCGAATAGCCGTCCCACTAGCATTTCGTGAAGAAGATCGCCCTCACGGTCGATGAAGAAATCGCTCAAGTTGCTGCTACGCGCCAATTTCCCGCCCTCCAAGCTTCTTTTAACCATGCAGCCTATAGCCCGGGCCTCAGCGTCGGCACATGTCAGCGCGACAACCGAGACCGAAGCTGGCAACTCGAGCATGGGCGCGCCGCGGTCCGGGTCCGTAGTGTGCGACAGGCAGCAGCCCTGAACCTCGATCCTGTGACGGTAGTCGCCAGAGGTCGCAACGGCGGAGTTTTGAAGTGCCAGGATGGAATGAGGTGCGCGGCGATCCGGATCCGGGACTCGACCGCGATGGTCCAGGGAGGCCGAGCATTTCGCCCACGTCGAGATTGTCAGCGCGAAATCGATCAGCCGGAAATCGCGGCTTTCGCGCGGGCGGAGCATCAGGCTGTGAAGACAGCAGTCGGCTGCCTCTCGATGGCCACAGACTGTCCTGTGACGGATGCCGGGGCTGTTCACCGCGAAGCTCCGTTCAAACGCTTCGCGGCATATCCACCGCCCCCCCGCCCGGCCAATTTCCGTCCCAGCCCAAGTGGCCGCAGCGTGTTCCGCTACCGCCGCCGAACTGAATTGCCACCGTCAATGATGCGGTGGATCAGGTCCGCCACGGCGGCATGCAGCACGGCCTGGCCGTCGTCTCCCGGGTCATTCGCATGCGTTGCCGCCGCATCCCGCAGGATGCCGACGATCTCACGCTCGGGCAGGATTTTGCGGTCGTTCAGCGCCAGCATCAGCGATTCGCAGATGGCCAGGGCCGCGGCCGCCGTCACCTCGGGTCCGGGCGGGGGGGCGGTCGTCTTGGTTGACGATGGCACGGGGGCCTCCATGTGCGAAACCTTTACATCTTGTGGCCGCGGTCTGAGCGCCCGTCGGTCCTGCGGCGAATTGCATCGCAACTGTCGCAGGTCTGGCGTAGAAGAAACTGATCCACGGCAGGTTTGACGGGATGAAAGCCTGACAGACGGAAGAGGATATGAACGCCGCGCTTTTGGACGCGGCCTGCGAAGGAACGTTCAATGTCCACCGCGCAGAGCCCTCTTGCCCGAAAGCTGGGAAACTTCGTCGCTCTTTCCGATGGAGAGCTCGAGGTGCTCGCGAGCCTGCACCGACGCCGCCGCAGTTTCGCCGCGGGCCGCGATCTCGTGCACCAGGGCCAGACCCATCAGGCAGCCTATATCCTCGCCGAGGGCTGGGTCTGTTCCTACAAACTGCTGCGCGACGGCACGCGACAGATCGTCGATTTCCAGATCCCGGGCGATTTCCTGGGGCTGCGCTCGGTGCTCTTCCGCACCGCCGACCACAACATCGAGCCGATCACCCCGGTCGAGGCCTCCGAGGTTCTGGACAGCGACCTACTGCAGGCTTTCGCCACCACCCCGCGCCTGGCGACGGCGGTTCTTTGGGCAGCGTCGCGGGACGAAGCGATGGTCGTGGAGCATCTGGTCAGCATCGGACGGCGCAGGGCGCTTGAGCGGACGGCGCATTTCATGCTCGAACTCACCGCCCGGCTGACGCTGGTCGGCCGCGGAACACGCGAAGGCTTCGCCTGTCCGCTGTCGCAATACATGCTGGCCGACGCTCTGGGGCTCAGTTCCGTCCACATCAATCGGGTCCTGCGCGTACTGCGCGAGGACGAGCTGCTGACTTTTCAGCAGGGGCAGGTGACGATCCACGACTTCGACGGGCTGGTCGATCTCGCCGAGTTCGACCGCTCCTATCTGGATCAGGAAGGCCCGCTGTTGCGGTAGCAACCGCTTTCAGCCCCCGTTCCATTCGGGTTGGATGGACAACGAGGCCCTGGAGCTTTCGATCGCCGATGTCAGATCCGCTGCCGATATGCCCGGCAGGACGTTCAGAAAGGTGACGAGCGCCCAAACCTGGTCGTCGGTCCTTGTCGGGCCGACAGCCGCCGCTCCGGTCATCTTGATGTCGTGTTTGATGAACTGGAAGTTCTCTTGCGGATCCGGCTCGCGTTCGGCGCGGAACAGGTCAGACGGCGTCGCGTTCACGCCCTGCGTGATCTGCGTGGGCCTCACACCCGGACCAAAGTAACAGACTGCATAGGTTTGAACATAGGTCTGCCCGCTTCCGGCAATCTTCTGCGGTGCATAGAGGTCCTCGGGAGCGACATTCGCCCCGAGGAGGCGCGCCAACGAATGCTACATGGTTTGGTTCGCGGCCCAGTAGACGGGGTTCGGGTCCTGCATAGTACACGCAGGGACTGACGAAGGCGTAGCTCCCGACCGGGTCGACAACTGCGGTGACGGCCAACGTGATCGAGGCGATGGTGGGCGTCTTAATTCTTGCTCTCGTTTTCAGTTGGACGCGTTGGATGGAGCCAGCGCGGGGATGATCCGCCCCCGCCGGACAGATCACGTGGTGATGATGACCTTGACCGACTTGGTCTCGGCGGCATTGCCGAACGTCGCGAAGGCCCTCTCGCCTTCGGCAAGCGTGAAGCGGTGTGTGATCAGCAGCGTCGGGTCGATCTTCTTTGCTGCGACGGTCTAGAAAAGCATCGGAATCGTCGCGGTGTCGACCAGGCGCGTAGTCATAGCGATGTTGCGGTCC
>JBBQYB010000195.1:0-4278 GCA_038209095.1 Rhodobacterales bacterium
ATCATCTCCCGAAGAGGACGGAGTTGGGGCGCCGTTCCAGCGCGAGCACGAGGGTGTTGACCGATTGCGCGGCGTTGCGCAGGTCGCGGATCAGGCTCTGGGTCTCGCGGGTCAGCTCGGAACCGGGGCCGATGCCGGCGAGGGCCTCGTCCGCCCGGGCGGAGACCGCGTTGATCTGGGCGATCAGCGCGGGAAGCTGGCGGGCGGCTTCGGTGATGGCGGTCGCGGCCTCGTCGGCGGAGGCGAGGGTCCGGTTGACGCTCTGGACGGCCCCGCCGGCGCGCAGATCCTCGATCAGGCCGCGCACTTCTGCGAGGCTGGCCGCGACTTCGGCGGGCAGGCGATCCGCTCCTTCGGCACCGAGAAGCGCCTCGGCGGCGTCGAGGGTCTGGGAGGCGTTGGTCACGAGCGCGTCGAGCGGAAGTTCGTTGACCTGACGCGAGAGGGTCTCGAGGTTGGCAACGAGTGCCGGAAGCCCTTCGGAGGCATTGTCTATATTGGCGGCGGCACTCTGGGCGGCAGTGACGGCCTGCGCGATCTCTGCCCCGAGATTGGCCTGCTGGAGATCCTCCGTGATGGCGCGCAGCGACGCGAGGGTGCCCGTGACATCCTCGATGGCCCCACCGGTGCGCAGATCGGCGATCAGGCCGCGCGCCTCGGCGAGGGCGGCATCCACCGAGACGGGCAGGTTCGCCACGCCTTCGGAGCGCAGCAGTGTGTCGATGCCGTCCACGGTGGAGGCGGCGCGCGTGAGGAAGTCGTCGAGGGGCAGTGCGTTGACCGTCACGGTCAGCGCCTCGACCTGGGCGAGCACGGCGGGCAGACCGTCGGCCGCGGTTCCGAATTTCTCGATGGTCTGGCGCGTGGTGTCCAGGGTGGCCGCGAGCGTCTGGACGAGTTCGCGGGTTTCCGTTTCCTCGACAATGGCCTGGATCGAGGCGAGGACCGCCGCGATCTGCGCCGGCGTCTCCTTGATGCCGCTGGTGTCGACGATCTCGCGCACGTCGGCGATGAGGGCGCCGAGATTGGCGGGCGCGGTGCGCACGCCCTCGTCGGTGACGATGGTGTTGATGTTGGCGAGGAGCGTGGTGAAGGTGCCCATCAGTTCCTCGATGGGCAGGTTCGAAAGGCGGGTCATCACGCTCTCGGCCGAGGCCGCGATGCCCGTGATGTCGGAAGGAGCCGAAGGCAGGACGGGGAAGGGCTCCGCATCGAGGTCCAGTGCAGCGGGGGCGGCGTCCGGCACTTCGGCGAGGGCTACATGCAGCGATTGCGACAGGAGGCCGGAGGAGGCGAGCCGGGCGCGCAGGTTGCGGCCGGAGACGAGCTGTTCCAGAAGGGCGAGCCCTGCCGCGTCGGGGTCGGCGACATCGACGGGCACGCCGAGGCGCTGGGGCAGGACCGCGAGGGTGACGCGCATGGAAAGCTGCGGGCCGTCGGCACCTTCGCGGGCGACCGGCTGGAAGGAGACGACCTGGCCCACGGTAACGCCGCGGAAGTCGACCCTGGATCCGACCTCGAGCCCGCTGACGGACGTGTCGAAGAAGGTGTCGAGGGTGAGGCGCACGCCGGGCAGGTCCTCGATGACGTTCTGGCGGGCCACGGATTCGGAGCCATAGAGTTCGAAGGTGCGACCGTCCGTGACCTCGTCGAGGTCCGACCCGATCTGGGCGAAGGAAATTCCGCCCTGGAGCAAGGAGGTGAGGCTGTCCACGTTGAGCGAAGCCCCGGCCGCGCCGAGGTTGATCGAGAAGCCGGACGCATTCCAGAACCGCGTGCCGGAGGTCACGAAGGCGTCGTAAGGGGCGTTGATGAAGGCCGCGATCTCGACGTCGCCGGTCGGCGTCAGGTCGACGGATTCGATCCGGCCCACGGTGATGCGCTTGTAGAGGAGGGGTGCGCCTACCGAGATGGAGCCGCCGTCCGGAGCGCGCAGCGCGATGCGCAGGCCGGGCTGGTCGGCGGGGGTCAGAGGGGGGCGCGGCAGGGCGGTGAAGCTGCTGACGCGCGGGCCGGCCTCGCCGTCCCAGAAGGCGTCGATGTAGACGCCCGAGAGCACCGTCTCGATGCCACTGACGCCCTGGGCGGTCACGGAGGGGCGCACGACCCAGAAGATGGCGGAGGCGTCGAGAAAAGGGGTAATCTCGGGCTGGACGCGGACCATGGCCCGCACCGAGGCGAGATCCTCGGTGAAGCCGAGTTGCTCGACGACGCCCACCGCCACGTTGCGGTAGCGCAGGGTTGTACGGCCAGCCTCGATGCCCGAGGCGTCGTCGAGGATGATCTCGACCAGCGGGCCGCGGTCGGAGTAGGTCTGCCAGGCGACGCCGAGCGAGATGACGAGGGCGATCAGCGGCACGAGCCAGACGGCGGAGATGCGCGCCCGGCGCGTTTGCTGGCCGGCGGTCTCGATGACAGGGTCCAGCGGGCCTTGCTCGGTCATGCGTCCTCGGCCCTCGCGTCCGCGCTGTCCCAGATCAGTCGCGGGTCAATAGACTGTGCCGACACCATGGTAAAGGCGACCGAGAGCGCGAAGAACACCGCGGCGGGTCCGGGCTCGATGGAGGCGAAGAAGCCGAGCTGGATGAGGGCCGCAAGGATCGCCACGACGAAGACGTCGACCATGGACCAGCGGCCGACGAATTCGACGGCCTCGTAGAGGCGGATCCGGGTATGGGCCGGGATGTCGAGGCGGAACTGCACCGAGAGGGCCAGCAGGGTGATGAGCGCGAACTTCGCGACCGGGATGAAGACGCTGGCGAGAAAGACGATGGCCGCGATCGCATAGGCCCCGTGATGGGCGAGTTCAACCACACCGCCGAGGATGGTGGAGCCCGAGCGGTTGCCGAGGAAGGAGGTGAACATCATCGGCTGGAGGTTCGCGGGGATGTAGCAGATCAGGCCGATGGCGAGCCAGGCCCAGACGCGCTGGAAGCCGCCGGGCGCACGGCTGTGCAGCGCCGTGTGACAGCGCGGGCAGACGGTCGCGCCGGCGGCCGAGACCTTGCCGCAGGTGCGGCAGCCGATCAGGCCCGCCCGGCGGGCGGTCAGGGCCGGCGGGTGCGTTCCAGCGTCTGCCATACGGTCCATTCGCACAGGCTGGCGCCTTCGAGGATTACCAGCACCACGAGGAAGGCCAGCGCCCAGAAGGCCGGGCCAAGGGAGATGGAGGCCATGCCCGCGACCTTCACCAGCGCCACGACGACGCCGATGATGAAGATCTCGGCCATGGCCCAGGGCTTGAGCTGGGCTGCGAGGCGGAACGCCTCGGTGGCGCCCGGGGCCGGCGGGCGGCCGAGCCGGAGGGGCAGGATGACGTAGGTGAGGGCCGTGGCGCGGATGAGCGGGATGACGATGATGAGCATGCCAACTCCGACGGCGAGCGGCGCCATGAGGCCGCTGGAGAAGGCCAGCGCCGCGTCGAGCACGGAAGCCTCGCGGTGGAGGCCGTAGGTCGAAAGCTCGAGGAAGGGGAACAGCATCGCCCCGACCATCAGGATGACGGTGGCGAAGGAGCCTGCGACCGTGCGATCGAGCGCGTGGGGCCGGTTCGTCAACATGACGGCCCCGCAGCGACGACACTTCAGCCGCCCGCCCGAAGGCGGGGTGGCCGCGTGATGCAGCGTGTCGCAATGAGGGCAGGCCAGCAGGTCGTCGACCGGTCCGGCATCGGCAGTTGTCAACATGGCACGATGTTAGACGATTGGCCGAGCGAGCGGAAGGCCGTGCGGCGGGCGATGACCCGGCCGTGATACGGGATCAGCCGGGGCTGAGGCCGCGCAGGCGTTCCGAGCGGCGGCGCAGGAGTTCGATCACGGTCAGCAGCGCGATGGAGATCACGACGAGGATTGTGGCGACGGCGAGGATGGCGGGCGAGATCTGTTCGCGGATGCCGTTCCACATCTGGCGGGGGATCGTCTGTTGGTCGTGGGCGGCGACGAACAACACGACCACGACCTCGTCGAAGGAGGTGACGAAGGCGAAGAGCGCGCCGGAGATCACGCCGGGCATGATGAGCGGCATGGTCACCTTGAAGAAGGTGCGGGGCGGCGATGCCCCGAGCGAGAGGGCGGCGCGGTTGAGCGACTGGTCGAAGCCCACGAGGGTGGCGGTGACGGTGATGATGACGAAGGGGATGCCCAGGGTCGCGTGGGCGAGGATGATCCCGACGTAGGAGCCCGCGAGGCCGGTCGCGGAATAGAAGAAGAAGAGCCCCGTGGCCGTGATGATGAGCGGCACGATCATGGGCGAGATCAGGATCGCCATGATGGTGCGGCG
>JBBQYB010000196.1:0-4237 GCA_038209095.1 Rhodobacterales bacterium
CTGAGGATCTCGAACAGCATCTGCGCCCCGGCATGGGCGGTGTTGGTGGTCGCATCGTATTGAGGTGCCACCTCGACGACGTCGCCGCCGACGACGTCGAGCCCCTTCAACCCGCGCAGGATCGCCTGCACCTCGCGGGTCGTCAGCCCCCCGATTTCCGGCGTGCCGGTGCCCGGCGCGAACGCCGGATCAAGCGAATCAATGTCGAACGAGACGTAGACCGGTCCCGTCGCCACGGCCCGCGCCCGCTCCACCACGGCCGCCACGCCCATGGCCGCGACCTCCTCGGCATGGATGCACGTCATGCCGCTCTCGGTCGCGAACTCGTAGAGATACTCCGAACTGCCGCGCAGCCCGATCTGGATCGTGCGGGTCGGATCCAGCACCCCGTCCAGTACCGCGTTCCGGAAGGGTGCTCCGTGATTGAACCGTTGCCCATCGAACGGCCCGCCTGTGTCGGAATGCGCATCGATGTGGATCAGCCCCACCGGACGGTCGCGTCCGACGGCCCGCAGGATCGGATGGGTCATGGAATGGTCGCCCCCGACGCTCAGCGGGATCACGCCCTGCGCGACCATGGCACCCACCCAGGCTTCCAGCTCGCGATGCGCCTGAAGCAGATCGTACCGCCCGGTGAAGGGCACGTCGCCCACGTCCGCCACCCGAAGGTCATAGATCGGCGCACACTCGAGGATATGGTGATAAGGCCCCACCCGCTCGATCCCGCGGATGGCCCGCGGTCCGAACCGGGTGCCAGAACGGTTGGAGACCCCGAGATCCAGCGGGACGCCGGTGATCGCCACGTCGAGCCCGCTGAAATCCGGTGCCTCGCCCGAGACCGGTCGATACGGTGCGGTCAGAAACGTCGGGACGCCCACGAACGGCGCCGGGCGCGATCCGCGGCTGAACACCTTGTCCGCGATGCGCCCGAACTTCGGGTCGTGCATCCGCCCACCCGGGTCGTCGCCATAGCGTGCGCGAAGCCGCGCGAGTTCGTCGTCCGTCCAGGCCACTGTTCATCCCTTCGCTTCCGGTGCCAAACCAAGCAATGTCCGGATCGTCTCGTCCCGGCAGATCTACGTCAGCGAACTGCGTTCTTGCGCCGCGCTGCCACCCGAACCAAATGACATGCGGACTTTCGAGCGTCCAGTCCATCCAAGACCCCGGCCTGCGGTGCGCAGGTCCGCGAGGCGCTCAGCTTGGCCACACGAACCGCAGATCGGGCAGTCCTTCATCGTTGTCACCCGCCGTCCCGCCAGCCTCCTTGAAGCCGCGCGCTGCATAGAAGGCCCGTGCCGCTGCGTTGGCCTCGAACGTCCAGAGCGACAATCCCTCGGGCCGGGATGTCTTGGCCGCCGCCACGAGTGCCGTCCCGACACCCTGCCCGCGCCTGCCCCGCGCCACGAACACTGCGGCGACATACCCCTCGCGATCGACCGCTATGAACCCTGCCAGCGCTCCCAAAACCTCCGCGACCTGAACCCGACAGGTCGCGAGCACATGCCCGATATAGTGCCTTTCGACCGCCTTGGGCGAGTGAACCCGCGGCAGCCAGGGCGTCGCATCGATCCAGTCGTTGACGATGGCCGCGCACACCGGCCCGTCCGCGGTCTCGCCGGGCCGAATACTGACCTCCGCGAGAACGATGCCGCCCACCCCTAGACACCGGAGGGAATGTTCGTCGGATCGCGCTGCACCCCCCGCGGCGCGGTCAGCGCCTTCCAGGTCGACAGCGCCACGTTCGGGGCCGGAAAGGCCGGCCGCGGGATGAACTTGCCGCGTCCCGGCAGGGGCTGGCTGTTCTGGCCCTCCGCCCAGACCACGTCGCCCCGGCTGAGGGTGTACCGCGGAAGCCCCGTCACATTCTGCCCCTCGAACACGTTGTAGTCGATGATCGATTTCTGCGACGCCGCCGTGATAGTCTTGCCGAGGCCGGGATCCCAGACCACGATATCCGCATCCGCCCCTTCAACGATCGCGCCCTTGCGCGGATAGATGTTGAGGATCTTCGCGATATTGGTCGAGGTCACCGCAACGAACTCGTTGAGCGTCAGCCGCCCGGTCTCCACCCCGTGCGTCCAGAGCACCGAGAGCCGGTCCTCGAGGCCTCCGGTCCCGTTCGGGATCATCGGAAACCCCTTCAGCCCCATGCGCTTCTGCTCCGTGGTGAAGGCGCAGTGGTCGGTTGCCACCACCTGCAGGGAGCCCGACTGCAACCCCGCCCACAACCCGTCCTGATGCGCCTTGGAGCGGAACGGCGGCGACATCACCCGGCGGGCGGCATAGTCCCAGTCCTTGTCCTGGTACTCGCTCTCGTCGAGCACGAGATGCTGCACCAGCGGCTCGCCGTAGACCCGCATCCCCTTGGCGCGCGCCCGCCGGATCGCCTCATGCGCCTGCTCGCAGGACACGTGCACGATATAGACAGGCACATTCGCCGCATCCGCGATCATGATCGCGCGGTTGGCGGCCTCGCCCTCCACCTCCGGCGGGCGGGAATAGGCGTGCCCCTCCGGGCCAGTGACGCCCAGATCCATGTATTTCTTCTGCAATTCCGCCACGATGTCGCCGTTCTCGGCATGCACCAGCGGCAGTGCGCCCAACTCCGCGCAACGCCGGAACGACGCGAACATCTCGTCGTCGTCTACCATCAGCGCGCCCTTGTAGGCCATGAAATGTTTGAAGGTATTGACCCCGCGCTGCACCGCTTCCGCCATCTCGCCGTGCAGGGCCTCGGTCCAGCCGCAGATCGCCACGTGATAGCCGATGTCCACGCAGATCTGCGGCGCGGATTTGCGGTCCCAGTCGTCCATCGCCTTCAGGATACTGCCATCAGCCCCCGGCAATACGAAATCCACCAGCATCGTGGTGCCGCCCGAAGCCGCGGCGAAGGTGCCTGAGGTGAAGGTCTCCGCGGCCGTCGTGCCCATGAAGGGCATCTCCAGATGCGTATGCGGGTCGATCCCCCCCGGCATGACATAGGCGCCCTCGGCGTCGATCGTCTCGTCGCCCCTCAGGTCCGGGCCGATGGCGCGGATCGTCTCGCCCTCGATCAGCACGTCCGCTGCCCATGTCCGGTCCGCCGTGACGATGGTGCCGTTCTTGATCACCTTGCTCATGCGCGTCTCCTCACTGTCCAGAGAACGTGCCGCCGGCGAGATCGCCGGGCGTTCCGAGGATCTTCGGTGCGACCCGTGCGTCGTCCTTGACCGCCGCCCAGTCGGTACAGATAGGCTCCGCCCCCGCGCCTCTGCGCGCCCGGGGGACCGGCATGCCGAAGTCGATGTCCACAACCCGCGGCGCACGGGCGTCGTCGGCCAGACAGCGCGACACGAGGCCCTTGACCTGATCCACCACCCAGATCCCGCCGTCGGGATCGCCCTGCAGCGCGTAACGCGGTGCCCGCTCCACCTCCTGGGCGGTCAGCATTGCCGCACCCGCCATGGCCAGACCGGCCGCCATACTTATTATTCGCTTCATGGAACGACAGCCTCCCCCGCCTCATCGGGCGTACCTCAGCATCCAAAGACCCCGAGGGCAAGACCGCGCTGCACCGGGCGGCCTCGGAAACCGGTCCGGAGCGCCAGAGCCCGCTTGCAACCGCGATACGTCCGGGGTAGGCATCCGCCAAATCGGACGCTGTGGTAGCTCAGTGGTAGAGCACACCCTTGGTAAGGGTGAGGTCGAGAGTTCAATCCTCTCTCACAGCACCATTCCCCAAGTGAACCCCTGAGAAGCATGCTAAAGCTTTAAAAGGTAACAATATTCCAGGTGTTCTAGGGCCTTCGTTCAGCGTGTATTTCATATGCTCTGAGAATGCCAATTTCAGCACAGTTCTGCGCAGAGAAATCTGACCTGTTTCCGGGGGTTTGCGAGTAAGGCAAGGGCGAGTTCCAGGCTCTGCGTAAACTTGCCCGGCGGCTCGACCTGTTTTGTCATCTGTTCGGCAAAAACAAGCTTCTGCCGTTCAAGCTCGGAGTGAGCTACCCCCCGAAAGTCGGACAGTGACGGAAGCTACGATCTGAAGTCTGCTGGTCTTCAAGAACGAGGAGAACAGAGATGTCGAGACGCAGGAACCACGATGCAGCGTTCAGGGCGCGTGTGGCGTTGGAGGCGCTGAAGGGCGAGCGCACGGTGTCTGAGCTTGCGACCGATTATGATGTCCATCCGACAAGGATCCATCAATGGAAGAAGGCGCTGCTGGAAGGGGCCGCGGGCATCTTCGAGCGTGGCGCCA
>JBBQYB010000197.1:0-4136 GCA_038209095.1 Rhodobacterales bacterium
CAGCGTGATCGACACCGGCATCTTTTCCAGCACGAGATCCACGACGCTGATGGAGCGAAAGTAGCTCTCGCCGAAATCGAACCGCAGATAGTTCCAGACCATCAGGCCGAACCGCTCCAGCGGCGGCTTGTCGAAGCCGAATTGCCGTTCGAGATCGGCGATGAAATCGGCGGGCAACCCCTGGGCTCCTCGATACTCACTCTCTCCGCCGCCGCTGCCGAGCTCCGACCTACCGCCGGCGATCCGGTCGGTAGCGGAGGACTGGTTCTCTAGTTGCGCAATGATCTGCTCGATGGGACCGCCCGGCAGGAACTGGGTCAGCACGAAGTTGATCAGCAGGATGCCGAACAGCGTCGGAGCCATCAGCAGGATGCGGCGGAGGACATATGCCCCCATGTCAGCGCAGCGCGCCCTCGGATTGCAGCCTTGCGTATTTCTCCGCGTCGAACCACCAGGTGGCGTCACCGCGCGCATAGGCGGGCTGGATGTCGGGGCGGCCGAAAACGTCCCAATAGGCCACGAGATACTGACCGCTGTACCAGTTCGGCGTCCAGATCTGCTTGGAGCGGAGCACGCGGTCCAGGGCCCGGACCCGGGCCTCCATGGTCTCCCGGTCTTCAGCGGCGATCACACGCTCGACCAGGGCATCCACCACGGGGTCCGCGACCCCCGAGAGGTTTGGCGTCCCAGGCGCTTCGGCGGCCTCGGAGGTGAACAACTGCCGCAATTCCAGTCCCGGGCTCAGGGACATGTTGAACCGCCCCGCGGTCAGGTCATAATCAAAATCCTCCTGACGCTGCTGCATCTGGGCCGCGTCGACCTGGTTGTACCGGGCGTCGACCCCCAGCCGCCGCAGGTTCGCGACGAACGGGTTCACGACACGCTCGAACGACGGATTGTCGTCGATGTATTCGAGCTGCAGCGTCTCTCCCGCCGCATTGCGCCGCATGCCGTCCGCGCCCACCGGCCAGCCCGCTTCGTCGAGAAGCATCGACGCCCGGCGCAGGGCGGAGCGGTCCAGTTGCTGGTCGCTCATGACCGGCGGGGAATAGGGCTGCTCCGTGAAGATCTCGGGCGGCAAGCGGTCGCGGAACTCCTCGAGCGTCGCAAGCTCGAGGCCCTCGGGAAGGCCCACAGCCTGCATGTACTCGGAGTTTTCCCAGAAGCTGTCCGTGCGCCGATAGAGATCGTAAAACAGCGTCGCGTTCGTCCACTCGAAATTGAACATAAGGGCGATCGCCTCGCGCACCCTCGGATCCTGGAGCTTCTCGCGCCGAAGGTTGAACCAGAAGCCCTGCGTTCCGGACGGCCGCAAGTCGGGCAGGGTTTCCTTGATGATCCAGCCCTCGTTAACCGCCCGAAAGTCATAGCCGGTCGCCCAGAGGCTCGAGAAAAATTCCTGATGGAACAGGAACTCGCCGGCCTTGAACGCCTCGAATGCCGCCGTGTTGTCCCCGAAATACTCGTAGACGTAACAATCGAAATTGTTCAGCCCGACATTAACCGGCAGACCCGCCCCCCAGTAGTCTGGGTTGCGGCAATACCGGATCGACCGTCCGGGCTGCACGTCGGCTACCAGGTACTGGCCGGACCCCACCGGGGGCGTAAGGGTGGAGTCCGCGAAATCCACGGTCTCGTAGTAGTGCCTCGGCAGGATCGACAGGCTCCCCGCAAGGGACGGCAGGTCCTTTGTCGATGCGCCCTCCGCGAAGGTGAACTTGACCCGGTTTGGGCTCAACGCCTCCACCGACGCGATGTCGCGCAGCAGGATTCGGTAGCTCGGCGTGCCCTTCTCGCGCAGCACGTCCACCGTGAACACCACGTCGTCCGCGGTGATCGGCACACCGTCCGAGAACCGTGCCTCGGGGCGCATGTTGAAGATCGCCCAAGACCGGTCGAGCGGATACTCTATGCTTTCCGCGATCAGCCCGTAGCTTGCATCGGCCTCGTCGGCCGAACCGGCCATCAGGCTGTCGTAGAGGAGCCCGAGGCCCTGTGCGGGCTCCCCCTTCAGGATGAACGCGTTGAGGCTGTCGAAGGTCTGGCTGGCCCCGGTCCCGCGAAAGCTCATGACGCCGCCCTTGGGGGCATCCGGATTGACGTAATCGAAATGCTCGAAATCGGGCGGATACTTGAGGTCGCCGAAGGTCGAGACGCCGTGGCTCACGATGACGTCGTCCGCCTGCGCATCAGACGCGCCGTGCAAAGCCGCGACCAGCGCGAGGCTAGCGATCAACGCCGCCCGGCCGAGCGCATCTTGCCAGGAGCGGCGGCGGGGCAATGGCGAGATCGGGTTCATGACTGCAACCTGTGGCTGGGAAATCCTCATGCAGTCTAGGCAGTGCGTCAGGCGGGTAAAGCCACTTCTCCCGCGCGCGGCTACAGAATCTCGTGACCTTGCCGGACTAACGCGCCGTATGGGTAAGTCAGGGGGCCGTCGTTTCGAGATAGGCGATCACGTTCGCCCGCTCCTCGGATTTCGCGAGACCGGCGAAGGCCATCTTGGTGCCGGGTGCATAGCCCTTGGGATTCTCGAGAAACGCATAAAGCTCGCCCGCATCCCATGCGCCGCCATGGCCCGCGAGGCTGTCCGAGTAGCTGTAGCCTTCGATCGCGCCGACCGGACGTCCGACGACTCCGTTCAGGTGCGGGCCCACGCCATCCGAGCCGTCGACCTTGTGGCAGGCCGAGCACTTGCGAAAGACCGTCTCGCCCGCGCCCGGATCCGCTGCCGCCACGAGCGTCGCCACGTCCACCGCTTCTGCCGGAGCCTCCTCGGGCGCGGCCTCGGCGGTGCTCTCGGGGATCTCGACGGAGAAAGCGACCACGTCGGACGACGTGTTGTAAATCGAGCTGGCGGCCGTCGTGATCAGCAGGAACACCAGAAGGCTCCCGCAGAATGCACCAACGTATTTCGTGATTTCCATCGTGTTCATAGATCCGAAAACCTTGTATTTCACAGGCCTAAATCTGCCCGCATCGTTTGCGCGGTCTTACCCGTTTAGCCCGCGCGTGCGCAAGCACGGAACACGCGACGAATTGGCGCCGAACGGTCAATTTATCGCCAATCCTTCCCTTTCGGTCCGGGGTCTGGCAAGGCTGCCCCCGCGTATTGATCCGCGAAGGACCGCGCCATGCCCGATACCCCGTCTGCCATTGCGTTTCAGGGCGTGCCCGGTGCCTATTCGCATCAGGCCTGCGCGGAGGCCTACCCCGGGCGCCCGACGCTCGCCTGCGAGAGTTTCGAGGCCGCGATCGCAGCCGTGCGCGAGGGGCGCGCGGCCCTCGCCATGCTGCCCGTCGAGAACTCGACCTACGGCCGTGTTGCCGACATCCACCAGTTGTTGCCCGACAGCGGCCTGCACATCATCGGCGAGCACTTCCTGCGGGTCCACATCAACCTTCTCGCACCCCGCGGCGCGCGGTTGACGGACGTCCGGACCGCCATGAGCCATACGGTGCTGCTTGGACAATGTCGCGCCTTTCTGCGCGACCACGATCTGACGCCGCGCGTCGGTGCCGACACCGCGGGCTCCGCCCAGGCCGTGGCGCAGGCGGGCGATCCGACACTTGCAGCCCTCGCCTCGGAGCTCGCTGCCGAAATCTACGGCCTCGAAGTGCTGGCGCGACACATCGAGGACCAGTCCAACAACACCACCCGGTTTCTCGTGATGGCCCCCGAGCCGCGCCGTCCAGCCGCAGGGACCTGCATCACCAGTTTTGTCTTTCGCGTCCAGAGCATCCCGGCGGCCCTCTACAAGGCCATGGGCGGCTTCGCGACCAACGGCGTGAACATGACCAAGCTCGAGAGCTACATGGTCGGCGGCCAGTTCACGGCGACGCAGTTCTATGCCGATGTCGAAGGACACCCGGACGATCCGGCAGTGGCGCGCGCGCTGACGGAACTCGGCTATTTCACGAGCAAGCTCCAGATCCTCGGGGTCTATGCGGCCCATCCGTTCCGCCTCGGACAGGCGTCCGGGGCCGATTGACGCGCCTCACGGCGACGCTATTTCCGGAGGACAAAGAAAATCCGGGAGGATCCGAATGACCTATGCAGCCGCAGGATTTGCAGCTTTTCTCATCGCCGCGTCTCCGGCCTTCGCCGGCGAGACGCCGGCCCCTGAGGGAGCCCG
>JBBQYB010000198.1:0-4126 GCA_038209095.1 Rhodobacterales bacterium
AGATCAGCCGCCTGCACAGCCCCCATGCCGTGCACGCCCCGCGGTTCCAGGGCCGCGTGATCCCCGAGGACGTGATGAGTTCGGTCATCGGGTTCTTCATGCTGTTCTTTCTCACCCTCGGCTTCGGGGCGGTGCTCCTGATCCTGCTCGGGCTCGATCCCACCACCGCCATCTCCGGGGCCGCGGCCACCCTCACCAACGTCGGTCCGGGCCTCGGCCCGATCATCGGGCCCGCGGGAAACTACGCCAGCCTGTCGGACCCGGTGCTCTGGGTGATGACGTTCCTGATGCTGGTCGGGCGGCTCGAGTTGCTGACGTTCTATGTCCTGCTCACGGCGGCGTTCTGGCGCGCCTGACCGCGTTTCGTCCGTCGCGAGATTAACGCTTTTGCAAACTCCTCGGCCCAATATCCGGCCGCATCCGTACCACATCCTGTGGCGGGCCCGGGGAGAGCACGCATTTGTCCGCATCGTCCGAGCGAGCGCCTGCGATGTCGCCTGCCGCGCGCGCCCCGTGGAGGATGCGGCCATGATCCGGGCGGAGCGGGTCGATCCTGCGCGGGACGTCGTCGAGCCCCTCCCGGCCCTTGCCGGATACGACGTGTTCGACACGGCGCTCGAGAGCGCCTTCGAGGAGATCACGTCGCTGATGCGCCGGGTCTTCGGGATGCCCATCGCTGCGATCACCTTGCGCGAGACCCCGCGACGCACCGCTGCCGCAACAGGTTCGGAAGGCGGCTTTGCCGACGGCCACACGGCCTTCTGCTTCGACGGAGCCCGGCCGGTCGGCCCCGGCCCGGTCTGCGCCCGGTTTGAGGTTCCCCTTCGGATGCGCGACGGCTGCGACATCGGCATGCTGGGCGTCAGCGATCTGCGCCCGCGCGACTTCTCGGACGCGGATACCGCACTTCTGCACCATTTCGCCGATCTGGTGGTGACGCAGCTCGAATTGCGCCGCATCGCGCGCCAGGACGCCCTCACCGGGGCCCTCACCCGCCACGCCTTCGAGGAGGCCGCCCACCGCGAGATTGCGCGCCACCGGCGCACCGGCGCGCCCGTGGCGCTGGCGATCTTCGATCTCGATCATTTCAAGGCGATCAACGACACCCACGGCCACCCCGTCGGCGACGTGGTCCTGCGCCGCGTGGTCGGCGCGGCCCGGGCCAGCCTGCGCGACGGGGATCTCCTCGGCCGGCTCGGCGGCGAGGAATTCGGGCTCATCCTGCATGCGGCGAACCTGCCCGACGCCGCGCGCGCCGCGGACCGCATCCGCGTGGAGATCGAGGCGGCGGTCTTTCCCGGCCAGCCGGCCCTGCGCGTCACCGCGAGCTTCGGCATCGCCGCCTGCGCCCCGTATCCCGACGGGGCCGCCGACTGGATCGCCATGGCCGATGCCGCCCTTTATGACGCCAAGCGCGACGGCCGCAACCGCTGCCGCCTCGCACCGGACCCCGCCGAGGCCCTGTCCGGGCGTTGACCCCCCTGCGCACCCCCCGTAAGGAAGGCGGGCCCCTTCAACGCCGGACCCGCCGTCATGCCCGCATCGCCGCCGCGCAGCTTCCAGGAGATCATCCTGCGCCTGCAGACCTATTGGGCGGCACAGGGCTGCGCCATCCTGCAACCCTACGACATGGAAGTGGGGGCCGGCACCTTCCACCCCGCCACGACCCTGCGCGCGCTGGGCCCGCGGCCCTGGGCCGCGGCCTATGTCCAGCCCTGCCGGCGGCCCACCGACGGGCGCTACGGCGAGAATCCCAACCGGTTCCAGCACTACTACCAGTTCCAGGTCATCCTCAAACCCTCGCCCCCCGACCTCCAGGACCTCTATCTCGGCTCGCTGCGCGCCATCGGCATCGACACCGATCTCCACGACGTGCGCTTCGTCGAGGACGACTGGGAGAGCCCCACACTCGGCGCCTGGGGTCTCGGCTGGGAGGTCTGGTGCGACGGCATGGAGGTCTCGCAATACACCTATTTCCAGCAGGTCGGCGGCCATGACTGCCGCCCCGTCTCGGGCGAGCTGACCTACGGGCTGGAGCGCCTCGCGATGTACGTCCTTGGCATCGACCGCGGCATGGAGATGCCCTTCAACGACCCTGGCGCCCCGATCCCGCTCACCTACGGCGACGTCTTCCGGCAGACCGAGGCCGAATACGCCCGCTGGAACTTCGACGAGGCCGACACCAGGATGCTGCTCCGGCACTTCGAGGACGCGGAGGCCGAATGCGCCCGCATCCTCGCGGCCCCCCCCGAGGACCGCGCCGGCCGCACGATCGTCATGGCCCATCCCGCCTACGACCAGTGCATCAAGGCCTCCCACCTTTTCAACCTGCTCGACGCGCGCGGCGTGATCTCCGTCACCGAACGTCAGGCCTATATTGGCCGCGTGCGCACGCTGGCCCGCGCCTGCGCCGACGCGTACCTGCGGACCGAGGCCGGGGCCCCGCTGGACGCACGGGTCCCCGCGTGAGGGGCAAGCCCCTCATGATCGGCCTCCTCGTCTTCACCGCCGTCTTCGCGGCCGCTCTCGTCTGGTTCCAGTTCTTCGCCTTCTATCAGCGCACCACCCTCGACACCCTCACCGTCGCGGGCCAGCCGGTCGCGGTCGCGAACTACGAGGGCCTCGATGCCGCCACCTCGCCGCTCAAGCGCCGCGGCTGCTTCACCGCCGACCCCGCGGCCTTCGCCGCGGCCGAACCCGCGCCCGACGCCACGCCGCTCCTCGCCCCCTTCTGGTTTGGCTGCTTCGACGCGGAGGCGCTCTCGACCGACCTCGCCGCAGGCTTGGCCACCGCCTACCGCCTCGGTGCCGACGACCCGGACGGGTTCGACCTCATGGTCGCACTCTACCCCGACGGCCGCGGCTATCTCTGGCGCCAGCTCAACGAACGGTTCCGCTGAATGCCCGACCTGCTCATCGAACTCCTCTCCGAGGAAATTCCCGCCCGCATGCAGGCCCGCGCCGCCGAGGACCTGCGCCGCCTCGTCACGGACGGCCTGGTCGAGCGCGGCCTCACCTACGCCCATGCCGCCGCTTTCGCGACGCCGCGCCGCCTGACGCTGGCCCTTGCCGATCTCACCGCCGAGAGCCGCCCGACCTCCGAGGAGCGCAAGGGCCCCCGCACAGACGCGCCGCAAGCCGCCCTCGACGGCTTCCTGCGCGCAACCGGCCTCGCCCTCGACCAGCTCGAGATCCGCCCCGACAAGAAGGCGCAGGCCTATTTCGCCGTCACCACCCGCCCCGGACGCCCCGCCGCCGAGATCATCGCCGAGACGCTCATCGACGCCATCCGCGCCTTCCCCTGGCCCAAGTCCATGCGCTGGGGTTCGGGCACCCTGCGCTGGGTCCGCCCCCTCAAGTCCATCGTCTGCACCCTCGCCACCGAGGCCGGCACCGAGGTCGTGCCCGTCGAGATCGACGGCATAACCGCCTCCGACCGCACCCGCGGCCACCGCTTCATGTCCCCGGACGAACTGGTCGTCACCACCTTCGAGGATTACGCCGGCAAACTCCGCCGCGCCCATGTCCTCATCGACGCCGCCGAGCGCGCCGACAAGATCGCGCACGACGCCGCCCAACTCGCCTTTGCGCAGGGCCTCGAGGTCGTGCCCGACCCCGGCCTGCTGGCGGAGATCGCAGGCCTCGTCGAATGGCCCGTGGTGCTTCTGGGCCGCATCGAGGAGCGTTTCCTCGACCTGCCGCCCGAGGTCCTGCAAACCTCCATGAAGACGCACCAGAAATTCCTCTCCCTGCGCAACCCCGCCACCGGCCGGATCGAGGGCTACATCGTCACCGCCAACCGCGAGACCGCCGACGACGGCGCCACCATCCTCGCCGGCAACGCCCGCGTGCTGGCCGCCCGCCTCTCCGACGCCGTGTTCTTCTGGGAGAACGACCTCGCCACACCCCTGGAGGCGATGGCTGCCAAACTTAAAGCCGTCACCTTCCACAACAAACTCGGCACCGTCGCCGACCGCATCAACCGCATCGCGGCCCTCGCCCGCGAAATCGCCCCGGCGGTCGGTGCCGACCCCGACCTCGCCGAACGCGCCGCCCGCCTCGCCAAGGCCGACCTCACCAGCCAGATGGTCGGCGAATTCCCCGAACTCCAGGGCGTCATGGGTCG
>JBBQYB010000199.1:0-4075 GCA_038209095.1 Rhodobacterales bacterium
GATCGCCGCGGTCGAGCCGGCCGCGGCCCGCGTCCCAGCCGTAGCCCTTCTCGGTGACGGTGAGGGTCACGAGCCGGGTGCGGGGGGCGGCGATCCGCGCGATGAGCGCCTCCGGATCCTCCGGGGCCACGAGGATGCCGATGAGCGCCCCGATGATCCGCAGACGCAGGCCGGAGGCATCCCGCAGGCCGAGCGTGTAGAGACCGTCCTGCGGGGCGAGGGCATCGCGCACCCGCGCATGGCGCAGCGAGACCCCGACGATGCCCCAGTCGCGCTCCCCGCGGGCGAGGGCGTCGTCGGCGACCACAGCCTGGTGGACGCGGTGAAAGCTGCCCAGACCGAGATGCACGATGCCCGGGCTGAGGCCGGTGCGGGCATAGCCCGGCACGGCCACGCCGACGTCGGTCCATTTCAGCGTCTCGGCCGAAAGGCGGGGCAGGGCGGTCACGGGGGTACCCGGTCGCGGGTCGAGACGGGGAGGCGCGTGCGGGTCATTCCGCGGTATGTAATTGCGGCCGGCTTCGACCGGCACCCCCTCCAGGGATGCCCGCGACGATTGTCCTTCGGCTCGCGCCGTGTCGTCTGGGTGTCTCGGGTCTTGCCGGGCCATCGTCGTCTCGGGATGGTGCGTGTTCCTCTGGACTCTTTATACCCGTGTGCGCGGAGCGGCGACATGCGGCTTTGGTAGGCCGGGGCGGAGGCTAGACGGGCGTGACGATCTACGGCGGATTGTTCCTGAGCGCGTTCCTCTCGGCGACGCTGCTGCCCGGCTCGTCGGAGGCGGCGCTGGTGGCGTTGCTTGCGCTGGGCGAGGGCTCGCCCATGGCGCTGGGCGCGGTGGCCACGGCCGGCAACGTGCTCGGGTCGCTCGCGACCTGGGCGCTGGGGCGGGTGGGTGCGCGCTGGCGGGACCGGCGCTGGTTCCCGGTGGGGCCCGTGCAGTACGACCGCGCGGTGGCCTGGTACGCGCGCTTCGGTCTCTGGACGCTGCTTTTCGCCTGGGTGCCGGTGGTGGGCGATCCGCTGACGCTCGCGGCCGGGGCCCTGCGCGCGCCGCTGGGCCCCGTCCTCGTCCTCGTCACGCTTGGCAAGGCCGCCCGCTATGCCTTTGTGATCGCGGCCTTCCAGGCGTGGGCCGCGGCCTAGCCCTGGATGCCGCGCGCCTTGAGTTCCAGCCTGCGGGCATGCAGGATCGGTTCGGTGTAGCCCGAGGGCTGGCGCGTGCCTTCGAGGATCAGGTCGCGCGCGGCCTCGAAGGCGAGCCCGTCGAAACTAGGTGCCATGGGGCGATAGGCCGGATCGCGCGCGTTCTGGGCGTCCACGACCTCGGCCATGCGGCGCAGGATCTCCGCGACCTCATCCGCGCTCACGATGCCGTGGTGCAGCCAGTTCGCGACATGCTGGGCGGAGATGCGGCAGGTGGCGCGGTCCTCCATAAGGCCCACGTCGTTGATGTCGGGCACCTTGGAACAGCCGATGCCCTGGTCGATCCAGCGCACGACATAGCCGAGGATGCCCTGGGCATTGTTCTCCACCTCGCGGCGGATCTGGGCCGGCGTCCACTTGCGAAAGCTCGCCACCGGGATCTCCAGCAGTGCCTCGACATAGGCGCGCCTGCCGCCGCGCAGGAGCGCGCGCTGCACGGCAAGCACGTCGATGCGGTGGTAGTGCAGCGCGTGCAGGGTGGCGGCGGTCGGCGAGGGTACCCAGGCGCAGGTGGCCCCGGCCTTGGGGTGCTCGATCTTGGCCTCCAGCATCGCGGCCATGCGGTCGGGCATGGCCCACATGCCCTTGCCGATCTGGGCGCGCCCCGACAGGCCGCATTCGAGACCGATGTCGACGTTCTGGTCCTCGTAGGCGGTGATCCAGCCCTTGCGCTTGATGAAGTCCTTGCGGCTGAAGGGACCCGCCTCCATCGACGTGTGGATCTCGTCGCCGGTGCGGTCGAGAAAGCCCGTGTTGATGAATACGATGCGATCGGCGGCCACGGCGATGCACGCGCTCAGGTTGACCGAGGTGCGGCGTTCCTCGTCCATGATGCCGAGCTTGACGGTGTCCGCGGGCAGGCCGAGGGCTGTCTCGACCCGGCCGAAGGTCTCGTCGGCGAAGGCCACCTCGTCGGGGCCGTGCATCTTGGGCTTGACGACGTAGACCGAGCCGGTCTGCGAGTTGCGGGGTCCTGCGGTCTTCTTCAGGTCGTGGACCGCGATCAGCGTCGTGATCATGGCGTCCATCAGGCCCTCGGGGGCCTCGCGGCCCTCTCGGTCGCGGATGGCGGGATTGCGCATCAGGTGGCCGACGTTGCGCACCAGCATCAGCGCGCGGCCCTTGAGCGTCACGCTCGCGCCCGCGGGGCCGGTGAACTCCGCGTCGGGCACGAGGCTGCGCACGAGGGTGGCGCCGTCCTTCTCGAAGCGCTCAGTGAGATCGCCCTTCATCAGGCCGAGCCAGTTGCGGTAGGCCGCGACCTTGTCGGCGGCGTCGACGCAGGCCACGCTGTCCTCGAAATCGACGATGGCCGAGACGGCGCTCTCGATGCGCACGTCCGCGAGGCCGCACTGGTCGCGGGCCCCGATGGGATGGGTGCGGTCGAAGATCAATTCGACATGCAGGCCGTTGTTGCGCAGGACCACGGCCTCCGGCGCGCGGGGGTGGCCGCGGAAGCCCGCGAACTTCTCGGGGGAGGCCAGCGGCATGTCGTCGACGAGCAGGGCCCCGCCGCGCACGTGATAGCGCCGCGCGTCGGCGTGGCTGACGCCCTCGAGCGGGAACGCCTCGTCGAGAAAGACCCGGGCGCGCGCCACGACCCGGGCGCCGCGGCCGCGGTCGTAGCCGCCCTGCGGTGGCGGCGTGCCCATGGCGTCGGTGCCGTAGAGCGCGTCATAGAGACTGCCCCAGCGGGCGTTCGCGGCGTTGAGCGCGAAACGCGCGTTGGTGACCGGCACGACGAGCTGCGGGCCGGGGGTGACGCTGATCTCGGGATCGACGTTTTCGGTCTCGATGGCGAAATCCGGTCCCTCGGGCAGCAGATAGCCGATCTGCTCGAGGAATGCCTTGTAGGCGGTGCGGTCGTGGGACTGGCCGCGCCGGTCGCGGTGCCAGGCATCGATGGCTTCCTGCAACTCAGCGCGGCGCGCGAGGAGCGCCGCGTTGCGCGGCCCGAGGTCGTCGATGAGGCTTGCGAACCCGGTCCAGAAATCGTTGGGATCGACCCCAGTGCCCGGAAGGACCTCGGTCTCGAGGAAGGCCGCGAGGATGGGGGCCACCCGCAGGCCGTGACGGGAGACGTGATCGCCGGTGCGATCGCCGGTCGGGGAGGTGGTCATGGTGCCTGGTCCCGGCTGCTGTTTTCTGCCGGGCGGATATATGACCCGGACCGCCGCCGGAGACAACCTGCGCCGCCCGGGCCCCGGTTTGTCGCATATGATCCGCCGGGGGGCGGGATCGGCGGTCCCCGGCGCGCCTGCGCGGCGTAGGACAAGGCTCGGAGACCTGCGCCGGACAAGGGGGTGCTGCCATGACCGAAGCGACAGCCGGAGCGCGCCAGCGTCGGAGCGGAGGCGGGGCCGCGCGCCGCGCGGAGCGCAGCGCGCCGCGCATCGAGCAGGCACCGTTCATCCGCAGGCGCATCCCGACCTTTGAGATCCTCGACGAGGAGGGACTGTCGATCATCGAGGCGAACGCCGAGCGCGTGCTCGAGGAGATCGGCGTCACCTTCGCGGACAACCCCGGCGCGCTGGCGCGCTGGCGCGCAGCGGGTGCCGACGTGCGCGGCGACCGGGTCCATCTGCCGAAGGGTCTGGCGCGGAGCCTGTGCGCGCGCGCGCCTTCGATGTATGTCCAGCACGCCCGCAACCCGGAGCGCAGCGTGGAGATCGGGGGAAAAAGCCTGGTATTCGCGCCGGTTTACGGGCCGCCCTTCGTGCGGGACTTGGAGGGTGGTCGGCGGTATGCGACCATCGAGGATTTCCGCAATTTCGTGAAGCTCGGCTATATGTCGAAATGGTTGCACCATTCGGGCGGCACCGTGTGTGAACCCACCGACGTGCCGGTGAACAAGCGCCATCACGACATG
>JBBQYB010000200.1:0-4024 GCA_038209095.1 Rhodobacterales bacterium
CTCCAGGGACGCCGCAATCTCCACCGGCGGCACCTGGAACCGCATCTTCAGATCGTTCGTGCCCAGCATCAGCACCACCAGATCGAGGGGCCGGTGGCTCTCGAGGATCGCCGGCAGCACCGCGATCCCGTTCTTGTGCACGCCCGAGACGGGATCGGGATGCACGGTCATGCGCCCCGGAAGCCCCTCCTCGATCACCCGCCAACCGGCCCCCAGCGCATTGGCCATCACCCCCGGCCACCGCGCGCGCGCGCCAAACCGCTCCTGATACGTGAGGTCGGGCATCGGGGCCGTGCCGTGGGTGTTGCTGTCGCCGAAGCACAGGATCGCGCGCGGCTCCGTCACAGCCGCGTTCCGGTCTCGGGGTCGAACAGATGCGCCTTGTCGGGCCGCGGCCGCAACCGCACGGTCTGGCCCGGGGCCAGATCGTGCCGGTCGCGAAAGATCGCCACGATCTCGGTCTTCTGCGCGCGCAGATACACCATCGTCTCCGCCCCGGTGGGCTCGATGACCGTGATCCGGGCCTCCAGGCCCTCGTCTGCCAGCTCCAGATGCTCGGGCCGCACGCCGTAGATCACCGCGCGACCCGCCGCCATCTCCGGCCTCCCCGCGAGCGGCAACACGCACCCCAGTGCCGCAACACCTCCGGGGGCCGTCTCGCCGGGGATCAGGTTCATCGACGGCGAGCCGATGAACTCCGCGACGAACAGGTTGCGCGGACTGTCATAGAGATCGAGCGGCGCTCCCATCTGCTCCACCCGACCCGCCTGCATGACCACGATCTTGTCGGCCATGGTCATCGCCTCGATCTGGTCGTGCGTCACGAACACCGTCGTCGTCTTCAGCCGCTGGTGCAACTCCTTGATCTCCGCGCGCATCTGCACCCGCAGCTTCGCGTCGAGGTTCGACAGCGGCTCGTCGAACAGGAACACCTGCGGATCGCGCACGATGGCGCGTCCCATGGCGACCCTCTGGCGCTGGCCGCCCGACAGTTCGCGCGGATAGCGTTCCAGATACGGCTCTAGCCCAAGGATGCCCGCCGCCTTGTCCACGCGCAGGGCGATCTCCGCCTTGTCGATCTTGCGCAGTTTCAGCGCGAAACCCATGTTCGCGCGCACCGTCTTGTGCGGATAGAGCGCATAGGACTGGAACACCATCGCGATGTCCCGCTCGCCGGGGGCGAGGTTGTTGACCACGCGGTCTCCGATGCGGACCTCGCCGCCCGTGACGCTCTCGAGCCCCGCGATCATGCGCAGCAGCGTCGATTTCCCGCATCCCGACGGCCCGACCAGCACGGCGAACTCCCCGTCCTCGATGGCGATGTCGAGCCCGTGGATGACCGGCGTCGCACCGTAGGATTTCTGCAACTCGTGCACCGTGACGCGCGCCATACACTCCCCTTCCGACGCCGCGACCCGACGCATCAGACTGCCCCGGTTTGAGTAGCCGAGCCTCGCTTGGGTGTCCATTCCGATGTCCCGACCGTGCTGCGCCAAGCCCGTTGACTTGATTCCCGCATCCGACATAGTCGCATCGTCAAAGCGCGCGCCCGGGCTGCCCGATCCGCAAGTCGGCCGCAAGAACATACGACAGGGGAGGAAACCGCTTGAAAACCGACATCTACGAGGGCCTCGTCGCCCTCCAGACCAGCCGCCGCCGCCTGCTCAAGGGGGCCGCCAGCGTCGCCGCCGTCGCAGCCGCGAGCACCGGCGCGCTCGGCGCGCTCACCCGTCCCGCCCGCGCCCAGAGCGGCCTGCGCGCCGAGATCCTCGCGATCCCCGGCGTCGGGATGGGCTCTCCCACCGATGCCGACTGGCAGAAGGTCGGGGCCCTCTGCCTCGACGGCACCAGGGCCACCGTCGCCGAGGGCGAATTCGCGGGCGTCGAGCTGACCTTCATGGGGCTCAACAACCAGAACCTGCACAACTTCCTCTTCCGCGGCTTCCTGAAATCCTGGGAGGACTACACCGGGGCCACGATCAACTGGATCGATCTCGCCCAGGCCGATTACAACGCCCGTCTCCAGCAGGCGATCGCGACGGGCACCGTCGATTTCGACGTCATCGAGATGGGCGCGCCCTTCGAGGGCGACGTCTGCGGCAAGGGCCTCGCCTCCGAGATGCCCGACTGGGTGCGCGACCTGATCGACATGGACGACTACGTGGGCTACCTCAAGGCTCCCGTGGGCACCTGGGACGGCAAGACCTACCGCATCTCCATCGACGGCGATTGCCACACGCTGGCCTACCGCACCGACGTCTTCAGCGACCCCGATCTCGCCGAGGCCTGGACTGCCGCGGGCCACGAGGGCGAGTGGGGCGTGCCCACCACCTGGCAGCAGATGCAAGAGGCCAATCGCTTTCTCGCGGGCAAGACCGATCCCACCTTCGGCCTGCCGGCCCACGGCTATCTCGACCCGCTCAAGGGCTGGGGCGGCTTCGGCTTCTACTTCCTCGAGAGCCGCGCCACCGCCTATGCCAAGCACCCCGACGATCCGTCCTGGCTGTTCGATCCCGACACGATGAAGCCGCGCGTCAATAACCCCGCCTTCGTGCGCGCGATCCAGGACGTGCTCGACACCCTCGACACCCAGCCCGCCGACCAGATCAACGCCGATCCCGGCACCACCGCCTTCCAGCAGTTCCTCGCAGGCACCGGCTCCGCACTCTCCTGGTGGGGCGACGTCGGCTCCTCCGCGCGCACCTCCGACGGCTCGGTCGTAGGCGACGTGATCGGCTTCTCGATCCTGCCGGGCTCGGACGACGTCTGGAACAACGCGACCCAGACCTGGGACACCCTGCCCTCCGGCCCGAATTTCGCGCCGAACATGGCCTATATCGGCTGGGGCATCTACGTCATGGCCCGCGTCGACGGCGACGAGAAGAAGAAAAAGGCCGCCTGGTCCGCCGCCGCCCACCTCGGGGGCAAGGACATCTCCCTCTGGATGGCCGCCTACCCCTCCGGCTTCCAGCCCTACCGCCAGTCGCATTTCGACTACGACGAATGGGAAGCCGCGGGCTACGACCGTGCCTATATCGAGGACTACCTCGGCTCCAACGCCGACAGCTACAACCACCCCAACGCCGCCATCGAGCCGCGCATCCCTGGCATCTTCCAGTACTACTCCACCGCCGAGGACGAACTCGCCAAGGTCTTCGCGGGCCAGATGACCGCGCAGGAGGGGGCCGACAGCATCGCCGCCGCCTGGGAGAAGATCACCGACCAGATCGGCCGCGAGAGCCAGATCGCCCTCTACAAGGCCTCGCTCGGCGTCTGACTAGTCCCGGCCGGGCGGTCCCCCGCCCACGGATCGCCCGGCCGCGACAAAAATTTACTCCGGTTTAAGAGGTCCGTGAGATCGGTTAATCTCAATCGCTCCGTCGCCTGAATTCCGGGCGGAGCGCAATGCGGGATCCATCGATGACAACCTTGCCGGCATTCTCGAAATTGACCGTTATGCGCGACCCGATCACAGACTGCACCTGCCCGAGCCCCCAGTCGGGCCGGTCGGGATGGCTGACCAGGCTGCCCGGTTCCAGGAATTCCGTCATGCCCACCCCTCCGGAGCCCCGCCCGTGAGCGCCCCCGATCTCCGTGCACCCGATCTCGGCGCGCCCGATCTCAGCGCGCTCGTCTCCGCACGGCTCTGCCACGACCTGATAAGCCCCATGGGCGCCATCGGCAACGGGCTCGAACTGCTCCAGATGTCCCAGACGTCCCCGTCTGCCGAATTCGACCTCCTCTCGGGCAGCGTCGAGTCAGCACTCGCCAAGCTGCGCTTCTACCGTCTCGCCTTCGGCCCCGCCGACGATCTGGCCCGCCAGTCCTTCGACGAGGCCCGCGCCATTACCGACGCCATGTTCCAGGGCCGCTTCATCGTCGTCTGGTCCGTGGAGGGCCGCGACATGCCCCGCACCACCGCGCGCCTCCTCTATCTGGCACTTCTCTGCCTCGAAAAGAGCCTGCCCATGGGCGGTGCCGTCCAGGTCGCCATCTCCGAGCGGACCATCGGCCTCGCGGTCGA
>JBBQYB010000201.1:0-4021 GCA_038209095.1 Rhodobacterales bacterium
CGTCGAGCCACACAAAATCTGCGGGATCGCCAAGCGCGAGCCGGCCCAGACCGATGAGGCCGAGCAGCTCGGCCGGGGTGGCGGTGACCATGCGGAGCGCCGTTGCGAGGTCGAGCCCGACGGGGCCGGTCAGGATGCGCAGGGTCTGTGCCATGTCCACGTCGGCACCGGCGAGCGTGCCGTCCGGGAGCGAGAGCCTGCCGTCCTTGCGCAGGATGCGCCGGCCGCCGAGCCGGAATTCCGTCAGACCCGTGCCGGCCACGGCCATGGCATCCGTGATCGCGAAGATCCGGCCCGGCCCGCGTTTGGCGGCGAGCGAAATGCGCAGGACCTCGGGGGCGATGTGGAGGCCGTCGGCGATGACGCTCGCGCAGAGGCCGCCGGTGTCTAGGGCGGCCCCGACGAGGCCCGGTTCGCGGTGGCCGAGGGGGCTCATGGCGTTGAAGAGATGGGTGACGGCGCGCGCTCCGGCCTGGACGGCGGCGCGCGCGGCCTCGATCCCGCAGTCGCTGTGGCCGAGGCTGACGAGGATGCCCGCCCGGGTAAGGGCCTTTATCTGATCGGGCGTCACCGCCTCTGGGGCTATGGTCACCATGAGGGCCGGCAGATGGGCCGCCGCCTCGGTCAGCGCGGCGAGATCCGCCTCCCTCATCGGGCGGATCAGGGCGGGGTCGTGGGCCCCCTTGCGCCGGGGATCGAGATGCGGCCCCTCGAGATGCAGGCCGAGAAAGCCCGGAACGCCGCGCCGGGCCGCAGCGATGCCGGACGCGATCGTCGCTGCGGTCGCGTCCGGTCTGTCGGTGATGAGCGTGGGGAGCAATCCGAGCGTGCCGAGCCGGGCATGGGCCGCGCAGATCCGCGCGATGCCGTCCACACCCGCATGGCGGTCGAGGAGGATCCCGTCGCCGCCGTTGACCTGAAGATCGACGAAGCCCGGTGCGAGTACGCCGCCGGTCAGGCGCGTGCCGCTGCCGTCATCGGCGACGATGCCGGCGATCCGCCCGTCCTCGATCCGCAGCGCGGCATGGGGGTGCAGCGTCCGTCCGTCGAAGACCGCTCCACCGCCGATAGCCTCCAGCCCCGGGCGGAGCGAACCCTTGCGGGAGGGCACGGCGGTCATGGCATCTCGCGCGCGAGCGCGAGCGCCCCGTCGAGGGCGGTGCCGAGAGGTGGGCACACGAGGGCCGGATAGCGCGCGGTGAGCCGTGCCGCGAAGACCTCGCCGAGCCCGCCGAGAAACCGGACGGGGACAGGCGCACCCCCGAGCAGGAGATCGACGGCGGCGATGATGTCCGCATCCGCCCGCGCCAGCACGGCGCGCGCCGCCGGATCGGCGCTGTCGACGATCCGGCGGGCCATGCGGGCGAAGTCCGCCGGCCTAGCACCCTGGGCGAAGGAGACCAGACCCTCCGGGCCGCCGGCCTCGGCCACGATGGCGGCAAGCAGATCCGAGGGCGGCGCCAGCCCGTCATGGGCGAGGAGGGCCGCCTCCAGCAGATCGCGGCCCATGCGGGCACCGCTCGCGTGATCGCCGAGCGTGAGGCCCCAGCCGCCGATGAACCGCACCGTGCCGCCGCGCTGGGAGGCGAAGACGGAACCGGTGCCGATGGCGGCGGCCACGCCGTCGCCCGAGCCGAGCGCGCCGCGCACCGAGATTAGTGCGTCGCTGACCACGCGGACCCGCGCGAAGGGCAGGCCCGCGGCGAAGGCCTGGGCTGCTGCGGAGACGTTCGCCCCTGCGAGCCCGAGGACGGCCACGACCTCGGCGGGATCGGGTGCAAGACCCGCGGCCTCGAAGGCCCCGGCGGTGGCCGCAGAGACGCTGGCCCGTGCGCCGCAGGCGTCGGAGACGATGTTGGCAGGCCCGGACGCGCCGAAGCCGAGCCCGGGGCCCTGGGCACCTGCCACCACCGCGCGGCACGTGGAGCCGCCCCCGTCGATCGCCAGATAATACGTCACGAAGCCTCCCTCCGGCGGCACCGTATCAGAGCGCGCCGGAAGCGAAAGCGGCGCTGCGGACATCGAGCGCAAGATGCGGGATGCGCGCCC
Organism: Rhodobacterales bacterium; assembly: GCA_038209095.1. GTDB lineage: Bacteria > Pseudomonadota > Alphaproteobacteria > Rhodobacterales > Rhodobacteraceae > Amaricoccus. Next base: position 2,050 of record JBBQYB010000201.1, read on the forward strand.
GGCCCGAGGGCCGTAGGCTTGGACGGATCACGCTTGCCAGACTGGAGCCCGAGATGGACAGGACCGACGACACCCGCTGGACGGCCGTTCTCGACCGCGACCGTGCCGCGGACGGGGCCTTCGTGCTGGCCGTGCGGACCACGGGGATCTATTGCCGCCCCTCCTGCCCCGCGCGGCGGCCGCACCGGGAGAACATGGCGTTCTTCGAGACGCCCGAGGCCGCGCGGGCGGCGGGCTTTCGTGCCTGCCTGCGCTGCGATCCCGATCGGGGTGGGGAGCCTTCGCTGGCAGCCGAGGCCGTCGCGGCGGCGGCCGCGCTCATCGCCGGGGCACTGGAGGACGACCGCGAGGCCCCCGCGCTTGCGGATCTTGCCGCACGGGCCGGCTATGCGCCGCATCATTTCCACCGGATCTTCAAGCGCGAGACGGGTCTGACGCCGCGCGCCTATGCGAGGGCGCTGAAGGGCCGGCTGGCCGCGGCGGCGCTGGAGGCGGGTGCCAGCGTCACCGAGGCGCTGCATGGAGCGGGCTATTCCGCGAGCCGGTTCTATGCCACCGCCGGGGCGCGCCTCGGGATGCCAGCGGCGGTGCGGCGCGACGGCGGGCGAGGCGAGACCATCCGCCATGCGACCGCCGAGACCTCGCTCGGGCCGATCCTGGTGGCCGCGACCGCGCGGGGGGTCTGTGCGATCCAGTTCGGGGCGGATCCTGCGGCGCTCGAGGCCTGGCTGCGCATCCGGTTCCCGCATGCGACGCTGACGGGGCCGGATGCCGGGTTCGCGGCGACCCTGCGGGCCGTGTCGGATCTGGTGGAGCGGCCGGGACACGATGCCGGATTGCCGCTCGACGTGCGGGGCACCGCGTTTCAGGAGCGGGTCTGGCGCGCGCTGACGGCCATTCCGCCGGGCACCACCGCGAGTTATGCACAGATCGCGGTGGCCATCGGGCAGCCCGGGGCCGCGCGCGGGGTCGCGAGTGCCTGTGCGGCCAATGCGCTGGCGGTGGCCGTGCCCTGCCACCGGGTCGTGCGCGCGGACGGCTCGCTCTCGGGGTACCGCTGGGGGGTGGACCGCAAGGCGGCCCTGCTCGCGCGCGAACGCGGCGATTGAGCAAGAAGTCAGAGGGGGGGCGCGGCGTCGGCCTCGAGGAGCACCTGGAGCGCGGGAAAGTCGGTCTTGCCCGAGGCCATGACCGGGATCTCGGCGAGGAGCCGCAACTCCGAGGGGAGCTGGATTTCCGTCACGCCCACGGCCCGCGCGTGGAGGCGCAAGGCGTCGAGATCGGCCGCGGGGTTCGCGATCGCCAGCACGACCTTCTGGCCCTTGCGCGGACAGACGAGGGCCGCAGCCCCCAGCGGCTCGCCGGGCCAGACCTCGGCCGCGAGCGCCTCGATGGCCGCGAGCGACACCATCTCGCCGCCGACCTTGGCGAAGCGCCGGGCGCGGCCCACGATGGTGAGGCGTCCGTCGTCGCCGAGGCGCACGATGTCGCCGGTGTCGTACCAGCCGCCCTCGGGGGCCTCGATGCGGCCGCTGTCGGCGCGCAGGTACCCCGCCATGACGTTCGGGCCGCGGACCAGCAGGCGCTGGCCGTCCACCCCCGCCACCGGCTCGAGGCGATGCGCGATCCCGGGCAGCAGGCGTCCGACCGTGCCGGGCCGCGGATCGGCGAGATCGTTGAGGGCCAGGACCGGGCCGGTTTCGGTGGCCCCGTAGCCTTCGAGGATCAGGGTGCCGAAGCGGTTCTGCCAGTCCGCGCGGGTGGATGGCCGGACGGGTTCGGCCCCGGCGACGACGGCGCGGAGCGTCGCGAAATGTGCGGCCGTGGCCCTGCGTCCCCAGCCCACCAGAAAGGTGTCCGTGCCGAAGAGGATGGTTGCGCGCAGCTTCTGCGCGAGTTCGGGGATGACGCGGTAGTGCAGCGGCGAGGGATGCAGGCCGGTGCGGATGCCGGTGGCGAGCGGCAGCACGAT
>JBBQYB010000202.1:0-3865 GCA_038209095.1 Rhodobacterales bacterium
GGCTGGCACCCGCCTTCTACGACTAGGCGCTAACGCCTTCGACATTGCCCCGCGCCGCCCCATCTTGGGCGGTTCAGGCAGGACGAGAGCGAAGATGCGGCGACCGACAGCGAAGACCGACGGCACGGCCGTCCCGGCGGACAGGATCTCCCGGCTCGCCCGGCTGGGCGGCCTCGCGGGGGGCATCGCCGGGGGAATGCTGGTGGACGGGGCGCGGCATCTTGCGCGCGGCCAGCGCCCGCGTCTGGGCGATCTGCTCCTGACCCCGGTCAATGCGGCACGGGTGGCGAACCAGCTCGCGCAGTTGCGCGGGGCCGCGATGAAGATGGGGCAGCTTTTGTCCATGGACGCGGGCGAATTCCTGCCTCCCGAAATGGCCGCGATCCTCGCACGGCTGCGCGACGCCGCCGAACACATGCCGCCGGCCCAGCTGCAAACCACGCTCGATGCGCAATGGGGCAAGGGCTGGCGCAAGCGGTTCGCGCGTTTCGACGTCCGACCCATCGCCGCGGCCTCCATCGGCCAGGTGCACCGCGCCCAGACCCGCGACGGGCGCGATCTGGCCATCAAGGTCCAGTATCCGGGTGTCCGCCGCAGCATCGACAGCGATGTCGGCAATGTCGCGACGCTGCTGCGGATGTCGGGCTTTCTGCCGGAGGGCATCGATGTGAAGCCGCTCCTCTCGGAGGCGCGCAGCCAGTTGCACCAGGAAGCGGACTACCTGCGCGAGGCCGAACACCTGAATCGCTTCGCGGCCCTGCTCGACGGCTCGGACGATTTCCTCGTGCCGCGCACCCATCCGGATCTTTGCACCGACGCGGTGCTGGCGATGGATTACGTCGAGAGCGTGCCCATCGAGTCGCTGGAGCATGCCGATGCGGGCCTGCGCAACCGCGTGGCGGAGTTGCTGATCGGGTTGATGCTGCGCGAGATGTTCACCTTCGGGCTGATGCAGACCGATCCGAACTTTGCGAATTACCGCTATACGCCGGAGACCGGGCGGATCGTGCTGCTCGATTTCGGGGCCTCGCGGGACGTGCCGCCGGATCTCGGGGCGCAGTGCCGGGATCTGCTCGATGCGGGGCTCCGATCCGACCGGACGGGCCTGCGCCGGGCGTCGCTCGCGATCGGGTATTTCGCAGAGACGACGCCGGTGCGGCATCAGGACGCGATCCTCGACATGCTCGATCTCGCGATGACACCGTTTCGGACGCCCGGTCCGATCGATTTCGCCTCCACCGATCTGGTGCTTCGCCTGCGCGACATGGGGCTCGCCATCGGGTCGGCGCGCGATCTGTGGCATATCCCGCCTGCCGAGACTCTGTTCCTGCACCGCAAGGCCGCGGGGTTGTACCTGCTGGCGAACCGGCTGGGGGCCCGGCTGGACCTTCAGGCGATGGCGGCGCCCTATGCCAGTCCGGATCCCTGAGGCTCAGACGGCCGCAACCGCCTCGTCGAAGGCTGCGAGCGTCGCATCGAGAGCGAGCAGGATGGAGGCATGCCGGTTCTTGTAGTCCCGCGCGGGGAGCAGCACCTCGAAGCCTGCGAAGGGCGCGTCGGGTACGGGTCCGTCCGCTTTCAGCATTGCGGCGAGCTGGTCGCGGGCCCGGGCCACGTCCGTGCGGCGGCAGCCGATCACCGCATCGCCGAGGACTGCGGCCGCAGCCTGGCCCAAAGCGCAGGCCTTGACGTCCTGCGAGAACCCGGTGATGCGCCCCTCCTCGAGGCGCAGGTCCACCGTCACCGTCGATCCGCAGAGCGGCGAGCGTTTGCGGGCGCTGACATGCGGGTCGCAAAGGGGATCCGTGTGGGGGATCGCGGCGGCGAGGGCGAGGATGCGCTGCGAGTAGAGTTTGATCAGATCGGTCTCGCCGCTCATCGGCCCAGTCCTATGCATGAATGCGTCGGGGGGCTACATAGCCCGAAAAAGGCCGCCAGCAAAGGGGATGCCCGTGACCGGTTTCGATCCATCGACCCTCGCCTGGGACGCCCGCGGACTGATGCCCGCCATCGCCCAGAGCGAAGGAGGCGAGGTGCTGATGCTCGCCTGGATGAACGCGGAGAGCCTCGCGGAGACGCTCGCGACGGGGCGCGTAACCTACTGGTCGCGGTCGCGCAATGCGCTCTGGCGCAAGGGTGAGACCTCCGGGCACGTGCAGGGGCTGATCGAGTTGCGCGTCGATTGCGACCGGGACTGCCTGCTTCTGATCGTGGATCAGACCGGGCCTGCGTGCCATACGAACCGGCGGAGTTGTTTTTACACGGCGGTGCGCGAGGGCGCGGAGGTCCTCCTGAGCGACCCGCTATAGTCCCGTCAGGCGGCGGATGTCGGCGGGCGTGGCGCACTCCGCGCGGAGGCTCGACAGGGCGAGGGCGTCGTGGCGTTTGGCCAGACGCCGGCCGTCGGCATCGCGCATCAGGCGGTGATGATGATAGACGGGTGAGGGCAGTTTCAGGAGCGTTTGCAACAGGATGTGGAGGCCGGTGCTGTCAAGCAAGTCGGTCCCGCGGGTGACGTGGGTGACGGCCTGTGTGGCGTCGTCGAGGACGACGGCGAGGTGGTAGGATGTGCCGATGTCGCGGCGGGCGAGGACGGGGTCGCCCAGGGCACGAGGGTCGGGGGTGATGCGGCCGGCGTGGGCGGGGCCGGTCTCGACGAAGGTGACGGGGCCGGTCAGCGCGAGGGCGCGGGCGATGTCGAGGCGGAGGGCGGCACCGGGCGGGGCGTCGGTTCGGCCGCGGCAGGTGCCGGGATAGACCGACGCGAGGACGCCCTCCTGGGGGGCCGCGAGGGCGATGTCGCGGCGGGTGCAGGTGCAGGGATAGAGGACGCCGAGGGCGCGGAGGCGGTCGAGGGCTGCGGCATAGGCGTCGGTGCGGTCCGACTGGCGCATCACGGGTTCGGGCCAGCGCAGGCCGAGCCAGGCGAGATCCGCGAGCATCGGCGGGATGAAGTCATCGCGGCAGCGGGTGGCGTCAAGGTCTTCTATTCGCAGAATAAATTCGCCGCCCGAAGCCACGGCCATGTCCCAGGCGGTGAGGGCCGAGAGGGCGTGACCGAGATGGAGGCGCCCCGTGGGCGAGGGCGCGAAGCGGGTCCGCATGGCGGGCGGTCAGTCGCGGGAGCGGGCCCCGCGGCGGTCCTCGCGGGACTGGTAGATCAGGATCCAGGCGAGGAGGATGAACATGGGATGGGTGAGCCCGCCGGAGAAGATCACCGCGGGGATCCAGATGAAGAACGTCACGGTGGCGACGATGGGCCGGCCCGCGAGCAGGATCGACAGGGGCGGCAGGAAGAGGGCGAGTACGTAGTTCATGAACGGGATTTAGGGCGACGGGGTGCGGTGGCAAGTGGGGCGGGATTTTGCCGAAAGTTGAGCGGGTTGAGGTGACTGGAAGGCGGGCGGAAGGCGGCTGGAAACCGGCTTGCCAGAATGAGGGGCATTTTAAGGGTTTCCGGGCAGGATGGGGCCATCGCAGACATCAGCAGGAGGAGGCACCCGTGGAAGAGCGGCTGCGCACCATCGCCCAGGAACGGGCCTATGTCGATCTGATGATCGAACTGGAGAAACAGGCGCAGGACTGGCGGGACGTGAAGCTGCGCCGGTCGCTGATTCCGGCTGAGTGGGGGAAGCTCGAGACGACGGCCCCGGTGCGGCCGCGCAAGAAGAAGGTGACGGTGGCGCTCGACGCGGACGTGGCGCGGTGGTTCGCGGGCCTCGGTGCTGGCTATCACGGGCGGATCAACGCGGTGCTGCGCACCTATATGCTGGCGCTGATTTCGAAGGAGGTGCTGGGCCGGGGCGACAAGGACCGGCATGGGGATGAGGTTTGGGGGAAGGCGGGGGTGAAGCGGAAGGAGTGA
>JBBQYB010000203.1:0-3769 GCA_038209095.1 Rhodobacterales bacterium
CGCCTGGGTTTCTTCGATTTCGCCGAAGCCTTGCTTGCGGGCCCCGAAGCCTGCTTGCCGCCACTCCGCGCGGGAGCCTCCGCCGCGCGGGGGCGCTTGAATTTCGCAGGCTTCGGCGTGACCGTCTCGGGACGCGGGGCGGCCGCAGCCTCGGTCCGCCTCGGGGCTTTATCCTCGCGCTCCGGCTTGGGGACGCGGTGCGGCTGGCGCTCGAGCGCGGGCTCGCCGTCCAGACGGCGCAGGTCGACCCCGTCGGCGATGCGCGCGCCCTCGCCGAGCCCGGCGGCAGCCGGGGCCGCCACCTGAACGAAGCTCTCGTGTTCGCCGATGCGGATCGCCCCGATGGAGGCCTTGGTCATGCCGCCGGCCTCGCAGACCTTCGGCAGCAGCCAGCGCGCCTCGGCCCGCTTCGCGCGGCCGACCGATACGGAGAACCAGACCGACGGGCCGAACTCCGACCGGGGCCGCGGGACCGAAGGCCCCTGAGTCTGGATCTCCGCGATCTCCTAGGGTGCTGAGCGCCCGTCGCGCCAGAGCCGGATGAAGGCACCGGCCACGTGGTCGGGCCCGAACCGGCTCAAAAGATCGCGCGCCAGCGCCGCGTCCTCGCCCGGAGCGTCAACCAGCGCGGGATGATCGAGGATCCGGGCATCGTCGCGCGCGCGCACGTCGTCGGCCGACGGGGCAGGGCCCCAGTCCGCGACGACCCGCGCGCCCTGAAGCAGGCGCTGGGCCTTCTTGAACTCCGCGGGTGTGACGATGAGCGCCGAGACCCCCTTCGCACCCGCGCGCCCCGTACGGCCCGACCGGTGCAGCAGCGTCTCGGCGTTCGTCGGCAGATCGGCATGCACGACCAGTTCCAGCCCCGGCAGGTCGATGCCGCGCGCGGCGACGTCGGTCGCGACGCAGACCCGGGCACGCCCGTCGCGCAAGGCTTGCAAAGCGTGGGTGCGCTCCTGCTGGCTCAATTCGCCCGACAGCGCCACGACCTGAAACCCGCGGTTGGTCATCCGCGCCAGCAGATGGTTCACCGTGGCGCGCGTCTTGCAGAACACGAGCGCGCGGCTTGCCTCCTCGAACCGCAGCAGGTTGAAGATCGCGTGCTCGCGGTCGCGGGCGGTCACGGACAGCGCGCGATAGGCGATGTCGACGTGCTGGCGCGCCTCGCCCGTGGTCTGGAGGCGCAGCGCATCGCGCTGGAAGGTGCGCGCCAGATCCGCGATGGCCTTCGGCACGGTGGCCGAGAACATCAGCGTGCGGCGACCCGCAGGAGCCGCCCCGAGAATGAACTCCAGATCCTCGCGAAAGCCGAGGTCCAGCATCTCGTCGGCCTCGTCGAGCACGCAGGCGCACAGTCCCGACAGATCGAGGCTGCCGCGCTCGATGTGATCGCGCAACCGCCCGGGGGTGCCCACGACAATATGCGCGCCGCGCTCGAGCGCGCGCCGCTCGGTGCGGTAGTCCATGCCGCCGACGCAGGTGGCGATCCGCCCGCCGGCCTCTGCATAGAGCCAGCTGAGTTCGCGCGCCACCTGAAGCGCCAGTTCGCGCGTGGGGGCGATCACGAGCGCGAGGGGTCCACCCGCCGCGTCGAGACGCTCGGCCCCTCCGAGGAGCTCCTGCGCCATCGCGAGCCCGAAGGCCACGGTCTTGCCCGACCCGGTCTGCGCCGAGACGAGCGCGTCGCGGCCCGCCACGTCTTCGCCGAGCACGGCCGTCTGCACCGCGGTCAGGGTGTCGTAGCCCCGGGACGCGAGGGCCGTGGCGAGCGGGGGTGAGATGGGCACGTCGGTCATGGGTACGCCTGCAAAGACGCGGTCCTAACCGCTGGTCTCCACGGTGTCAAAGACCAAACGCCTCAGCGCCGGAACAGGCGACCCAGGACGATGGGCGCTGCGATGGAGCCGATCAGCAGCAGCCCGAGCATGACCGTGATCACGATCCCCGGCACGTTCAGGAGCGTGAGCCCGAAGGTGGCAAACCCCAGCACGAGGGCCGCGAGGGCGACGCCCGGGATCGAGCCCACCCCGCCCGCGATGGACACGCCGCCGAAAATCACCACGGTGATGATGTCGAGTTCCCAGCCCAGCGCGATGTTCGGGCGCACCACGCCGAACCGGGCCACGAGCAGGGCCGCAGCCAGCCCAGACAGCATACCCGACAGAGCGAACAGCCAGAACCGCAGCCGCGCGACGCGCACGCCGGAGAACTGGGCTGCGACCGGATTGGCCCCGATGGCGAATAGCCTCCGGCCGGTCGCGGTACCGTGCAGGAACAGGCCGAAGACGACCGCAAGGACGATGAAAAGCGCAAACGACAGCGGCAGGGGCGGGGGGTTGATCAGATAGGACTGGCTCAGCTCGGTGAAGGCGGGCGGAAAGGTGGTGAGAGCCTGATCCCCGAGGGTGACCTGGGCGATCCCGCGAAAGAGCGACATGGTCCCAATTGTTACCACGATGGAGGGCACGCCGATGCGGGTCACGAGGGCACCGTTGACCATGCCGCAGAGAAGACCGACCAGCAGTCCCGTCAGCACGAGGGCAGAGGCCCCTAAGCCCGCCTCGGCCGCATAGCCGATGCAGAGCGCGGCGAGTGCCACGATGGCCCCCACCGACAGGTCGATCTCGCGGACCAGGATCAGGAGCGCCATGGGCAGGGCGATGAGGGCCTTCTCCGAAAAATTGTAGGTGGCGTCGGCGAGATTGTAGACGTCGAGAAACCACGGCGTCGCCAGCGCGTTACCGACAAAGACGGCGACCAGCAGCAGCACAAGCACTGCCTCCCAGCTGAGCAGGGCCCGGACCCACGCACTTCGCAGGCGGTCCGGGGTCTGGCGCGCGGATGTCTCGGGCACGTCGGTCATGGTCGGGCGGCCTTCCCAGCGCGGCGGGCCTCGGGCAGGATCAGCTTCGTGGGATGCGCCTCCGCCCGCGCGTTCAGCACCACGGCCCCGAGGATGACGGCCCCCGCGATGGCCATCTGCCAGAACGGCGAGACCTGCATGGTGGGCAGTGCGTTGACCACCGTTCCGAGAAACAGCGCCCCCAGCAGCGCGCCGGGCACCGTGCCCACGCCGCCGCCGATGGAGACGCCGCCGATGACGCAGGCGGCGATGACGGTCAGCTCGTACCCGAGAGCGATCTCGGAATAGGCAACCCCGTAGCGTGCCACCCACAGATAGCCGCAGAGCCCCGCGATGCCCCCCGAGATCGCATAGACCAGCACCTGCGCGCGCTCCAGCGAGACCCCGCAATACCGTGCCGCCTCCGGGTTGCCCCCCACCGCATAGAGCCCGCGCCCGGTGCGGCTGCGGGTCAGGAACACATGCGCCCCTAGGGCCACCAGCACGCTGATCCAGAACGGCGAGGTCAGCCCGAGGGCGGAGATCTTCGGGAACGCCTGGAACGACACCCCCATCTCGCTCGCATTGACCTGATCGCCGCCGCCAATCACCACGATCATGCCGCGGTAGATCGCGAGCGCGCCCAGCGTCACCACGATCGGCGGGATCCCGAGCCCGCCCACCAGGAGCCCGATCAGCGTGCCGAGCGCTGCCCCGATCGCGATCCCGAGCACGAGATAAACCGGCCCCGGCAGATCCGGCCCGTACTGCCCGATGAGCGCCACGAGCATCCCCGTCAGCGCGAGGTTCGCCGCCACCGACAGATCGATGCCCCGCGTCAGGATCACCATGGTCTGCCCCAACACGAGCATGAACAGAAAGGCCGTGTCGTTGAGCACCCCGAGTAGGCTCGCCGGTGCGGCAAAC
>JBBQYB010000204.1:0-3699 GCA_038209095.1 Rhodobacterales bacterium
GGCGTCGATCTGGTCATACGCCTTGTATTCGCCGAAGAACTTCGTGATCGCAGCCGTCAGCGACGTCTTGCCGTGGTCCACGTGGCCGATCGTGCCCACGTTCACATGCGGCTTGTTCCGCTCGAATTTCGCCTTACCCATCGTGGTCTCCTGTGTCGGGGGATCAGTGACCCGCCCTGTGTTCCTTTGATCAGGCGAATTTCGCCTGGATCTCATCCGATATGTTCTGCGGTACGGCCTCATAATGGTCGAACTGCATGGTGAAGTTGGCGCGTCCCGACGACATCGACCGCAGCGTGTTGATGTAGCCGAACATGTTGGCGAGCGGCACCATCGCGGTGATGGCGTTCGCGTTGCCGCGCGTGTCCTGGCCCTGCATCTGGCCCCGCCGCGATGTGAGGTCGCCGATGATCCCGCCGGTGTATTCCTCCGGCGTCACGACCTCGACCTTCATGATCGGCTCGAGCAGCTTGGCACCGGCCTTCTTCAGCCCGTCGCGCATCGCCGCACGGGCCGCGATCTCGAAGGCGAGCACGCTGGAGTCCACGTCGTGATAGGCCCCGTCCACCAGCGCCACCTTGAAGTCGATCACCGGGAAACCCGCGAGCGGCCCGCTGTCCATGACGGAAAGAACACCCTTCTCGACGCCGGGAATGTACTCCTTCGGCACGGAACCACCGACGATCTTGCTCTCGAAGGAGTATCCCTCGCCCGGCACGGTCGGAGAGATGACCAGCTTGATACGGGCGAACTGGCCCGAACCGCCGGACTGTTTTTTGTGGGTGTAGTCGATCTCGGCCATCTTAGAGATGGTCTCGCGGTAGGCCACCTGCGGCGCGCCGATGTTGGCCTCGACCTTGAACTCACGGCGCAGACGGTCGACGAGAATGTCGAGATGCAACTCGCCCATGCCCTTCATGATGGTCTGGCCGCTCTCGCGGTCGGTCTCCACCCGGAAGGACGGATCCTCGGCGGCGAGCCGGGCTAGGCCCGCGGCCATCTTTTCCTGGTCGTTCTTGGTCTTCGGCTCGACGGCGATCTCGATCACCGGCTGCGGGAAGGTCATCGTCTCGAGCACGACGGGCTTTTGCGGATCGCAGAGCGTGTCGCCTGTCGTCGTGTCCTTGAGGCCCGCGAGCGCAATGATGTCGCCCGCGAAGGCCTCGTCGATTTCCTCGCGATTGATGGCGTGCATCATCATCATGCGGCCGACGCGCTCGCGCTTGCCCTTGGTCGAGTTCAGGAGCTGGTCGCCCTTCTTGATCATGCCCGAATAGATGCGGGTGAAGGTCAGCGAGCCCACGAAAGGATCGTTCATGATCTTGAAGGCGAGGCCCGAGAACGGCTGGCCGTCGTCGGCCGAGCGCGGAACGTCGCGGGTTTCCGTCTCGTCGCCCGGTAGGAATCCCATGTAAGCGGGCACATCCAGCGGGCAGGGCAGAAAATCGATCACGCCGTTGAGCATGGGCTGGACGCCCTTGTTCTTGAACGCGGACCCGCAGAGGACGGGGACGAACTTCATCGCGAGCGTGCCCTTGCGGATCAGCTTGCGCAGGGTGGCCACGTCCGGCTCGGTGCCGTCGAGATAGGCCTCCATGGCCGCGTCGTCCATTTCGACGGCCAGCTCAATCATGGTGTTGCGCATCTCCGCGGCCTTCTCGGCCAGCTCCGCGCGGATGGGGTGATGCGCCCAGGTCGCGCCCAGATCGTCGCCCTCCCAGACCCATTCTTCCATGGTGATCAGGTCGATATGGCCCTCGAGCGCGGTCTCGGCCCCGATTGGCAGCTGCACCGGGCAAGGCGTGGCACCCGTGCGGTCCTTGATCATGTGCACGCAGTTGAAGAAGTCCGCACCGATCTTGTCCATCTTGTTGACGAACACGATGCGCGGCACCTTGTAACGGTCGGCCTGCCGCCAGACGGTCTCGGTCTGAGGCTCGACGCCCGCGTTCGCATCGAGCACGCAGACCGCGCCGTCGAGCACGGCGAGCGAGCGCTCCACCTCGATGGTGAAATCGACGTGGCCGGGGGTGTCGATGATGTTGAACCGGTGACGCGGTCCATCCGGGGTCGTGCCGTCCTCGGTCCGCTCCCAGAAGGTCGTGGTCGCGGCGGACGTGATGGTGATGCCCCGCTCCTGCTCCTGCTCCATCCAGTCCATGGTCGCGGCGCCATCATGCACCTCGCCCATCTTGTGGTTCTTGCCGGTGTAGAACAGGATCCGCTCGGTCGTGGTCGTCTTGCCGGCGTCGATATGCGCCATGATGCCGAAATTGCGGTACAGATCGAGGGGATAATCGCGGGCCATCTGTCAGTTCCTAACTTTCGCCGTTACCAGCGGTAATGGCTGAACGCCTTGTTGGCGTCGGCCATCTTGTGGGTGTCTTCGCGCTTCTTCACGGCGGTGCCGCGGGAGTTCGCGGCGTCAAGAAGCTCGCCGGCGAGGCGCTCCTCCATGGTGTGTTCGTTGCGCGCGCGGCTCGCCTTGATGAGCCAGCGGATCGCCAGCGCCTCGCGGCGCTCCGGGCGGACCTCGACGGGGACCTGGTAGGTGGCACCGCCGACGCGCCGCGAGCGGACCTCGACCGACGGCTTGATGTTGTCGAGCGCCTCGTGGAACACCTCGATGGGGGCGCGGCGCAGCTTGCCCTCGACCCGCTCCATCGCGCCGTAGACGATGTTCTCGGCAACGGACTTCTTGCCGTCGTGCATGAGGTTGTTCATGAATTTCGTCAGAACGCGGTCGCCGTACTTGGCATCCGGCAGAACTTCGCGCTTTTCGGCGCTGTGACGTCGCGACATATCCCGTACTCCTTATTTCGGACGCTTCGCGCCGTATTTCGACCGGCGTTGGCGGCGGTTCTTGACGCCTTGCGTGTCCAGCACGCCGCGCAAGATGTGGTAGCGCACGCCCGGAAGGTCCTTGACGCGGCCGCCGCGGATCAGGACCACCGAGTGCTCCTGCAGGTTGTGGCTCTCGCCCGGGATGTAGCTGATGACCTCGAAGCCATTGGTCAGCCGCACCTTGGCGACCTTGCGCATGGCCGAGTTCGGCTTCTTCGGCGTCGTCGTATAGACGCGCGTGCAGACGCCGCGCTTCTGCGGACAGGCCTGCAGATGCATCGACTTGCTGCGCACGGCACGCGGCTGGCGCGGCTTGCGGATCAGCTGTTGGATCGTAGGCATTCTGGTCTCTAACCCCGTCTACACCGTTTCTGTCGTACGGCAGGCCGCGGCGATCCGCGAAATGCCGAAGGTGCCGCATTCGGGTCCGTCGACCGGGCCCGAAAGCAGCGCTTGTCCAGAGGACTGGGGCGATTGCCCGAGTCGTGACCGCCAAGTAATGTCTGGTGCCAGCGGGGCCAAACCCCTTCTGAGCGCGCGGAACCTAGGCCCCTCGCCAAACCTTGTCAATCGCATTCGAGAGGTTTTCGGCGTGTGCCGGCCACCGCTCCCACGGCATGCATCCAGACTTGCGTTTCGGCAAGACACTCGCTAAGGCGCGCGCATCTTTGAAGGGGCCGTCGGTCGGTTCCCGGAACAGCGGAAAGAAGCGCAATGGGTAAGGCGAAATTCGAGCGGAACAAGCCGCATGTGAACGTGGGCACGATCGGCCACGTGGACCACGGCAAGACGTCGCTGACGGCTGCGATCACGAAGTTCTTCGGCGAATACAAGGCGTATGACCAGATCGACGCC
>JBBQYB010000205.1:0-3497 GCA_038209095.1 Rhodobacterales bacterium
TGACGCGCGCGCATCTCGTCGATCTCGCCGGTGAGGTTGAAGGCGAACATGACCTTGCGGCCCAGCCTGTCGGCGTGGCGCTCGATCACCGCCATCACGGCCCGCACCCGCGCCTCGAAGGGGCAGGACGGGCCGTCGGACTGCAATTCGTCGTCCTTGATGAAGTCGATGCCTGCCCCGCAGAGCGTGTCCACGAGGGCCGCCGTGCCTTCGGCGTCGAGCCCGACCGAGGGCTTGACGATGGTGCCGATCAGCGGCCGGCCTTCGACGCCCGAGAGCCTGCGGGTGCCCTCGACCCCGAAGGCGGGGCCCGGGAGGGCCGCGAAGGCCTCCGGAAAGCGCAGATCGAGAAGACGCAGGCCGGAGAATTGCCGCAGCTCGAAGAGGTTGCCCGCGACCGCGGCGATCACGTTGGGCAGGGAGGGGCCCATGTTCTCAATTGGCCAGCTGAGGGTGACGCGCGCGCGGCGGTGCGGGGCATCCGGGCGACCGGCACCGGGCAGGGATGAACCCTCGACGGGGCCGAGATCCTCGAGCGCCTCGACCCGGGCCGCGGCACGCGCCTTCAGTTCCGGCGTCTCGCCCGGTACGGGCAGGAAGGTGCCCGACGACTGCTCGCCCGCCATCGCCTCCGCCGCGTCCTGCGCGGGATAGGCGGTTTCGATCAGGTAATCCGCCTCGATCCGGTTCATCGTGCGCATCCGCCCGCGACGAAGGCGGCGAGATCCACGGTTTCGCCGCGGGCGGCCGAACGGTAGGCGGCGAGGGTCATGGCAAGCGTCTCTAGGTTGTGAGCGCCGGAGGGCTGGGGCTCCGCCGCCCCGCGGAGGACTTCGACGACATGGGCCTCGAAGGCTTCGACGGACTCCTGGACCGCGTGCCAGGGGCGCGCGCCCCAGCCCGGGACCGGCGGCTCCGAGGCGATCTCGGTCCTTTGGTTGTCGCGGTGAAGGTTCACGCGGTAGTCGCGTCCGAGTTCCAGCGTGCCGAGATCGCCCTCCAGCCAGACCAGCGTCTCTGGAAAGGGGTCGGGGACGATCCGCGACTGGAAGGAACAATCGACGCTGGAGACCGCGCCGCTCGTGTGGCGGAGCAGCGCCGTGAAGGCATCCTCACCGCGCACGGCCGGGTTGCGCCGCTGGGTCTCGCAGGAGAGCCGCGTCACGTCGCCGAGGAGGAAGCGCGCCACGTCGAAGAGATGCAGTCCCACGTCCATCAGGGCGAAGTCCTCGACCTCCGCGAGGTAGGGCTGGTTGACGTAGAGATCCGCATAACCGTGGCGAAAGGAGAGGCGCGCGAAGGCGGGACGGCCGATGGCTCCCTGGTCGATTTGGGCGCGCAGGATGCGGAACGGCTTTTGCCAGCGGAAGTTCTCATGAACGATCAGGGGGCGGTTCGCGCGCGCCGCCGCTTCGGTCATGGCGAGGCCGTCGGCGTAGCTCGAGGCGAAGGGTTTCTGGCAGACGGTCAGCGCCCCGTGTGCCAGCGCCAGCTCGACCAGCGGGCGGTGGCTGTCGACGGTGGTGGCCACGTCCACGAAATCGGGCCGCACCTCGCGCAGCATGGCGGCGGCATCGGTGAAGGCCTGTATGCCGAAATCGGTGGCGAAGGCCTCCGCCCGGGCGGGATCGAGATCGCAGACCGCCGCAATCTCCGCGCCCTCTGCGGCGGTCCAGCCGTGCATGTGGTTGCGCGCGAAAAAGCCGCAGCCGATGAGGCAGCCGCGATAGGTCATTCGGCCCCTCGCAGGACGGCCGCCGTGAGGGCCGGGAGATCCCGACCTTCGACCTGGACGGCATCCGGACCGAGATTGGCGAGGAGCGCCTGAAGGCCGCGCCGTCCGCGACCCCGGATCGCGATGAGCCCCGAGGACGGGCCGCCGGTGATCTCGACGGGCAGACCGGCGAAATCGGTGAGGGCGATCACGACCTCGCGAAGCGGCCAAGGTGCGTCGTCCGGGCCCGTGCCGAGGGGCCCGCCGGTCATGGCCGGGGCGTAGGTCGCGACGCCGCCGCGCGCCGCCGCCGCCGCGACGCCCACGGCCCAGGCGGCAGCGAAGGTCGTGCGCTGGCGGGGATCCTCCAGCGCCATCGGGATGCGGCGGGCGTCCGGGTTTTTGGCGAGTGCCGCGCCGTAGGGGTTCGAACGCATGCCGATGGACAGGAGGCCGAGGCGCAGGTCCCGGTCGCCGCTGAGGGCGCGTGCGCTCGTGAAGACATCGCTCAGGGCTTCGAGGGTCTCCAGCACGGAGGCGTCGTCCGCGGCATGGACGATCGCCGTCGTCCCGAAGGTCACGAAATCCAAAACGTCGGGTCGGACCCGGCAGCGGTTGAATTCGGTGAAGTTGGTGAGCATGCCGCCGCCCACCTCGGCGGCGGGAAAGGCCGCGCGCAGGGCCGGGAGAAGGTCCGAAGGGACGGGACCGTCGGGCCAGGGGCCTTCGGGCTGGTGGCTCACGAGATAGCCGCGCGGCAGGGCCACGACGCGGTGCGGCAAGACCGCCGCCGCGGCACAAGCGTCGCGGACCCGTTCGATATCGGCGATGGCATCGACGACGATCTCCAGCGTGACGGGGGCCTCGTTTGCGATCCGCAGATCCGGGGAAGCACCATCCACCCGCAGGAGAACGCCGTCGAGGGGCAGGCGGGAGACGGCGGGCGAGACCGGCCCGCAGAGGGCGGCCTCATGGGCCAGCACGATCCCTGGCATGGTCACGCGGGACGGAAGGGCCAGTGCAGGCGGGCGCGCTGGGCCATCCTCGCGGGTCAGCCGGATGACCAGACGCTGTTCGACGGTTTCACCCGCGGCGATGCGGTAGGGTCTCGGGAGGGCGAGCGGCCGGCAGTAGGTCTTGAACGAGGCATCGGTCCAGTTGCGCTGGTCCTCCATCTCGAAGACGTCGCCCTCCATCGCGATGGCGACGGCCACTGGTCCGACCCGGTGGCGCAGCTCCGCGATGTCGAGGACAGGCTGGGACGGCAGAATGTGCGCGGGAAAGATGGCGCGGCGCTCCGATCCGTGGGGCCCCGTCACGGTCATCGGTGTGCCCGCCACCAGAGCTATGGGATGAAGCACGACGAACCCCGCCCGGTTCACGTCGGCATCGCGCTGCGCCGTCAGCCGCAGACGGGCCTCGATGCGACCTTCGGTGGCTCCGGCCGATCCGTCCACCTCGAAGACGCCGGCGAAGGTGCCGTCGGACGTGTGAAAGCGGCGCAGGTAGCGGATCCCCGGGCCAATCTCGGCCGCGGTCTCCTCCACGGTGCTGGTGCGCCAGTCGGCGTCACGGACGGGATAGTCGATGCGGCGCAGGACCTCGACCCCGGCGAAGGTGACGCCGCGCAGGGCACCGTCCTCGAGACCGATGGAGAGGGCACCGGCAGACATGCGCGTCCCCTGTCCTGTCTCGGAGATCGCCACATCGACCGGCATCGGAGCCTCCCTTTTCCAACTCGTTATACCAGTTGGAGGCGGCCGGCAAATCAAATCGCGTCGGC
>JBBQYB010000206.1:0-3421 GCA_038209095.1 Rhodobacterales bacterium
GGTCAGGACCGGCCGCGATTGCGGATCTGTTCCAGAAGCACCGCGATGATCAGGAACAGGCCGACGAAGAACTGCTGCCAGAGGGCGTCGATGCCCGCGAGCAGCAGGGAGTTGCGGATGAGCTCCATCAGCGCCGCCCCGATGGGCGCGCCGAAGGCGAAGGCGACGCCGCCCATGAGGTTGGCGCCGCCAATCACGGAGGCCGCGATCACGTTGAGCTCGTAGGTCTGGCCGAGCGCGTTGGTGACCGAGCCGAACCAGCCGATCATCAGGAAGGCGGCGAGGCCCGCCGTGAGGGCGGAGATCACGTAGACGGAGACGATGACGCGCTCGACGGGGATGCCCGCGAGGCGTGCGGCCTGGGCGTTGCCACCCACGGCATAGACCCAGCGCCCCCAGACGGAATAGTTGTAGGCCCACCAGAACACGACCGTGAGGATGGCGAGCACCCAGATCGGGTTGGGCACACCGAGGACGCTGGCCCCGCCGATCCATTCGAGGATCTCCTGGTCGGGGCCGAAGTCGTAGATCATCTTGTTGTTGGAGACGACCATGGCGATGGAGCGCGCCATGGCGAGCATGCCGAGCGTGACGACGAAGGGCGCCATGCGCAGATAGGCGATGAGCGCGCCGTTGATGAGGCCGACCACGGCGGCCGTGGCCATGCAGGCGAGAAAGCCCGCGACAATGCCAAAGCCCGCCTGCATCACCAACCCCGCGACGATGCCTGCGAGGCCCATGAGCGAGCCCACGGACAGGTCGATGCCGGCGGTGCAGATGACGGCCGTCATGCCGAGCGCCATGATGCCGAAGAAGGCGAAGTTGCGCGCGACGTTGAACATGTTGCGCTCGGTCATGAACACGTCCGAGACCTGCATCATCACGAGGCCGATGGCGAGGATGGCCATCAGGACCCAGAACGGCTGGGTCCGGGTGAGCGACTGGGCCCAGGTCATCTCGCGGCGCGTGCTGATGCTCTCGTCGATGGCGGCGTGGCTCGGGGTGGTGTCGGTCATGCGGCTGCGATGGCTCCGGTGATGAGGCCCGTGACTTCCTCGGGGCTCGAGTTCGCGATGGCCTTGTCGGCGACGAGGCTGCCGCGGCGCAGGACCGCGACGCGGTCGCAGACGGCGAAGACGTCTGGCATGCGGTGGGAGACGAGGATCACCGCGTGGCCGGTCTCCTTGAGGCGGTGGATGAGGTCGAGGACCTCCTTGATCTGGCGCACGGAGATCGCGGCGGTGGGCTCGTCCATCAGCACGATGCGCGGATCCGACAGCCGGGTGCGCGCGATGGCCACCGCCTGGCGCTGGCCGCCCGACATCTGGCGCACGAGATCGCGCGGGCGGGTCTCGGATTTCAGCTCGGCGAAGAGCTCGCCCGCGCGCGCGAACATGGCGGCGTGGTCGAGCCAAGCGAAGGGGCCGAAGCGCTTGCGGATCTCGCGGCCGAGAAAGACGTTGCCGGCGGCGGTGAGGTTGTCGCAGAGGGCGAGGTCCTGGTAGACGATCTCGATGCCGTGGCGGCGCGCCTCGATGGGGCGGGCGAAGGCGACGGCCTTGCCGTCGAGGGCGATGCTGCCGCTGGTGGGGGCGAAATTGCCAGCGACGATCTTCATCAGCGTGGATTTGCCCGCGCCGTTGTCGCCCATCAGACCGAGCGCCTGGCCGCGCTCGATGGCGAGATCCACCCCGGCGAGGGCCTGGATCGCGCCGAAACTCTTCGAGACGCCGCGCAATTGCAGCACCGCCATGCGGTTGGTCCCCTCTCCCTTGCGATGGCCGGCATCTTGGCGTGCGGCGCATCCTTGCCTTGACCTTGCCACGGGTCCTGCGAGGGATCAAGCCGCATTGCCGGAACAAGGAGCCGGCAACGTTCGTTGCCGTCAGGTGCAGGGAACAAGCCGGGCCATATGAGGTATTCCGGACAGGTCGTGACACTCGGGAGGATCGGATCATGAAACGCGACACCACACACCGTCTGCGGCAGGCCGCCGCGGTTGCGGCCCTCATCGGGGCGGCGCCGGGCGCCTTTGCGCAGGACGCGCTGATCGTGCCGATCGGCGAGGGGATCTATAACTGGGAGAGTTACGAGGCCTTCGCGGCCGAGAACGACTTCCGCGGCGAACGTCTGACCGTCACGGGGGCCTCGACCGGGCCGGATGCGGACCGGCTGCGCAACCTGTTCGCGTATTTCACCGAAGCGACGGGCGCGGAGGTTGCGCTGTCGGGGTCCGAGAGTTTCGAGCAGGACATCGTGATCTCGGCGCAGGCCGGGTCCGCGCCCAATATCGCGATGTTCCCGCAGCCAGGGCTTGCGCGGGATCTCGCGGCGCGCGGCGCGCTGGTGCCGCTCGGGGACGAGATGCGCCAGACCATGCTCGACACCTTCGCGGCCGGCCAGTCCTGGGTGGATCTTGCGACCTATGAAGGTCCGGACGGGACGGAGAACCTCTACGGCGTCTTCTTCGGGACGGACGTCAAGAGCCTCGTGTGGTACGTGCCAGAACAGTTCGAGGAAGCGGGTTACGAGATCCCCCAGTCCATGGAGGAGTTGAAGGCGCTGACCGAGGAGATCGCGGCGGAGGGCGGGACGCCCTGGTGCATCGGCCTGGGTTCGGGGGCCGCGACCGGCTGGCCGGCGACGGACTGGGTGGAGGATCTGATGCTGCGCACGCAGCCGCCGGAGGTCTATGACGCCTGGGTGCTGAACGAGGTGCCGTTCGACGATCCCGCGGTGGTCGCGGCCATCGAGGAATACGGCTGGTTCGCGCGCAACGACGCGTTCGTGGACGGAGGATCGGCGTCGGTCGCCACGCGGGATTTCCGCGACAGCCCGCTGGGGCTCTTCGACCTGCCGCCGAAATGCTACATGCACCGTCAGGCGTCGTTCATCCCGGGGTTCTTTCCGGAGGGGATCGAACTGGGCACGGACGTCGATTTTTTCTATTTTCCGGCCTATGCGGACCGGGATCTCGGCAAGCCGGTTCTCGGATCGGGCGGGCTGATCAGCATCGCGGACGATGCGCCGGTGGCGCGCGCGTTTCTCGCGTTCCTCCAGACGCCCTTCGCGCACGAGATCCACATGTCGCAGGGACAGTTCATGACGCCGCATACCGGCGCCAGCCCGGAGGCCTATCAGAACCCGACGCAGCGCGCGCTGGGCGAGATCCTGACCAATGCGACGACGTTCCGGTTCGACGCGTCGGACCTGATGCCCGGCGAGATCGGGACGGCGGCGTTCTGGACGGGGATGGTGGACTATCAGACCGGGGCGAGTGCAGAGGACGCGGCGGCGTCCGTGCAGAACCGCTGGGATGCGATCAGGTAGGCAGGGTCATGGCAGGCGGGGGGGCCGGCGGGCCGCCCGCATAGGCCCCGCGGACGGACTGGTCGAAGCTGACGACGGAGCCGGTCATCAT
>JBBQYB010000207.1:0-3375 GCA_038209095.1 Rhodobacterales bacterium
AGCATCGTGCCACCACCATCAAGGCGCTCCTGCTGGGGACGCGCGGCCGCGCTTGCGTTTCCGCCGGGTGCAAGGGGCGCACCCCGCGGCGCCCCGGGGGGCGGGGGCTGTCGGGGCAGCTCCCGTGGTGCGGGGCGCCGCACACCCCGCGGCGCCCCCCCCCGACCAGATCGCCCTCGCCATGGAGCCGGCCTTCGCGGCCCGGCTCGCCGAGGGCGCCGCGCGGGCAGCCATCCTCGCCCCCGACGCGGACTGGCGCGCCCTGGGCCTCGAAGGCGCCATCCTGTCGCCGCGCCCGCGCTACGTGCTCGCGGGCGTCACGCGTGTTTTCGACACTCCCCCCGAGACCGTGCCCGGCATCCACCCCACGGCCGTGATCGACCCGACCGCCACGATCGGAGCCGGCGCGTCCATCGGCCCCTTCGTCGTGGTCGGGGCCCGCGTCCTGATCGGGGCGCGCGCCCGGATCCTCAGCCATGCCTCCCTCGCCGAGGATGCCTCCGTCGGCGACGACGCGCTGATCCTCTCGGGCGTGCGGATCGGCGCGCGGGTGCGGATCGGCGCGCGGTTCATCGCCCAGCCCGGAGCCGTGATCGGGGCGGACGGCTTTTCCTTCGTGACCCCCACTCCGGGTGTCGTCGACGAGGCGCGCGCGGGCGTGATCTCGACGCGCGAACGGGCGGCCTATGTGCGGATCAACTCGCTCGGGGCGGTCGAGATCGGCGACGACGTGGAGGTGGGTGCCAACACCTGCATCGATCGGGGCACCATCGCCGATACCCGGATCGGCTGCGGCACCAAGATCGACAACCTCGTGATGATCGGTCACAACGTGTCCATCGGACGCGGATGCCTCCTTTGCGGACATGCGGGCGTCGCGGGTTCGGCCGTCATCGGCGACCGCTCCGTGCTGGCGGGGCGGGCCTCGGTCGCGGATCACGCGGTGGTGGGAGCCAACGTCGTGATCACGGGCAACACGGCCGTCTCGGGGCACGTGCCGGAGGGCAGCATCATGATGGGCTATCCCGCCATGAAGCGCGACGAGTTCATTTCGATGTTCAAGGCGATGCGCCGTTTGCCTCGCGTCCTGGCAAGGCTCGAGATCGCGCAGAAAGCGGTTCCCAAACCCCCGCCCAGCGATTAGATCGTCCCCGCGGGCACCAGAGGGCGGCATGGCGCAGACGATCGAGGACAGGGTGATCGAAATTCTGGCGGAGCAGGCGGTTCTGGACGCGGCCCTCGTGCGTCTCGATGCCAGCCTCGCCGATCTCGGGCTCGATTCGCTCGGCCTCGTCGAGGTCATCTTCGCGATCGAGGAGGCCTTCGACATCCAGGTTCCGTTCAACGCGAACGTGCCGGACCAGTCGGATTTCGATGTCAGTTCGGTTGCGGCCATCGTGCGCGCGGTGGAAAGCCTGATCGCGGCGAAAGCGTGACGTGACGAGACCGCGTGTCGTCATCACCGGCCAGGGGGCGATCAGCGCGCTCGGGCCGAGCGCTGCCGCAAACCGCGCGGCCCTGCGCGAGGGGGTCTGCGGCCTCGGCCCGCTCAGGTTCCAGGACGTCGAGCGTCTCCAGATCGCCATCGGCGGCCAGATCCACGGCTACCGGGCCGAGGATCACTTCAGCCGCCAGGAGCTGACGCTCTACGACCGCTTCACGCAGTTCGCCCTGCTCGCGGCGCGCGAGGCGGTGGCGGAGGCGGGCCTCGAGATCGACGAGGCCCTGTCCGAGGCGGCGGGCGTCGTGCTCGGCACCGCCGGCGGCGGGCTCCAGACGCAGGACGAGAACTACCGCTCGGTTTACGAGGAGGGCAAGAACCGCGTGCATCCCTTCGTGGTCCCGCGCCTCATGAACAATGCCGCGGCGAGCCATGTCTCCATGGTGCACAACCTCAAGGGGCCGACCTATACGGTCGCCACCGCCTGCGCCTCGTCGAACCACGCCATGGGGCAGGCGCTGAACCTCATCCGTGCGGGCCAGGCCAAGGTCGTGCTGACCGGGGGCAGCGAGTCCATGCTCTGCTTTGGCGGCATCAAGGCCTGGGAGGGCTTGCGGGTGATGTCGAGGGACGGCTGCCGGCCGTTCTGCGCCACCCGCAACGGCATGGTGCAGGGCGAGGGTGCTGCGATCTTCGTGTTCGAGGACATGGCGCATGCCCGGGCGCGCGGCGCGCAGATCCTCGCGGAGGTCACCGGTTTCGGGATGACCTCGGATGCCTCCGACATCGTGATGCCGAGCGTCCACGGGGCCGTGCGCGCCATGCGGGGCGCGCTGCGCGATGCGGGGATCGCTGTTGCCGACATCGGCTATATCAACGCCCACGGCACCGGCACCACGGCGAACGACCGGACGGAATGCGTGGCGGTTCGCGAGGTCTTCGGCCCCGAGGCGGACCGGCTGATGATCTCCTCGACAAAATCGATGCACGGCCATCTGATCGGCGGCACCGGCGCGGTGGAGATGGTCGCCTGTCTGATGGCCCTGACCGACGGCGTGATCGCCCCCACGATAAACTACCGCGAAGCAGATCCGGACTGCGATCTGGACGTCGTGGCCAACGTCGCCCGGGAGGCGAAGGTCCGCGCGGTGATGACCAACGCCTTCGCCTTCGGCGGGCTGAACGCTGTGCTGGTGATCAGCGCCGCACCCTGACGCCTATTCGGTGGCCGGAGCCGGCGTCGCGGGCTGCACCGGCGTTTCGGGCACGGGCAACATGTCGTAAGCCGCGGTGAAGCCCGACAGCGACAGCGTCAGGTTGACCGGCGATGTCGGTGCGGCGATGGACGCCACCTGGAGCCTGACCCCGCCGCCGCGCTTGAGCGCCGTTACGTCTTCCTCGCGCAGCCCGAGACGCACGACGCATCCCTCCTGCACGCACCACTCGAAGGGCAGGCTTACCTGCTCGCCCTGGTCGATCTGGAACCCGATGCCGGGCGGCAGGAGCGTGCCGAGCGGCGTGTTGAAGACGGCAAGGGCCAGGGCTTCGGCATCGGAGGGCAGGCGCACGACGCGCACGAGGATCACCGGGTTGCCCTGATCGTCCATGGCTACCTGCTGCATCTCGCAATTGGGCGTGCCGGGCATGCAGCCGACCTCCCAGTCGCCGTGCTCGGTCACCTCGACCTCAGGCTGGGCCGGCACGGCAGCCTCGGGGGCCTGCGCTGCTTCCGGAACCGCGGCGGGCGGCGTCTCCGGGACCGTGGTCTCCGGTGTGGTCGTCTCCGGGGGGGTCGTCTCCTGCGCTGCGACGGAAACGGCCATCGCGAGGCGTTGCGCCGCTGCGTGGGTCAGGGGGAACGGGTTCAGGGGCCTGATCCGCTCAGGTGCTCGACGCAGGAGCGCGGGGTTGCCGTCTGTGGCGGGGGCGTGTCA
>JBBQYB010000208.1:0-3356 GCA_038209095.1 Rhodobacterales bacterium
GCTCGAGGGCGATGGCCATGGCGATCATCACGCGCTGGCGCATGCCGCCGGAGAGTTCGTGGGGGTACTGGGCCATGCGGCGCTCGGGCTCGGAGAGGCGCACGGCGCGCAGGGCCTCCACGGCCCGGGCACGGGCCTCGCGGCGGGGCACGGCCACATGGGCCTCGACGGCCTCGACAAGCTGGGTGCCGATGGAGAGCACCGGGTTGAGCGAGCTCATGGGTTCCTGGAAGATCATGGCGATCCGGTCGCCGCGGATGGCGCGCATCGCGGTCTCGGGCAGATCCAGCAGATCGACCGGGCCGAGGCGGATGGTGCCCGCGGTGACACGCACCGCTGGCGGCGGCAGGAGGCCCATGATCGCGAGGGCGGTGATGGACTTTCCGGAGCCGGACTCGCCGGCGATGGCGAGGGTCTCGCCCCGGCGCAGATCGAAGGAGAGGTCCGCGACGAGGGGGCGCAGGCCGGTCTCGGTGTTGACCGACACGGTGAGATCGCGCACGCCGAGGACGACCGGGGCGGTCTGGACGTGCCTTTGGGGGTGAGCGGCCGCGCTCACGGGCCGGGCTCGCGGGAGGGCGGCATTCGGGTCATTCGAACACGCAGCGCGGGAAATAGAACGAGACCACCCAGTTCGGCTGATCGACGATCTCGGAGATGCGCAGATCGCCGCAGGTGGAGACCAGCATGTAGGCGTCGACGGCCGCGAGGCCGCGCGTGGCCCCGAGGAGGTCAATCATGCCCGCCACCGCGTCGCGCGATGCGGCCATAAGGTCGGGGCCGATGCCCGTGGTGACCTCGTAGCCCTTCGTGTCGAGATGGCGCGTGACGGGGCCGGGCGTAGTGAAGCGCGGGGTGCGCAGGTTGGCACCCTTGACCAGATCGAGGGTGAGGACCGCGTCCATGCGGCTCTCGATGGCGGTGCCGCAGACCTCGCCGTCGCCCTGGGCCGCGTGGGTGTCGCCGACCGAGAACAAAGCACCCGCGACCTCGACGGGCAAGTAAAGCGTTGTGCCGGGGCTGAGGTCGCGAATGTCGAGATTGCCGCCGACCCGCCGGGGCGGGACGACGGAATGGAGGCCGGGTGCCGCGGGCGCATTGCCGATGGTGCCCGCGAAGGGTTTGAGCGGTACGCGGCCCTCGGACCCGAACATGGCGGGCGCCATGGACGCCGCGTCGTAGGTCCAGAGCGTGAGGGCGGGGTCCGGAAACTGGTCCGCGAGAAGGCCGAAGCCGGGGATGTTCGCGGTCCAGCCGAAACCCGAGGGGGCGAAGCGGTCGATGGTGATCTTGAGCGCGTCGCCGGGTTCGGCCCCGTCGACGAAGACGGGACCCGAGATGGGGTTGACCTTGGAGAAGTCGAGACCGGTCACGGTCTCGACGGTGGCGGACGGGCCGATCTGGCCCGCCGAGCTGTCGCGGCACTCGAAGAGGATCGTGGTGCCGGGTGCGACCGTCTGCGCCGGGGGGAGGGAGTTGTCCCAGCCGAAATGGTGCTGCTGGCCGTGGATCGTGTGGCCGTGGCCGTGGGCGTGACTACTGCCCATCGGTGACGTACACGTAGTCGTAATTGACGGGGATCGACACCGGATCGACGTAGAGCGCGTCGGCCCCGCCCATGCGGGGCGATTTCATGGTGTAGCGCTGTTCGTTGAAGACGGGGACCCAGGGCGCGTCCTCCATGATGGCCATGTAGACGTCTGACCAGGCCTTGAGGCGGGCGTCGGCCTGGTCGGGGCCCGTCATGCTGTCGGCGGCGGCGGCCTGGGCGTCGAGATCCTCGTTGCAGTACCAAGACCAGTTCCAGCCGCCCTGGACGGCCCCGGCGCAGCCGAGGATGGGGCCGTAGAAGTTCGAGGCGTCGGGGAAGTCCGCGATCCAGGCCATGCCGCCCGACCAGATCATCGGGGCCTGATCGGGTTCGCCGCCGGCGGCGATGACGTTGGCCTGGGCGAGGGACTGGATCGAGGCGTCGATGCCGATCTGGGCGAGATCCTGCTGGATCGCCTGGGCGATGCGCGGGTTGGGGTCGGTGTTCATCACGAAGAGCTCGGTTTCGAAGCCGTCGGGAAAGCCTGCCTCCGCGAGCATGGCCTTGGCGGCTTCGGGATCGAAGGCGTAGCCCGCGTAGCCTTCGGTGTAGCCGGGCATCGAGGGGGGCAGCGGCTGGGTGGCGGGCACGGCGCGGCCGTTGATGATCTGGGTGATGCGGGCCTTGTTGATCGCCATGTTGACGGCGTGGCGCACGGCCTTGTCGTCGAAGGGCGGGGTGCGGACGTTCATGGTGAGATAGCCCGTGTGCAGCTGGCCGCCCTCGACCACGCGCGCGGCCTGTTCGGGGTCGGCCATCACCTCGACGAACTTCGCGGGCGGGATGCCGTCGCCGGGCACGTCGACCTCGCCGTTCTGGAGGCGCAGGAGGGCCACGATGGGTTCCTGGCCGACCTCGAAGGTGATCGTGTCGAGATAGGGGACGCCCTCGCGCCAGTAATCGGCGTTCTTCTCGAAGGTCAGGCTCTGGCCGATGGTCCAGTCGCCGAGCTTGAAGGCGCCGGTGCCCACGGGCTGGGTGCCGAAATCGGCTCCGGCGGCCTCGACGGCCTCCCGGGGCACGACGGAGGCGAAATTGAGGGCCATGACGTGGAGGAAGGTGGCGTCGGGGCGGCTGAGGGTGATCTCGACGGTGAGGGGATCGATCACGCGCACGCCCTCGAGCGAGGTGGCCGTGCCGTCCGACATGGCGTCATAGCCCGCGATGGAGCCGAAAAAGCCCGCGCCCGGCGACTGGGTCTCCGGGTTGGTGACGCGGTCGAGGGAGTATTTCACGTCCTCGGCGGTCATCTCGCGGCCGTTGTGGAAGACAACGCCGGGGCGCAGCGTGAAGGTGAAGGTCATGCCGTCGTCGGAGATCGTGTAGCTCTCGGCGAGGCCGGGGCGCAGTTCGGTGGTGCCGGGCACGTAGTCCATCAGGCCGTCGAAGAGCGACTTGATCATCGACCAGTTCTGCCAGTCGTAGCCGATGGCGGGATCGAGGGTGGCCACGTCGTCCTTGTAGGTGACGGTGATGCCGCCGCCGGGGACGGCGCCCGGATCGGGCGTGTAGTCCTGCGCGAAGGCGGTGGGTGCGAGGGCGAGCAGGACGGCGGTGGAGGCGAGAAGGGTCTTCATGGAAGTCTCCGGGTTGGGATCAGCGAATGCGGATGCGGGGGTCGATGAACTGGGTGACGAGATCAGCGAGCAGGTTGCCGAGGACGATGGCACAGGCCGAAACCAGCGTGACGCCCATGATGATGGGGATGTCGACGCGCTGGATGGCCTGCCAGGCGAGCTGGACGATGCCGGGCCAGCCGAAGACG
>JBBQYB010000209.1:0-3258 GCA_038209095.1 Rhodobacterales bacterium
GCGGCCGCGGGCATCGCGGATGGGAAAGAGGATGCGGTCGCGGAAGCGGTCGTAGGGGGGGCTGCCGTCGTCGGGCAGGATGCAGAGGCCCGCTTCGGCGAGGAGCGCCGGGGTCACGCCCTTCGCGGTCAGATGCGCGAAGAGCGCCGTGCGGCCAGGGCTCGCGAAGCCAATCTCGAAAGCCTCGCGGGTGGCCTGGGTGAGGCCGCGGCGATCGAGATAGGCGCGTGCCGCGGTGGCGGCAGCACTGTTAAGTTGGCCGCGATAGAAGCGCACGGCGGCCTCCATCACCTCGGTGAGGCCGGTGAGGGCCGCGGCACGGGCAGCGGCGGCCGGATCGCGCGCGGGCATGGCCATGCCGATCCCTGAGGCGAGCCGTTCCACCGCCTCCATGAAGCCGAGGTTCTCGGTCTCGCGCAGGAAGGTCAGCGCATCGCCCTTGGCGTGGCAGCCGAAGCAGTAGTAAAAGCCCTTGCGGTCGTCGACGTGGAAGGAGGCGGACTTTTCCTGGTGGAACGGGCAGGGGGCCCACCAGTCCGCACGGGCGGCGTTGGACTTGCGGCTGTCCCAGGTGACCTTGCGGCCGACGACCTCGGCCAGCGACACGCGGCTGCGCAACTCGTCGAGGAAACCGGGCGGGAGCGACATGCCCTGTCATCTAGGGATCGCGGATTCGATGCAAGGGTGCCTGTGCCACTGGAGGCCTGCGTACGGGAAATTAATGCGCTTGGGGCTATGGCGGAGCAGGCGGCGCGGTGGCGGCTCGAGGGACGATGGACAGGATGGAGCTGGTATCCCTGCTGACGGGGCTGGCGGTCGTGGCGGGTCTCGGCTGGCGGGTGGCGGCCTTGACGCGCGAGATGCGGCGCCGGGACGATACGGCGCGGCACGATCCGCTGACCGGACTGCCGAACCGGCGCGGGCTCGGCGAGGAGATCACCGAGCGGCTGGCGGAGGAGGGACCGGAGGCGCCGTTCCTGCTGCTGTTCGATCTTGAGCGGTTCAAGGCGATCAACGACCTGCACGGGCGCGCGACCGGAGACCGGATGATCCGGCATGTGGCGGCCTGCCTGCGCGCGGGCGCGGGGCCGCGCGACATCGCGGCCCGGCTTGGCGGGGACGAGTTCGCGCTTCTGCTGGCGGGGGAGGGGGGGGCTGCGCGGGCGGAGCGGCTGGCGCGGCGCCTGCTCGCGGCCATCGCGCGCCCCGTGCAGGCGGGGGACGTGACGCTGGGTCTCAGGGCCACCTGCGGCGCGGCGGAGGCAGACCGGGCCTGCGGTGCGGGAGACTTGCTCGGCCGGGCGGATGCGGCCCTCGTCGCGGCCAAGCGGGCGGGGCGCGGGTCCGTCGGCTGGTTCGATGCGGAGCTGCGCGCGCGCAGCCTGGAGCGCACGGCGCTCGAGGCCGATCTCGGGCAGGCGATCCTCAGGGGCGATATCGTGCCCCATTTCGAGCCGGTGCACGATCTCGGCAGCGGGACGCTGCGCGGGTTCGAGGTGCTGGCGCGGTGGTTTCATGCGACGCGCGGCGAGATTTCGCCCACGGTCTTCATCCCGATCGCAGAGGAGACGGGGACGATCGCGACGCTCGGCTGGTCGGTGATCGGACAGGCGCTGCGCGCGGCGCGGGATTGGGACCCAAGGCTGAGGATCAGCGTCAACGTCTCGCCGGTGCAGGTCTCGGACGAGACGCTGGTGGCGCGGCTGCGGGAGGTGCTGGTGGAGACCGGCTTCGATCCGCGCCGCCTCGAGATCGAGGTGACGGAGACCGCGGTGATCGCCGACATGGCGGCGGCGCGGGCGGTTCTGGAGGGGGTTCGCGCGCTTGGGGTCAGCCTCGCGCTCGACGATTTCGGGACCGGGTTCTCGAGCCTGTCGAGCCTGCGCCAGTTGCCGTTCGACCGCATCAAGATCGACCGGAGTTTCGTGGCACAGGTCTCCTTGCGGCCGTCGAGCCGGCAGATTGTGACCGGGATCCTCGCACTCGCCCGGAGCCTCGAGATGGGCGTCACGGCCGAGGGCATCGAGACGGAGGAGGACCTGGCGTTCTTGCGCGCGCATGGGTGCGAGCTCGGGCAGGGGTATCTGCTGGGACGCGCCGTCGGCGCGCGGGATGCGGCCGCTCTGGCGGGGCCCGGGGCCTGAGCCGTCAGGGCGCGGGTGTGAGGTCGACCACCGCACGGGGGGCGCCGCTTGGAGCGTCGAAAACCCGGATGCGCTCGGTGCCCGCAGCATCGCGGGTCACGACCGCGATCCAGCCCGTGCCGAGCGTCACGGCGCGCGCGACCTCGCCGGCCGGCAGTGCAAGCGACGGGGGCAGGGCCGGGGCCGACATCGTCTCGAAGGAGACGAGCCGCCAGACGAGGAGCCCCGCCACCAGCGCCATGCCGACGATCAGCGTCGCGGTCAGCGCGGTGACGAGGCGGCGCAGGCGGCGCAGGCCGAGGGGTTCGGGGGCCTCGCGGCCCGGGTCTGCGGTCATGGCTGTTCCTGGCGGTCGCGCTCGGGGGAGAGGCATAGGCCACCGGGTGCTGGCCCGCCAGCGGCAAGCGCCGCGTTGACGGACAGGTTGGGCTGGCGTAGCCGGGGCCTTGGCCGCGCGGGAGCGGCCGTGGCGGAGGGTCACGGGATGCGCGCGCCGCAGGGTCCGATCGAGATCACGCTGCCGGCGTCCTCGGGCGATCGCCTCGACAAGGCGCTGGCGGCCGCGGCCCCGCCGCTGAGCGGCCTGAGCCGTTCGCGCATCCAGGCCTTGATCGCGCAAGGGGCGGTCTCGGCGGGGGGGGTCGTCTTGCGCGACGCGCGGCTGAAGGTGACGGGCGGCGAGGTCATCGAAGTGACGCTGCCGCCGCCGGCGCCGGGACGGGCGCTGGCCGAGGAGATCCCGCTCGTTGTCGTCCATGAGGACGCCGATCTGATCGTGATCGACAAGCCGCCCGGACTGGTGGTGCATCCCGCGCCGGGGGCGGCGGACGGCACGCTGGTGAACGCGCTCCTGCATCACTGCGGGGCGAGCCTGTCGGGGGTGGGGGGGGCGTTGCGGCCGGGGATCGTGCACCGGATCGACAAGGACACCTCCGGTCTGCTGGTCGCGGCCAAGAACGACGCGGCGCATCAGGGGCTCGCCTCGCAGTTCGCGGCGCATACGCTGGAGCGGCGCTATCTCGCGGTGGTCTGGGGGGCACCCGATGCGGCGGATCCGCGGATAGGGGGGCTGGCGGGGGTGCGCTGGGAGGCGGGGGGCGTCTTGCGGATCGAG
>JBBQYB010000210.1:0-3164 GCA_038209095.1 Rhodobacterales bacterium
GGCAGATGACGCTGGCCGAGGCGACGACGGCGATGCAGCAGGCCACACGGAACTAC
This sequence comes from Rhodobacterales bacterium, assembly GCA_038209095.1. Lineage (GTDB taxonomy): Bacteria > Pseudomonadota > Alphaproteobacteria > Rhodobacterales > Rhodobacteraceae > Amaricoccus. The sequence goes on from JBBQYB010000210.1 coordinate 57, forward strand.
GCCAAACGCCAGCTGACCTGGTTCCGGAACCAGTGCGGGGACTGGGGGCGGTGCTAGATCGGACGCGGGCCAGAGATCAGGGAGCCGGTGATCGCGGCGCAACGATTCCGACAATGGGAGGCCGGGTCAGCCACCGACCCGCTGCCTCATTCAACTGGTCCACGGTAATCGCACGATAGGCGTCGGGCCACTCGATGCTGTCCCGGAGAATCCGGGGATTGCGCGCGGACCCGGACAAGGCACCGTACCACCAGCTGTTGGTCTGCCGGTCTGATTCGACACGCGCCAGCATCGGGGTCAGGACCTGATCGAGCTCATCTTCCGTGATCGGGCTGGCAGTGATCTGCTGGTGCAGGGCATCGAGCGCCTGGCGCACCTGATCAGCTTCTGATGCGCCGGCCAGAATGCCGACCGCAACCGTGCCCTGATCGCCAAAGTCTCTGAGGTTGAACGTCGTGGACGGCGCGTAGCTCAGGCCCAGCTCCTCACGAATGCGAACCCGGATACGTTCGCCCATGATCCGCGTCAGCAGCTCCAGATGGCGTTGTTCCGTCCGACGCTCGGGCAGCCCCAACCAGAGCGGCCAGATCATGGCCACGACGGCCTGCTGCGGGTCCCCGCTGTGGGTCGCACGAAGGTCCGCCATGGGCTCGACAGGATAGCGCACCAGATAGGGGTCCGGATGAAACGCCTCGCGGTCCGCTCGCGCGGGCAGGGCTCCCAGAGTGCGGGACAGAACCTCGATCGCCCGGTCCTCCGTGAGGTCCCCGACGACCGTGACCTCGAGCGGACTCGTCTCCAGAATGGGACGCAGGGGCCGGGCATAGTCCTCGGCCGACCAGGCCAGAACTTCGGAAAGCGGGGGACGCGATCGCGGACTGGCGGGCGCAATCGCGTCTGTCATCACATCGTTGAAGACGAGCCACGGATTGGTGTCGATTGACCGGTAAAGCGTCTGAAAAACAGAGCGCATTGACGGAACAAAGTCCGATCTGAAACCGGGATCACTCAGTTCAGCCGTGAGGTATTCCAGCTGGCGTTCAAAGTCTGCGACCCGGGTGGTGGCTGACAGCACAAACGCATCGAGCCCCATAGCCAGGTTTGCGCTGACCCGTGCCCCGTTGAAGATGTCGGTCAGCTCCAGAAAGTCGTGCCGCCCAAGCCCCATTCCCTGAAGCATTGAGACACCGAGGGTCGCCCGATTGTAGTCTTCATCGGCCACATCCCTCAGGCCAAACCCGAACCGGACGCCCACGTCGATCCTGTCGCTTGTAAAATCGACAGATTTGAAATTGACCACGACCCCGTTTTCGAACACGAGCCGGACAAAGGCGGGATCCGCCATTTCGGTCCGGGACGCGACGGCACCCGGGGGACCAAAATCGCGATAGCTCCATTCGGCCCGGGCGACCGCCGCCGCCGGCTCCGGCAGGGCTGCGGACATCGCGCTTTCAAGCGCCGCCCTGACCACGGTTTCAGCCGGTAACTCATCCGGAAGCGTGACTGCGACAAAGGGGCCCGCGCCCGACCAGGTTGCCCTGAACGATGACAGGACGGCATCGCGATCTATCGCCGCGATCACAAGCTCGAACAGCCGTAGATCCTCGGCTGCCGTCGTCATCGACGAAGGGTCGGTCCGTTCGTCCGACTGCTCCGACAGAAGCGTGTCGGCGACCGAGGCGCTGTAACGGTCAGCCTCACCGGCCACCAAGGCCGTGAGGGACGCACGCTGCGCGGCCACCACCTGTTCCAATTCGCTGTTGGTGACACCGTCCCGTTCAAACAGCCGAACTTCCCGGATCACGGCCGCCATTGCGGCTTCCCATTCGCCGTCGCGCACCTGAATGTTGAGACATTCCTCCTGTGCCTCCAGATATCGGGAGCGATTGGCAATCGTGGCCAAAAGGACCCCGGAGCCCTCCTGCACCGTCAAACGCCGAAGCCTTCGGTTGATGATCTCGCGCCACAAGGCCCGCTCCCGGAAGAATCGCCGTCGGCCGACAGAATCCTCACCCCGAGATGTCCAGGCCTTGACGTAGCAGAGGCCCATGCCCGGGCTGAGGCCCGGGGCGTCGCTGGTGAGGACGGACAGCCCCCGGGTCATATCCGGCATCACCAGCGCACCCCGCACAGGGTCGGGGCCGGGCTGCGGTTCCCAGTCAGAGAAGGTTGAGACGACAAGGCGCTCGAGATCCTCCACCGGCTGATCGCCGGCGATGGCCACGATCGCCAATCCAGGTCGATACCAGTCGCGATAGAAGGCCCTCAGATCCTCTGCACGGATCGACGCCAGGGTATCCGGGACACCGATCGGGGGACGCGCGGTCGACCGGAGATCGGGCTGGATGAAGTTGAGATAGCGTGTGCTCCAGTCAAACCCCGGCCCGAGTCGTCCCCGGTACTCCGAAAGGATAACGCCGCGCTCGCGCTCGACAGCCTCGGGCGAGAGAACCAGCCCGTCAGTGATGTCGCGAAGCCAGCGAAGACCAAGCCCCGCGCGATCATCCGACGACTGCGTGAAATCCACCTTGTAGACGGTCCGGAATCCAGTGGTGTAGGCGTTCTGGTCCCGTCCGAACGCCACACCCGCCTCGGCGAAACGCGTCTGAAGTTCGGTCTCACCGAAATTCTCCGAACCGTTGAAGGCCATATGCTCGAGGAAGTGGGCCGCACCCCGGACGCCCTCGCCCTCCTCCATGCTGCCAGCCCGGATCTCGAGCCGGATCGACAAGCCGGAGACCGGGCGCGGATTGGACTGGACCGCGTATCGGAGACCGTTCGCCAGAACGCCCTGTCTCACGGCGGGGTTGATCTGAATGTCCGTCGACGGGTTTGCGGGTGACGGCACAGGCGGCGGGCTCTGAACCACACCTGCGCTGACCGGCCAGGGCAGGGACAGCATCGCCAGGGCCGCGAAAACGACCCGAACAGCATGATGTTTCAGATATCTGATTTCAGCCATTATCCCACTTAGCTTGAACACCTTGGCGCTGGCAATCCGGCGCGCTCCATGCGGCAGGATGCCCCGCGCTCTGGCCAGTCGGCGACAAGGCGAACCCGCGCCAAACGCCAGCTGACCTGGTTCCGGAACCAGTGCGGGGACTGGGC
>JBBQYB010000211.1:0-3162 GCA_038209095.1 Rhodobacterales bacterium
CCGGTAGACGGTCTCGACACCGGCGAGCTTGGCTGCGAGTAGCACCAGCGGGTTCACCACCCCGTCCGGGGTCGGTGCGCAGATCACCAGCCGGTCCACCCCCGCCACCCGTGCGGGAATGGCGTTCATCAGGACCGAGGAAGGATAGGACGCAAGGCCCCCCGGGACATAAAGTCCCGCCGCGGAAATTGCGGACCAGCGCCAGCCGAGCTGTGCCCCCGTCCCGTCCGTCCAGTCCGCGTCCGCCGGCATCTGGCGCTCGTGATAGGCCCGGATGCGGTCCGCCGCCAGTTCCAGCGCGGCACGGTCCGCTGGGGCCACCTCCCGCACCGCCGCATCGATTTCCGCGGCAGTGAACGCCATCCTCTCCGGCGTCAGTTCCAGCCGGTCGAACCTCAAGGTGCGCTCGATCACGGCGGCGTCGCCGCGGGTCTCGACATCGGCGAGGATCTCCGCGACATCCGCATCGACGTCGGTCTCGGTCCCGCGCCTCGCATGTAAAAAGGCCCCGAAGGCCCGCTCGAAATCCGGGTCGGCCGTCGAGAGGAAAACCGGCATGATGTGCACTCCTATCGCCGGCACATAGCCGCCGCAGGCTTGCACCTCAACCCTCCGGCAAAATCCCTCAGTCCGAATGCTGCGGAACCTTGCCGGACGGTGCCGCATAGGGTCGCGTGACGTCCGTCAACGTGATGTCGAGGCACTCCACATCGACCGCGACCTCGCCGTCGCCCGCGAGAACCAGCCGGACCACGCCGGCCCCGTCCTCGCCCGGCTCGAACCCGACCGAGAGCACAGAGACGACCAGGTTGCGCGTCGCAGGGTCGACGCCGAAGGATCGCACCCGAAGCGCTCCGCCAATGGCAAGAACCGCCTGCACCCGCTCGAAGGGCCGGGACTGCCGTGCTGCGGCCGGCGCGTCCTCCCAACGAAACCGGTTCACGAGGAGGACGAAACGCCGCCGCTTCGGGGTCCAGGCGATGTCCGAGACCGTGGCCACCGCGTCCTGCACCAGCGTCGATAGGACGGCGACGTCCTCGGCCGTCTGGGCCCGAAGCCGCAGCGGCGTCTCGGCACCATCCTCGAACCGGGCGTCGATCATGCAGCGCGCTCGCTGATGCGTTCGATCATGGCGCCACAGGCCGAAAGTTTTTCCTCGACGCGCTCATATCCCCGGTCGAGGTGATATACCCGCGCCACCCGGGTCTCCCCCTCCGCCGCGAGGCCGGCGAGAATGAGGCTGACCGACGCCCGAAGGTCCGTCGCCATGACCGGAGCGCCGCGCAGGCTCTCGACCCCGCGGACCGTGGCCGTGCCGCCCGCCACTTCGATCTGCGCACCCATCCGCACCAATTCGGGTGCGTGCATGAAGCGGTTCTCGAAAATCCGCTCCTCCAGATGGCTCACCCCTTCGGCCAGCGTCAGGAGAGCCATCATCTGTGCCTGGAGATCCGTGGGAAATCCGGGAAAGGGTGCCGTCTCCACGTCGACCGCTCGCACCCGACCGTTCTTGCGACCCACGCGCAGTCCGTCCGGCGTGTCGGTCACGCTGGCTCCCGCCGCCTCGAGCTTGTCCGCGAAAGCCGCAACGAGATCGCGCCGTCCCCCGAGAAGTTCGACGTCGCCTCCGGCGATCACCGGAGCCAGCATGTAGGTCCCGAGCTCGATACGGTCGGCCACCACCGGATGCGTCGCTCCCCGCAGACGGTCGACGCCCTCGATCTCGATGCGCGACGTGCCCTCGCCCTCGATGCGTGCCCCCATGCGGCGCAGACAATGCGCGAGATCGACGATCTCCGGCTCCCGCGCGGCATTCTCGAGCACAGTGACGCCCTTGGCCAGCGTCGCTGCCATCAACAGGTTCTCGGTCGCTCCGACCGACACGATGGGAAACCAGTAGGTCGCCCCACGCAGGCCCCTTGGTGCTGAGGCATGCACGTAACCGTCCCGCAGGTCGAGATCTGCCCCGAGCGCCTCGAGGCCGCGCAGGTGAAGATCCACCGGCCGGGCTCCGATCGCGCAACCGCCGGGCAAGGAGACCACCGCGTGCCCGTCGCGGGCCAGCATCGGGCCGAGCACGAGGATGGAGGCCCGCATCTTGCGCACGATGTCGTAATCCGCGCGGTGATTGCTGATCTGCTGCGCCCCAACCACGAGGACCTTGGCGTTCTGCAGCTGCGCCACCTCGCACCCGAGCGACTCCAGCAACTGGCTCATGGTGCGGATGTCCGACAGACGGGGTGCGTTCGTCAACGTCAAGGGCTCGTCGGTAAGCAGCGCCGCCGGCATCAGCGTCAGGCAGGCATTCTTGGCCCCGGAGATCGGGATGCGGCCTTCGAGCCGCCGGCCACCCTGGACGAGAATGCTATCCATGCGCGAGGTTCATCCTTTGTCAGGGTCCAGGAGATGACCGCAGGTCTCCTTGTCCGGGCTCGCTTCGGCATCTCGCGCACGTTTCTGGGCCTTGCGCCGACCGAGGTTTGCGCGCAGCGACGCCGCGGCGCGCGCGGATTTCCCGGAAGACTCGGCTTTTTGCGACCCGTCTGTCTTGTCGTCCATGAGGCCTCTCTAGCCGAAGGGTCGGCTCCGGTCCAGATTACCCGTGACCCGATCGGTCGGTTCCGGCCGACGACACGTGCCTTGGGTGCCTCGGCCGATGCGGCCGAGCCGTCCGGCTTTCCCTGACCCAGCCATCCGACTAGGCTTGTCCTCGGGCGACCTGCGCCAAGGGGGGATGTTCATGAGGCTGGCTCTCGCCGGGATGCTCGCACTGACGACGCTGACCGGCAGTTGCGGGCGGCTTGCGCTGCCCTCCGTCGGGTTCGGTCCCAGGCCCGCAACGGGGCTCGAGGATCGCATCTGGCGCGTGGACCGAAACGACGGCTCTTTCGACGAGATTTTCGCCTTTCTCTCCGACGGCACCCTGATGATCGCCTCTTGCGGCGGCACCTGGCGGCTGTCCGCCTGGCGCCGCGTCGATGACGCGACCCTGGTCTGGGACACCCCCGAGGGCGTCGTGCACGCCGAGATCGCCCTTCAGGGTCCCGAGGATCTCGCCCTGCTCGTCGATCAAGGCGGCGTCACGGATACGCTCACCTTCACCTCGGCGCGCGCTCCGCTGGACTGTCGGGCGAGCTGAGACGAAAGGTGCCCGTCGCCGTC
>JBBQYB010000212.1:0-3157 GCA_038209095.1 Rhodobacterales bacterium
CTGCGCGCGTTCAAGCAGAAATTCGGTCCGGTCTGGACGCCGAACTATCTCGCCTGCCCGGGCGGCGTCGCGGTGCCCCACGTCCTCCACGAGGTCAACGTGCTCGTCTCGGGCGGCATGCGCGGGCTGATGCAGCGGACGCCGCAGGGCCCGGACGGCAAACCGCTCGGAAAAGACGGGCCCACCCTCGGGTGAGCCCGCATGTCACGTCCGGCGAGGCCGGCCTCAGGCGTCCGTCGGTCCGGGGAACGGAAATTCCAGCGTTCGTGCGTTCAGGAAGGCCTGCTCGTTGAAGCGCAGGAACCGCGCCGTGTCAGCCCGGCTCGCGAGATAGCTGTCCCAGATCCGCCGCGTGATGTCGTCGCCGTTCTCGTAGCTCTCGTCGATGACCTCGCCGGCCGCCGTCCCCAGCGCCTCGAGGATGTCGCGGTTCAGCCGCCGGAACTCGACGCCGTGCTCCACCCGCAGGGTCTCCATCGCGCGGCCCGACAGCAGATCGTATTCGACCTTCATGTCCTCGTGGCCGGCGTGACAGGCGGCCCGGATGATCTCCTGAAGATCGTTCGGCAATTCGAGGAACCGCGCCTTGTTCAGCATCACCTGTACGCAGCCGCCCGGCTCCTGGACGCCCGGCCCGTAGGAGAACTTCGCGACCTGATGGAAACCCATGGGCAGGTCGTTGACCGGGCCGATGAACTCGGCCGCGTCCACCGCGCCGGACTGGAGCGCCGCGAAGATCTCGCCGCCCGGCAACAGGACCGCCGTGGCCCCGAGCTTTTGCACCATCTCGCCGCCGAGCCCCGGCATGCGGATCTTGAGACCCTGGAAATCCGCCGCGGTCTCGATCGGGTTGCGGAACCACCCGAAGGACTGCGCCGCGGTCTGGCCGGCCGGGATGGACAGGATCCCGAACTGGTCCTGCAACTCGTCCCAGAGCGCCTGGCCGCCGCCGTGCAGCAGCCACGCCGCCTGCTCGCCCGCGGTCATCCCGAAGGGCACGGCGAACATGATGGCTTGGGCCGGGTGCTTGCCCACGTGATAGAACGAGGCGTCGTGTCCCATCTCGGCGGTGCCGTCCATCACGGCGTCCATGCAGCCGAGGGCGGGGACCAGTTCGCCCGCCGCATAGACGGTGATCTTCATCCGCCCGCCCGTCATGGTCTCGATGCGCTGCGCGAGGCGGTCGGCACCCACACCCACGCCCGGCAGACCCTTCGGCCAGGAGTGGACCATGCGCCATTCGATCACGTCCTGCGCGATCGCCGGGGCCGCCAGCACGCTTGCCGCCGTGGCCGTGCCCGCGATCGCCGATTTGGTCAGAAAGTCGCGTCTTTTCATTTTTAACCTCCCCTAGCGTGTGACCAGGCGCGCAAGCCAGACCCGCAGCGCCTTCGCCGGTCCCGCGAGATTACCTCAACGTGGCCCGGCAAGTGTCTGGAGTATGGAGAGGCTACGGCCCGAGACAACACGCGCGTCGCGTCAAACCCCCATTTAGGAAAAAACTATCGAGGCGATCAAATTCATTGAAACTTTCAATGGAGACTATCAAAATCGGTTCAAAGCGGGGATGGATCGAAAAGGGGATCGGGTGTCGCGGGCGTCCTGGCGGACCGCCTGATCGCCCGCGCGCTCGGCAGATAACGGGAGGGAGAGCATGGGTCTGACGGATGACGAACCCGATTCCCTCTGGGTCCGCTCGGCCGCCGGCCTGATCGCCGCGGCCGACGGGATCTGTCGCTGGAGCGGTTACGTCGTGGCCCTGTTCACGCTCGCCACCGTCCTCTTCTGCTTTGCCACCGTCTATCTGCGCTACGTCCTGGGCCAGGGCATCATCTGGCTTCAGGAGGCCTATGTCTGGACCCATGTCATCGTCATCGTGATGGGGGCCGGCTACACGATGATGGCGGGCGGCTTCGTGCGGGTCGACGTCTTCTATTCCAGATGGTCCGACCGCCGCCGCGCCGCGATGGACCTCTCCATGACGATCCTGTTTCTCGGGCCGTTCCTGTGGGTCTTCGGGGCCGGCGTCTGGAATTTCTGGAGCGCGTCCTATGCCTCCGACGAGGGCTCGCTCAATCCCGGCGGACTGCCGGATCTATGGCTCCTCAAGGCGGCCCTCGTGGGCTTCGTCGTGCTGGTCGGGCTCCAGGGGATCGCCTTCATCCTGCGCGGCGTGCTCGTCCTCTCGGGTCACCCCGCCTACGCGCTCCAGCACAGCGGCCACGACGCCGATCAAAGCCTCTAGGACGGATTGCACACGATGGATATCGCCCTGCTCGGTCAGATGATGGCCGCCGGATTGTTCCTGCTGATCATCTTCGCGCTGATGTCGGGGTATCTTGTCGCGTTCACTCTTGGCGGCGTGGCCGTCCTCGTGGGCTTTGTCGGCATCTGGATCGGGGCCTTCGACGAGCGGCTTTTCGCGGCCCTTCCCAACCGGTTCTGGGGCGTCATCACCAACCCCGTGCTGATCGCCGTGCCGCTTTTCGTCTTCATGGGCGTGGTGCTCGAGCGATCTGGCATCGCCGAGGCGCTCCTCACCACCATGGGCCAGGTCTTCGGGCCCCTGCGCGGCGGGCTCGCGCTCTCCGTCGTGCTGGTCGGAGCGCTTCTCGCGGCCGCCACAGGGGTCGTGGGCGCCACCGTCGTGACCATGGGCCTGCTCAGTCTGCCGGCAATGATGCGCGCGGGCTACGACCCGAAGCTCGCTTGCGGGACCATCTGCGCGGCAGGCACGCTGGGCCAGATCCTGCCGCCCTCCACAGTCCTGATCTTCATGGCCGACATCCTTCAGGGGGCCAATTCCGCGGCCCAGCTGTCGCTCGGGAACTTCAGCCCCGACACCGTCTCGGTGGGCGATCTCTTCGCCGGCGCCATGCTGCCGAGCCTGCTCCTCGCCACGCTCTACGTCCTCTACGTCATCTGGCGCGCCATCGTCGCCCCCGAGACCTGCCCCGCCGTGCTGATGACCCCCGCCGAGCGCAAGGGCCTGCTGGTGCGCGTCGTCAGCGCCCTCATCCCGCCCATCACCCTGATCGTGGCGGTCCTCGGCTCCATCGTCTCCGGCGTCGCCACCCCCACCGAGAGCGCCAGCGTCGGGGCCGTGGGCGCCCTGCTGCTCGCGGCCGTCCGCACCCTCGCCAGCGGATCGGGCAGC
>JBBQYB010000213.1:0-3114 GCA_038209095.1 Rhodobacterales bacterium
CCCTTGATATCCGCGAGCGCCTCGGCGGCGGCGACGAGATCCGACAGCGCATCGGCGGTCGCGAGGTCGTGGCGGGCGGGATCGGGCTCGAAGCGTTCGAGATAGACGCGCAAGGTAGCACCCGATGTGCCGGTGCCCGAGAGGCGAAACACCACGCGGCTGCCGCCCTGAAAGAGGATGCGCAGGCCCTGATGTTTGCTCTCGGAGCCGTCCACCGGGTCGAGATAGGCGAAATCGTCGGCCTCGGCCACGGTGAGGCCCGCGACTGGAGTGTCGGGCAGGTCCGCGAGGCGCGCGCGCAGGTCGGCCATGAGCGCATTCGCGGCGTCGGTATCGATGCCCTCGTAGTCGTGGCGCGCGTAGTAGTTGCGGCCGTAATCGGCCCAATGCGCGGCCATGATCTCTTGCGCGCTCTGCTTGCGCGCGGCGAGGATGTTGAGCCAGAGAAGCACGGCCCAGAGCCCGTCCTTTTCGCGCACATGGTTCGAGCCGGTGCCGGCACTTTCCTCGCCGCAGATCGTGGCCATGCCCGCGTCGAGCAGGTTGCCGAAGAACTTCCAGCCGGTCGGCGTCTCATAGAGGCCGATCCCGAGCTTGTCCGCCACGCGGTCGGCGGCGGCACTGGTGGGCATGGAGCGCGCGATGCCCCTGAGGCCGTCCCTGTAGCCGGGGGCGAGATGCGCGTTGGCGGCGAGCACGGCAAGGGAATCCGAAGGGGTGATGAAGATGCCGCGCCCGATGATGAGGTTGCGGTCGCCGTCGCCGTCGGAGGCGGCGCCGAAGTCCGGCGCGCCGGTGGCCATCATCTCGTCATGGAGGTCCTTCGCGTGCACGAGGTTCGGGTCGGGGTGGTGGCCGCCGAAATCGGGCAGCGGCGTGCCGTTCTTGACCGTGCCGGGGGCGGCGCCGAGGCGGCGCTCGAGGATCTCGGTGGCATAGGGGCCGGTGATGGCGCTCATGGCGTCAAAGGACATCCGGAAGCCGCCGGCGAACATCGCGTTAAGCGCGGGGAAGTCGAAGAGCGTCTCCATGAGGGCTGCGTAATCCGCCACCGGGTCGATCACCTCGACGGTCATCTCGCCGAGGCGCTGCGTGCCCACGGCGTCGAGATTGACGTCCTCCGCCACGAGGATCCGGTAGACGTCGATCTCGCGGGTGCGCGCATAGATCGCGTCGGTGATGCGCTCGGGCGCGGGCCCGCCATTGCCGGCGTTGTACTTGATCCCGAAATCCTCAGTGGGCCCGCCGGGATTGTGGCTCGCCGACAGGATGATGCCGCCGAAGGCCGCGTGCTTGCGGATGACATGGCTCGCGGCGGGGGTGGACAACAGGCCCCCCTGGCCGACGAGCACCCGGCCGAACCCGTTGGCGGCAGCCATCTTCATCGCGATCTGGATCACCTCGCGGTTGAAGAACCGCCCGTCGCCGCCGATGACGAGGGTCTGGCCTTGATACCCGTCGAGGCTGTCGAAGATGGCCTGGACAAAGTTCTCGACGTAGTTCGGTTGCTGGAAATGCGGCACCTTCTTGCGCAGGCCGGAGGTGCCGGGTTTCTGGTCGTCGTAGGGTGTGGTCGGGATGGTGTTGATCATCATTCCTCTTTTTCCGCGTCGGGCGCGAGGGATCTGTAAAGGTCTGCGTAAAGGGCCGCGGAGCGGTCCCAGGAGACGTCAGCCTTCATGCCCTTGCGCTGCATCGAGGCCCAGTGGGGTGTGCCGTAGAGGCCGACCGCCGTGCGGATCGCGAAGCGCAGCGGGTCGGCTGCTACAGGGGAGAACTGGATGCCGGTGGCGACGCCCGCGTTCAGGGCCGCGGTATTGGCGTCGATCACGGTGTCGGCGAGGCCGCCCACGCGGGCCACCACCGGCACGCAGCCGTAGCGCAGGCCGTAGAGCTGCGTGAGCCCGCAGGGCTCGAACCGCGAGGGAATGAGGATGGCATCGCAGCCGCCCTGGAGGCGATGGGCGATGGTCTCGTCATAGCCGATGCGCACGCCGATCCGGCCCGGATAGGCCGCGGCGAGCGACAGGAGGTCCGCCTCGATGGCGGCGTCGCCGGTCCCGAGCACCGCGAGCTTGGCCCCGGCCGCCACGAGGTCGGGAGCGGCCGCGACCAGCAGGTCCATCCCCTTCTGCCCCGTCAGGCGGCTTACGACGCAAAAGAGCAATCGGTCGTCGCGGTCGAGCTGGAACAGCGCCTCCACCGCGTCGCGGTTCGCCTTGCGGCCCTTGGGTTTTTTGACAGAGAACGTCCCGGCGAGCCGCGTGTCGGTCTCGGGATTCCAGACGCCGGTATCGATCCCGTTGACGATCCCGACGAGGGCGCCCGCGCGATCCGAGATCAGGCCGTCGAGCGCCATGCCGAGGGCGGGCGTTCGGATCTCCTCGGCATAGGTGGGGCTCACGGTGGTGAGCGCGGTGGCATTGGCGAGCCCCGCCTTGAGAAACCCCACGCCGCCAAAATACTCGACCCCGTCGAGCGCGAAGGCTTGCGGCGGCAATTCCAGCGCGCTGAAGATGGCGGCCGGATAATGCCCCTGAAAGGCGAGATTGTGCACCGTCAGGATCGAGGGACAGACAGCGCCCGCATACCGCATATAGGCCGGGGCGAGCCCCGCCTGCCAGTCGTGCGCATGCAGAAGATCCGGCGCGAAGGCCGCAACCGCACCGCCCGCGATCTCGGACCCGGCCTTTGCCAGCGCCGCGAAGCGCCGCCAGTTGTCGGCGTAATCCACTCCGTCCGCGTCGAGATAGATGCCTCCTTCTCGCGCATATAGATCCGGCGCATCGAGCACCAGCAGGTCGAGCCCCGCCCCACGGGTCTCCAGAAGGCGGGCCGGCACCCCGATCAGCGCGTCCCAGGTGTGGACGACGCGCACCTTCTCGATCCGGTCCATCACCGCGGGATAGCCCGGCAGCAGCGTGCGCATCTCGACGCCGAGCCGCGCGAGCGCGGGCGGCAGCGCCCCCGCGACATCCGCGAGGCCCCCCGTCTTGATGAGCGGGTAGGCCTCCGAGCTAACCGACAGGATGCGCAAGATCGTCAGTGCTCCAGGCGGTCGATCATCGGCTGGGTGATGAGGCAGACGCCGCCCTCCGAGACGCGGAAGCGCTT
>JBBQYB010000214.1:0-3085 GCA_038209095.1 Rhodobacterales bacterium
TGGGCGGCAGGTCGCGCACGTGGCCATAGCTCGCGAGGACGGTGAAGCCGGAACCGAGATACTTGTTAATTGTCTTCGCCTTGGCGGGCGATTCCACGACGACGACGGCCATGCTGCTCCTCTGCGGCGTCTCGGGCCGCGTCCGGGCTTAGATGTTCCCCCGCCGGCGTCTTGTCAACCGGACGCCGGCGGGCGCGGCGCGGATCAGTCCGGCGGGCGGCTGACGAGGCCGCCGGGGTGGCGCGCGATCCGGCCCGCGAGTTCGAGGTCCAGCAGGGTCGCGGCGATGGCGGCGGGCGTCATGCCGGTCTCGCGGATGAGCGCGTCCTCGGTGATCGGGGTGGGGCCGAGCAGATCGAGCAGGAGGTCGTCGAGGCCGTCGGTGTCGGGCGTGGGCAGGAGGGCCGGGGGCGGAGGGGCAAAGGGCGCGCGGCGCGGCGGGGCGGGTGCGGGCTGGCGAAAGGCCGCGAGGGCCTCCAGCACGTCCTCGGCGGAGCGGATGAGGGTGGCCCCGTCGCGGATGAGCGCATTGCAGCCGCCGGCGCGGGCGTCGAGCGGGTTGCCGGGCACGGCCATGACCTCGCGGCCCTGATCGAGGGCGTCGCGGGCGGTGATGAGGCTGCCCGAGCGCTCGGCCCCCTCGATGACCACGACGCCGAGGGCAAGGCCCGCGATGATGCGGTTGCGCCGGGGGAAGTCCTGAGCGCGGGGGGCGTGGCCCATGGGCATCTCCGACAGGAGCAGGCCCTCGGTCGCGAGCCGGGCCGCGAGGGCCGTGTTCTCGGCGGGATAGATGCTGTCGACGCCGCCGGCGAGGGCCGCGATCGTGCCGGTGGCGAGTGCTGCGTCATGGGCTGCGGCGTCGATGCCGCGGGCGAGGCCGGAGGTGACGACGAGACCGGCCTCGCCGAGCGTGCGGGCGAGCCGGGTCGCCATGCGGCAGCCGAGGGCGGAGGCGTTGCGCGCGCCGACGAGGGCCACGGCCTGGCGCTGGCCGAGGGCCGCGTCGCCGAGGGCCCAGAGGAAGGGCGGGGGGTCGGCGATGGTGGCGAGCATCGGCGGGTAGTCCGGTGCTCCGAGGAGGAGGGGAACAGCGCCCGCTACAAGTGCTGCGCGCCATTCGGCGTCGATGTCCGCATGCGGGGGGGCCGCATAGTTGGAAACGCCGGCGTCGGCGGCGATGCGGGGCAGGGCGCGCAGGGCCTCGGTGGCCGAGCCGTGCTCGCGCAGGAGGCGGATGAACGTGGCGGGGCCGACCCGCCGGGCCCGCGTCAGGCGCAGCCAGTCGCGCAGGCCCGCCTCGGAGCCGGGGAGGGCCTCGGGGGGGATCTTGGACGAGCGGGGATGCGTGTGTTCCGGCAAGACGGGCCTCCGGGACGCAGTGGGCGTTCGGGGAGTTAACGTCGCCCTAACGCCCGTTGCGCGGCGGCCGTATCCGGCGCGCGGTCGATGGCGCGTGCTGGGAACGCGGTCCGGGATGGGGTAGAACCGGGGCGTTCCTCCCGAGGATATCCGATCTCGAGCCGTGGCCGCTCACCTCCGAGCACGTCCCGGTTCGCGTGGTTTGTTGGCAAGGAAGACGATGCCCCATCTCCAGCAGACCGCCCCGCCTTACGTCCGGCTGGTGTCATCCGGTATCGGGGCGGCGTTCGATCCGTCGGCGCTGGCGCGGCTGCTCGATGCGGATCCGGACCGAATCGAGGGTGCGCCGTGGTCCCGAAGGTCGTCAGGGCAGGTGCGCAGCCGCGCCAGCACCACTGCTTTCGACGACCCACGCGCGGTAGAGCGGCTTGGGTTCATCGGGGCGCTGCCGCCGCGGGTGAGCGGGCAGGACGGGTTCGTGCGGATCACGCCCCATCCCGAGGCGCGCACGCACGGGGCCTGGACGGAGGCACGCGGCGACGGGATCTACCGGGCGCTGGTGCGCTGGTCGGGCGCGGACCTGCCCCCGAGCCTCGAGCGGCGGATCTGCCTGGGCTTAGGTGTCTCCCGCTATGCCGGAGCCTACGGCGGGGTCCGGGTCGACGTCTGGCGGACGCTGGAGGGCGCGCCGCGGCTGGGGATCCGGGAATACATCGAGGACAAGGCGCGAACGGTAGGCCTTGCCATGTGTGCGGCTGACTGGTCGCAGGACGCCTGGCACTGGATCGAGGCCGAGGTGAGAGGGGCGTCGGTGCGGGCGCGCGTTTATGCCGAGGGGACGACCGCTCCGGACTGGCGGATCCGCGCGGAGACGCGCCGTCTTGGTCCGGGCGCATACGGACCAGGGGCGATCCCGGGGCAGGGCCTGAGCCCCGCGCTCGATCTGCGCAGGCTCGAGTTCTTGCCGGCTGTGCGCTGAGGCTCAGGCGAGCGGTGCTGTCACGCGGCGCTTCCGCCCACGGTGAGGCCGCCGATCATCAGCGTGGGCTGGCCCACGCCCACGGGCACCCACTGGCCATTCTTGCCGCAATTGCCGATGCCGGGATCGAGTTGCATGTCGTTGCCGATGGCGCGGATCTGCTTGAGGGCGGTCGCCCCGTCGCCGATGAGCGTCGCCCCCTTGACCGGGGCGCCGACCTTGCCGTTCTTCACGCGGTAGGCTTCGGTGCAGTTGAACACGAACTTGCCGTTGGTGATGTCAACTTGGCCGCCGGCGAAACCCACCGCATAGATCCCGTCCTTGAGGTCCGCGAGGATGGCGGCGGGATCGTCGGTCCCGCCGAGCATGATCGTGTTGGTCATGCGCGGCATGGGCGTATGGGCATAGGATTGCCTGCGACCGTTGCCGGTGGCAGGCACGCCCATCAAGCGCGCGTTCTGCCGGTCCTGCATGAAGCCGACGAGAATACCGTCCTCGATCAGCACGTTGCGCTGGGAGGGCGAGCCTTCGTCATCAAAGGAGATCGAGCCGCGGCGGTCGGGCAAGGTGCCGTCGTCGATCACCGTGACCCGCGGGGCCGCGACGCGCTGACCCATGAGGCCTGCGAAGGCGGAGGTCTGCTTGCGGTTGAAATCGCCCTCGAGCCCGTGGCCCACGGCCTCGTGGAGCAGCACCCCAGGCCAGCCCGGTCCGAGCACCACGTCCATGACGCCCGCAGGGGCC
>JBBQYB010000215.1:0-2930 GCA_038209095.1 Rhodobacterales bacterium
GGCTGCCGCCAACCACAACGAGCGCATCCTCGGGATTCGCGAGACGCTGGCGGGCACCTCCGGCGGCACCCCCCCGGGCGATCCGCTCGCGGGCGAAGGCGGCTGGACCGAGATCTCCGGCTGCCCGCTGATCACCGACGACGACGGCAACAAGGCCGTGCAGGGCCTCACGGACATCCTCGCCAAGGAGACGGACCTCACCGCCTTCATCTCGACGGGCGCCTTCACCCAGTGGTTCGACAACGCCTACCGCCAGGCCGTCGAGCCCTACAAGGACAAGCTCGACAGCGGCGAGATGTCGATCATCGTGGCCGACACCCTGCCCATGCAGATGGAGGCCCTCAAGGACGGCCTCTCCCAGGGCCAGGTCGGCCAGCGCCCCTTCGAGATGGGCTACCGCGCCATGTTCATCCTCAAGGACATGGTGGCAGGCACCATGCCCGAAGACCCCATCTTCACCGGCCTCGACGTCTGCACCATGGAGAACGCCGACAGCTGCCTCGCGCAGTAGGCGCTACCTAAATTCCCGCGCGGGGCGTCCACGCCCCGCGCGACGGCGTGTCAGACAGATCGAGCGTTCAACAGAAACTCCGGTGCGCAAGAAATTGGAACATTCACGGAACGGGCGATAAAGCAGACTTCGTGAATCTTGTCGTGAATAGCAGTTGCTGTTTTGACGTTTGTTTCTGGAACAACGGTGATGCATGGACGCTGGGAAGCGGCCTCAAGGCGCCCCGCTCCTCCTTTTTCGATGGCACCGAAGCCCGTGGGGCTGTCCACATACCCGGTTACAACGACCCCCCGCACCGATCACAACGTGATCGCCGATCCCGACCGGAGCGGATCGGAAACGCCCTGTTCGCCACCCGGTCCGGGATCTTCTTGCAAGACCGCCTCCTCAAAATATGGTCGCATCGGATGCCTTGATTCAACCTGAATCCATGTGACGTCCAATATATTGTTTAAGAACAATATCTTAGTCAGCGTCACATCGTGTGACGCTCGGATCCTCAGGGTTCGATCTCCCCCAGCACCTCGATCCCCCCGCGCCCCGAGCAAGCCCACGACCAGCGCACCGGACCCGAGGAACGCCCCCGTCAGCGCCGTCGCATTCACCTGATGCGTTACAAGCAGCACCCGCTGTCCCTGCGCCTGACCGCGCAGGAACGTATAGGCCTCCCGCGTGCGGGCCTCCCGCATCCCGCGGTCCCCGAAGAACGAATTGAGCGCCGGCAGGACCTCGACCGGCCCCACGTCCAGCAACTCCGCCGTCTCCCGCGCCCGGCACCATTCGGAGGTCAGCACCCGGTCGAATGTCACGCCCCGCGCACGCATCTCCGCCCCGATGCGCTTCGCCTGCGCCCGGCCCAGGGCATCGAGGTTGCGCTGCGTCGCGCAATCCCCGAGCCGGAATTCGGGCGGATCGCCCGTTCCGGGGGCTATGGCATGCCGCATCACCGCGATCGCCCCCGGCCGCGCCAGCGCCGCCCACCCGGCCTCATCCGCCCGAAGGGTCCCCGCCCCGAGCACCAGCGCCAGCGCTCCGACGGCCAGCCAGCATCGACGGACCGGCCCGCGCCTCAATACGTCGCCCGCCCGCCGGTCATGTCGAAGGTGAAGCCCGTGGTGAACCCGCAGGCCGGCGACACGACCCAGCGGATCATCGACGAGGCCTCGGCCAACTCGCCGCAGCGCTTCATCGGGATCTTGTCGGTCATGTACTTGACCTGCTCGGGGGGCATGGCCGCCACCATGGGCGTGCGGATCACCGCCGGCGCCAGCGCGTTCACCGTGACGCCGGTCTCCGCGTATTCCTTGCCCATGACCTTGACGAGACCGATCAGCCCCGCCTTCGACGCCGAATAGGCCGCCATCCCCGCATTGCCCTCCTTGCCCGCAACCGAGGCCACGTGCAGGATCCGCCCGTATCCCCGCTCGCGCATGTGCCGAAGCGCCGGCCTGCTGACGTGGAGCGCCCCGAACAGGTTGATGCGCGTCACCATCTCGAAATCCTCCGGATCCACGTCCTCGCAGGTGATGTTCGTGCGCCCGACGACCCCGGCGCAATTGACCAGCGCATCCAGCCTGCCGAAGGTCTCGATCACTCTCCCGATCACCCCCGCGCAGGCGGCCGGATCGGTTATGTCGAGGACATGCCCCGAAGCCCCGTCGCCGATCGCGGCCACCGTCTCGGCCGGATCGACCCGGTCGATGCAGGCGACCCGCACACCCGCCTTCGCCAGATCCTGCGCGGTCTCGCGCCCGATCCCGCTCGCGGCACCGATCACCGCCGCCGTGTAGCCGTCCGGATATTCCATCAGTCTCTCCTGGTTCAGGACACCGGCTCCGCCAGTGCCGCATCGATATAGAGAAGCGTCTTTTCATAAGACGAGTCGAGATGCGCCCGCATCGCCTCCCGGGCGGCCTCCGGATCGGCCGCCTGCAACGCCGCGAGGATCGCGCGGTGTTCGCGGAGCGTCGCGGCCCCGAGGCCCTCCATCGGGATCATCGCATGCCGGCAGCGGTCCAGTTGCGCCTTCGAGATCTCGATCGCCCGCCACACCATCGGATAGCCCGAGATCTCGGTCACCGTCCGGTGAAACGCGTCGTCCTGCGCGATCGCATCCGCGAAGGCCCGCCGCTCCAGCGCCGCCGCCTGCAACAACAGGACGTCCTCGAGCCGGTTGACCCAAGCCCCGGTGATCCGGCCGGCCGCAGCATGCGCGGCCTCCGCCTCCAGAGCCCGCCGGATCACCTGCGCCTGCTCTATCTCCAGCCGGTCGAGTGGAGCCACGGTCGTGCCCGATTGCGCCCGGACCGTCACCAGATGCTCGTCGCTCAGCTTCTTGACCGCCTCGTGCACCGGGGTTCGAGAGACCTGCAGCCGAAAGGCGATCGCCTTTTCGTCCACGGACGAGCCGGGGTCCAGC
>JBBQYB010000216.1:0-2910 GCA_038209095.1 Rhodobacterales bacterium
GACTTCGTGGCCGTCGGCGATGGCGCGGCGCACGACCGCCGATCCGATGAACCCGGCACCGCCGGTCACGAGCAGCTTCATCGATCCGCCTCCCAGACGAACGGCGACTTCAGGTCGGCGAGCCCATGCGCGTCCCGGTCCTTTTCCGACAGGGTCGGCGCGGCTCCGGCCGGTCCCCATTCGATCCCGAGGGCCGGATCCGACCACAGAAGACTGTTGTCATGCTCGGGGGCATAATAATCCGTTACCTTGTAGACGACCTCGGTGTTCGGCTCGAGCGTGATGAAGCCGTGGCCGAAGCCGACGGGGACCAGAAGCTGGCGCCAGTTCGCGGCACTCAGCGTGACGGCCGCATGATCGCCGTAGGTCGGCGAGCCGACGCGGAGGTCAACGGCGACGTCGAGGATAGCGCCCTGGACGACGCGGACCAGCTTGTCCTGGGCGTGCGGCGGGCTCTGGAAATGGATGCCGCGCAGCACGCCGGTCTCGACGGACAGCGAGTGGTTGTCCTGCACGAAGTCCCGCGCGAATCCTGCTGCGATCAGGCGTTCACGATTGTAGGTCTCGGAGAAGAACCCGCGGTGATCGCCGAACTTTCGCGGTTCGATCAGCATCAGGTCCCGAAACTCGCCAGGGTCACGCAGCGTCATGGGACAGCCTCCCTCGGGTGGACGGGCGGGTCGGTCGCGCGAGGCCCGCGTCCGCGACGACCTGGGCAGATGCAGGTCTGGGGGACCCGCGTTTCGGGGGCTAGCACAGCCGTGCGGCGCGGAAAAGGCGCAATCCCCCGGCTTGGGGTCAGGCGGGGCTCGGGACGCCGGCATCGGCACGAGGCTCGGGCTGCGCGTCGGGATGCGAGATCAGCGTGTAGAACATCGGCACGACGAAGAGCGTGAAAATGGTGCCGATCAGGAGCCCGGAGAAGATCACGATGCCCATGGACGCCCGCGCCGCGGCCCCTGCCCCGGAGGCGATGATCAGCGGCACGACCGCGAGCACCATGGACGCGGTGGTCATCAGGATCGGCCGCAGCCGCACCTTCGCCGCCGCGACGATGGCGTCCTGCCGGTTCAACCCGTTGACCAAGCGTTCCTGGTTCGCGAACTCCACGAGCAGGATCCCGTGCTTGGTGATCAGCCCGATGAGCGTGATAAGTCCGACCTGGGTGTAGATGTTGATCGTTCCCAGCCCGAGGTTGAGCGGAAGGATCGCGCCGAAGATCGAGAGCGGCACCGACATGAGGATGATGAACGGGTCGCGGAAGCTCTCGAACTGGGCGGCGAGCACCAGATAGATCACCACCACCGCGAGCACGAAGGCGATCAGGATCGTGTTGCCCTGTGAGACCTCCAGCCGGGACTGGCCGGAATAGTCGATGAAGAACCCCTCCGGCAGGACTTCGGCCGCAATCTCCTGGATGACCGCCAGCCCGTCGCCGGTCGAGACGGTGGGGATCGGCAGCGCGGAGATCGTCGCGGAATTGAGCTGGTTGAACTGCTCGATGGAGGCGGGGGCCGAGCCCGTCTCGATGGTCACCACGGAGATGAGCGGGACCATCTCTCCGGTCGCGGCGCGCACGAAGAAGGTCCCCAGCCGCTCGGGGTTGTCGCGCCATTCCCGCGGGACCTGGGTGATGATGTCGTAGCTGTTGGAATCGCGGTCGAACTGGCCCACGGGGCCGCCGCCGACGAGAAGGCCGAGGGTGGAGCCGATCTCGGAAATCGGCACGTTCAGGGCCGCAGCCCGGTCGCGGTCGATGATGACACGCACTTCGGGTGCATCGAAGGACAGGCTGTTCTGGACGACGATGAAGCGTCCGGAGGCCTGCGCCTTCTGGCGGATCTGGTCCGCGATCTCGAAGACCCGCGAGGGTTCGTAGATCGACTGGATCACGACCGTGATCGGCAGGCCGCCGCCCGACCCGGGCAGGGACGGCGGGGAGAACACGAACCCCTCGAGGCCCGCGCTGCCGCCGAGGCGGGCCTGGATGTCCTGCTGGACCTCGGCCTGGCTGCGATTGCGGTCCGACCAGTCCTTGAGGGGCCAGATGTAGAAGGCCTGGGTGGGGCTTCCGCCCAGGCCCACGATGGAGAAGCGCGTCCGCACCTCCTCGATATCGCCGGTGAGATCGGAGATCTGATCCACGTAGGTTTGTGTGTATTCCTTGGTGGCATAGCGCGGCGCGTTCAGGATGGCGAAGAGCGCCCCCTGATCCTCCTCGGGAGCGAGCTCGCTCGTGGTGTTGAGGAACATGAAGGCCGTGGCTCCGAGGAGGGCCACGACCATCAGGAGCGTTACCGGCCGGTAGTTCAGAGAGCTCGAGACGCGCCTCTCGTACCAGATCGCGAGCCGGTCGGAGGTGCCGTCGACGAAACGCTGGAACCGGCCGGCCTCGCCGGAGCGCAGGATGCGCGCCGACATGGCCGGCGTGATCGTCAGCGCCACGATGCCCGAGATGATGACCGCCCCGGACAGGGTGAAGGCGAATTCGGCGAAGAGCGAGCCGGTCAGACCGCCGGTGAACGCGAGCGGCGTCAGCACCGCGGCCAGGGTGATCGTCATCGCGATGACGGGGCCGGTGATCTCCTTCATGCCGAGGACCGAGGCATCCATCGGCGTCATGCCTTCCTCGATGTGGCGGTGGATGTTCTCCACCACGACGATGGCGTCGTCGACCACCAGACCGATCGCCAGCACCATGGCCAGCAGGGAAAGGAGGTTGATCGAATAGCCCATCAGGAAGAGGACGAAGCAGACGCCGATCAGCGACAGCGGGATCGTCACCACCGGCATGGCCACCGAGCGGAAAGAACCGAGGAAGAGCAGGATCACCAGCACGACGATGGCGACGGCTTCGGCGATCGTCTTGAACACCTCCTCGATCGAGGCACTGATCGTCTCGGTCGCGTT
>JBBQYB010000217.1:0-2875 GCA_038209095.1 Rhodobacterales bacterium
AGCCTTCATCGAGCCAGGATCACCCTGGGAAAACGGCTGTTGCGAGAGTTTCAACTCCCGGTTCCGCGACGAGCTCCTCAACGGTGAGATCTTCTTCTCGCTCCGCGAGGCCCAGATCCTGATCGAGCAGTGGCGCCGACATTACAATACCGTCAGGCCGCACAGCGCCCTCGAATACCGGCCGCCGGCTCCGGAAAGCTTCATCCCAATGGACCAAAGGCCGTCCATACACTAACAATTCAATCGGACCACTCGATGGGGGCAGTCCAGCTGAGCGCGCGCGGCGGCTGGCGCTCGAGACCGACGTCGCGGCGTTGGCCGAGCAAAACCGCCGGCTCGAGCATCTGGTCGCGGAGTTCCGGCAGGTCCTCTACGGCAGCGGTCCGAGAAGCTGAGCGAGGACGGGCGCCAGTTGGCGTTCGAGGACTTGGAGACGGCGGTCGCCGCGGCCGAGGAGGCGAAGACCCGCGCCGACGCGACGCCTGCAGCGTCGCGTCCAGCCCGCACCTGCGTCAAGCGCAATCAAGAGTCGACTGCCGGAGGAACTGCCCCGCATCGAGCGCGTGATCGAGCCCGCGAGCACCCTGTGCCCCTGTGGCTGCGGGAAGATGGCCCGAATTGGCGAGAACCGCGTCGAGCGGCTCGACGTCATCCCCGCCCAGTTCCGCGCGCTGGTGACCATCCGGCCGAAATATGCCTGCCGCCGCTGCGCGGGGCCTGTCGCCCAGGCGCCGGCGCCGGCCCACCTGATCAAAGACGCGCTGCCGACCGAGCGGCTAATCGCCCACGTGTTTGTGTCCAAGTATGTCGACCACCTGCCATTGTAACGCCAGGCGCAGTCTTCGCCCGCGCCGGGATCGAGCTGAACCGCTCGACGCTGGCCGACTGGGTCGGCAAAGCCGCCTTCCACCTCGCGCCCATCGTCTCGCGCATGGCGGGGTGCTCAAGCAGTCCACCAAGCTGTTCCTCGACGAGACCACGGCCCCGGTTCTGGACCCCGGCCGGGGACGGACGAAAACCGGCCATCTCTGGGCGCTGGCGCGCGACGATCGGCGCTGGGGCGGCGCCGACCCTCCAGGCGTGGTGTACCACTACGCGCCCGGCCGCGGCGCCGAGCACGCCGGGAAGGTGCTGGACGGCTTCA
Organism: Rhodobacterales bacterium; assembly: GCA_038209095.1. Taxonomy (GTDB): domain Bacteria; phylum Pseudomonadota; class Alphaproteobacteria; order Rhodobacterales; family Rhodobacteraceae; genus Amaricoccus. The sequence continues at coordinate 1,145 of JBBQYB010000217.1, forward strand.
ACGGCACTCTGCAGGTCGACGGCCACCGCGCATACAAGACCGAGCGCGACGCACGCAGCGGCAACAGGCAGCTCGTGCTCGCCCATTGCTGGGCGCACGGGCGGCGCAAGCTGCGCGAGATTTTCGACCGCTACGCCTCGCCGATCGCCGAGGAGGGCCTGCGCCGCATCGCCGACCTCCACGCCATCGAGGCCGAGATCGCCGGTATGGCGCTCGAGGCGCGCCGCACCGTCCGCCAGGCGCGCACAAAGCCGCTGGTCGAGGCCTTCGCCGCTTGGCTGGCCGGTGCCCACACCCGGGTCTCGGCACGCTCGCGCATGGGCGGGAAGCTCGCCTACTTCGCGAATCACTGGGAAGGCCTGACCGTCTTCCTCAACGACGGTCGCGTCGAGATGGACAGCAACGCCGTCGAAAACCTGATCAGGCCACTGACCCTCCGGAAACAATAGTCTCTTCGCAGGTCACGAAGAGGGCACCGCCAACTGGGCCCGCATCGCCTCGCTGATCGAGACCTGCAAGATCAACGACGTCGACCCCTTCGCGTAGCTCGTCGCCACCCTTGAGGCGATCGCCGCCAATCCCCAGAGCCGCATCGACGAACTCACGCGATGGGCCTTAGTCCCAGCGTCAAGCCGCCAGCTGTAGGGGCCCACAGGCTGCGCTTACGATGGGGTCCGATCCGGGCCTCGCCAGTCTCGCACTGCGGCTCTCAGGGAACTCCGCCCTTGCGGAGGATGTCGCGACGCATGTCGCGGCGCTGCTCGCGCGGTGCGACGCGCTCGTCGAGGCGGTGACGGAGACGCGTACGGAGTGAATGCCCAAGTCCGTCTGCGGCGACGACGTGATTGAGTGGGAGCCGTGGAGCCGCCCCGAGCGCACGCCCGTGGCCGAGGCTCTTTTCCCGGTCGCCGAGCATCTGCGGCGCTTCCTCGTGCGCCGCGTCCATGTGGCTGATCTCGTCTCGGCCGAGGCGGCGCTCACGGCCCTGCGGGATGGGCGAACGGGCGAGTAGCGCCGTCGTGCGTGGCTGGGGTGCCGATGACCGGCGCCCCAGTTTGGGCGGGGCTGTCATGCGTTTGCGAACCAGACGAAGGGACTCTCGCCCGAACCCTCCGGCCCGGGACCGGTCCGATCACACCTCCACTCGGAGCGCGACGATCCACGCCTGCGATGGGCGGATCCCGCGCGCTCGATTGAGCCGAAAGGCGCCCGCCCGAGTGGCGGGCCGAGTGGAAGGAACCCGATACCATGCAGGACATTCAGACAGGTTGCCGGCTCCCCGCCCCGAGCCGGGCCGAGCGCACCATCGCGAGAAGCTCGAGCCTCGGCGTCACACGCGGCGAAATAGCATCTGTGGCATCCGGACCTGTCAAGCACTAAGATTTTACTTGTACTACCCGATGGAGGCAGGCTGTAACTGTCGTCTACATCCAGACGCGACATACGTCCTGGAAAGCCTTTAGCCCGCATTTCTCACCGGACGTTCTGTGGAGGTCACGAGTGGCCATGAGACGCCCGATCGCGCTGCCTGCGCTCAAGAAGCGCTGCGGCCATGGACGTCTTCGCACGGCGCCTTCGAGAGGGCGGCCTCTGCGCGATCGGTGTCGGGTTGGTTGGTGGCGGTGATGGATTTGCGGGGCGGCTGCGGATCAGCGGCATAATCGGGCGTGGGCAAGACGGAAGGCGTTGGCGTCGGGGCAGCTCGAGGCCATGGCGATCCGAACGCGTCGC
>JBBQYB010000218.1:0-2852 GCA_038209095.1 Rhodobacterales bacterium
GGCCGCGGCGTTCCAGGACGCGCTGCACGACGTCATGCTGAATCTGGCGCATCTGGTGGTGCGCGACGGCGAGGGGGCCACGAAATTCGTGGCGGTGGCGGTCAGCGGGGCCGCGAGCGACGAGGATGCGCGCAAGGTCGCGTTTTCCGTCGCGAATTCGCCGCTGGTCAAAACCGCGCTGGCCGGTGAGGACCCGAACTGGGGGCGGATCGTGATGGCGGTGGGCAAGTCGGGGGCCGCGGCGGACCGCGACCGGCTGGCGATCCGGTTCGGCGGCATCAGCGTGGCGACCGAGGGGCGGGTGGATCCGGGGTACGCGGAAGCCGACGGGGCCGCCTATATGAAGGGGTCGGAGCTGGAGATCGGCGTCGATCTGGGGATCGGGGCGGGGTCCGCCACGGTCTGGACCTGCGATCTGACGCACCGCTACATCGAGATCAACGCGGATTACCGCTCTTGAGACTGGTGCTGGTGTCCGCCGTGGCGCTGGTCGATCCGGACGGCCGAGTGCTGATCGCCCAGCGCCCGGAAGGGCGATCCATGGCGGGGCTCTGGGAGTTTCCGGGCGGCAAGATCGAGGCGGGCGAGACCCCCGAGGCGGCTCTGATGCGCGAATTGTCCGAGGAGCTCGGGATCGAGACCTGGGAGAGCTGCCTCGCGCCGCTGAGCTTCGCGAGCCACGCCTATGCGGATTTCCACCTGCTGATGCCGGTCTTCGTCTGCCGCAAATGGCGCGGCACCCCGCAGCCGCGCGAGCATGCGGCGTTGAAATGGGTGCGGGTGGCGGACCTCGGGCGCTACGAGATGCCCGCCGCCGACCGGCCGCTGCTTCCGGTGCTGCGCGACCTTCTTGGCTAGGGACGGCCGCGTCTTCTCGCCCGGTGGAGGCACCGGCCGGCCCGGCAATCAGGCCGAAGGTTGAACGGGATCCGATCGGTGCCGTGCCGGCTACAGTAGGGATACCGTCAGGCGCAGGCAGTTGCTTCGATTTCGAAGAGGAGACCGGGAACGGCCAGGCGCGTCACGCCGAGAAGGGTCATGGGCGGGGCACACCGGGCCGCCGCGAAACGCGTCCCCAGCACGTCGAAGTTCTCGAGCGCCGCATCTACATCCGTGGTAAAGATCCCGAGGCGGGTAATGTGGCTCAGGTCCAGGTTTGCGGACGACAGCACCGCAGCCAGATTGTCCAGCGCCAGACCGATCTGGCCGCGCATATCACCGAGGTGTTGCGGGCTGCCGTCCGCGTCGACGGCGGTCTGACCGGCGCAGGTCACCTGGCGGGTTGCGCCTTCGATAATCTCGGCCTGATTGTATCCGAGCTTCAGGGACCAGTCCCACGGGTTGACGGCGGTGCGTCTCATGACGAAATCCTTGCTCCTGATGATGGTGCGGGACCCGTAAAAGCCATTCGTGCCAGAATCTGTCACCTTTGATGTCAAGGTGGCCCCATGAACATACGAACCCGCCAAGACGCCCTGCTGAGCAGCCTTCGCCGGTCCGGAACGGCAACCGCCGATGTGCTTGCCCGAGAGGTCGGCGTTTCGCGGCGCACGGTGTTGCGCGATATCGCGGCCCTGCGCGACCAGGGCTTTACGATCCATTCCGAGCCCGGACGCGGGGGCGGCCTGCAACTCGATGCGCAATCGATGCAGACCACGGCGCGGCTCGCCGTGGCCGAGGTGTTTGCCCTGCTGATCAGCGTGACGGCCCTGCGCGAGGCCGGATACCTGCCGTTCTCGGGGCTTGCGGAGGCTGGGCTCGCCAAGATCGAAAGGACCCTGCCGCCGGAAAAGATACGCGATCTGCGCCGTCTTCTGGCGTGTCTGCATGTGGGCAAACTCTCGCCGCTCCAGGACCTGTCGGACCTGGGGTCGATTGACTCGGGTCTGCTGCCCGCCTTCGAGACCGCCTTCCTGCACCGGCTGCGCCTGAGGTTTGCCTACCGAGATGCCGCTGGGCAACGGACGCGCCGCGAAGTGGAACCGCAGGCCATGCTGATCCTGCCGCCGATCTGGTATCTGGTGGCCTGGGATCCTGCCCGCGAGGATTTCCGGCATTTCCGCATGGACCGCATCGGCGCGCCGGAGGTCGTCGAGGGCACGCAGTTCCGTCAACGTCACGTGCCGTTCGACGAGGACGTCTGCCCCTACAGCAGATTGCCTCGCTGAGAGTTCCGAAGATGTCGGGCGACGGACGAAGGCCGCGCCGAGCCGTTCACCTTCGTTAACCGCGCGCTAACGTTAAGATCGTATGATCGGGGATGCCAGCGGCCCCATCGCACCCGTTTCGGAAAAAGTTGTATATAGGACTATGGGATGGGTGACAGGACGTCCGGTGCCGATTAGGGTTGGGTTAACAAAAAACGAAAACTGAGGGAAAACGCATGTACAGAACCATCCAGCTTTCGAGCTGCGTCCTCGTTCAGGGCGAATTCGTCGAAGCCCTGGCGGACGGCAGCGTCGTCATCCGGGACGGTGTCACCACCTACCGCGGCCGTCCGATCAACAAACGCGCCAAGGGTTTCATGCCAGAGATGTCCGCAGGCGCATGCGACGGCGGAGCCAGGCTGTCCTGATCGCCGGGCCGCCCTGAGAGACGGCCGGCCTAGATCCAGCCCGCCATCTCCCGCTCGAGGATCGCGACCATCATGTCGACGTGGGGGATTTCCGCGTTGAGGCACGGGATGTAGGTGAAGGTCTCGCCGCCGGCCGCCTCGAAGCTCTCGTGGATCTCCTCGTTGATCTCCTCGAGGGTCTCGACGCAATCCGACGAGAAAGCGGGGGCCATGATGGCGATGTTCTTCTTGCCGGCCTCCGCAAGCCGGGCGACTTCCTCGACGGTATAGGGCTGGA
>JBBQYB010000219.1:0-2832 GCA_038209095.1 Rhodobacterales bacterium
CCTCGAAGCTCTCGTGGATCTCCTCGTTGATCTCCTCGAGGGTCTCGACGCAATCCGACGAGAAAGCGGGGGCCATGATGGCGATGTTCTTCTTGCCGGCCTCCGCAAGCCGGGCGACTTCCTCGACGGTATAGGGCTGGAGCCATTCCTCCGGGCCGAACTTCGACTGGAAGGTGACCTTTATCTCGTCCTCGGAGAAGCCGAGCCGCTCGCGCAGCAGGCGCGTCGTCTTCTGGCACTGGCAGTGATAGGGATCGCCCTCCAGCAGGTAGCGGCGCGGCACGCCGTGATAGCTGGTGACGAGGATGTCCGGCCGCACGTCGAGCCGCGCATAGGCCGTTTCGACCGACCGCGCGAGCGCGTCGATGTAGAGCGGGTGGTCGTAATAGGCCGGAACCGTGCGGATGGACGGCTGCCAGTTCATCTTCATCAGCGCGCGAAAGGCCTGGTCGTTCGCGGTCGCCGTGGTCGGTGCGGAATATTGCGGATAAAGCGGGAAGAACACGATCCGCTCGCAGCCCTGGTCCTTGAGTTTCCTGATGACCGACGGGGTGGAGGGATTGCCGTAGCGCATGGCGAAATCGACCACGACCTGGTCGCCGTGCAACTCCCGCATGCGCTCGGCCACGGCCTCCGCCTGGGCGCGCGTGGTGGTGAGGAGCGGGCTCTCGTCCGCATCGGTGTTCCAGATGCCGCGATACGCTTCGCCGGAGGAAAACGGGCGTTTCGTCAGGATGATGAGTTGCAGGAGCGGCTGCCAGAGCCAGGGCGAATAGTCGATGACCCGCCGGTCGGACAGGAATTCGTTGAGATAGCGCCGCATCGACCAGTAATCCGTCGCGTCCGGCGTGCCGAGGTTGGAGAGGATCACGCCGATCCGGGCTTGCGGGACGGGCGGATGGTCGGGTGCTGCATGAACGAGACGGCCCTCGCCGGGCTTGTTGTGGGCAATCGGGCAATGCTTCATCTGCGCGTCATACATGGGCGATCCGACCTCGGCAATCCGAATGAAAGCAAGCAGAAATAACTAGGCCGGGCGTCCAGCGCGTCAATCTTGGGCCTTCGGACCCCGTTCGGGGACGCCAAGCGCATCCGCGAGGCGGGTCTGGGCGGAGCCGGGGCGGAGCGGCTTTTGCTGCGACGCCGACGGGGCCCAGCCGGTCAGGAACACGATCTCGAAGGTGGCGGGGATGCGACCGTCGGGCAGCCCGAACCCGGAGACGTATTTCGCGCAGGCGTGCGCGATCACGCGGTGCGGCGTGGGGCGGCGCAGCCGGGCCGCCATGACGTTCGTCTCGCCCATCGCGCGCAGGTCGCGCAGGAGCGCCATCGGATTGGCGTAGACCACGTCGAACCGCACGGAATCGGCGACGGGCAGGGCGAAGCCCGCGCGCTGGAGCAGGGCGCCGAGATCGCGGATCTCGCCGAAGGGGGCCACGCGCGGGCTGAGCCCGCCGAGTTCGGCGATCTCGGCCTCGGCGAGCGCCACGCGCAGCTCGAACAGCGTCCGGCCCCCGAAGAGGGCCGCGATCGCGAGGCCGTCAGGGCGCAGGGCGCGGCGCAGCTGGACAAGCTGGCCTACCGGATCGTTGGCCCAATGGAGCGCCAGGGCATGCACGGCGAGATCGACGCTCTGGGGTTCGAGGTCGAGCACCGGGGCGTCGGAGAGGACGCGGGCGGGGCGGCCCATGACGCGCACCCAGGTCTCCGGGCGCGGCCCGATGACGACGGCGTCGCGAAACGTCCTGTTAACCTCGGTGAGCCTTTCTGCAACCTCGGCTGCCGCGGCCTCGTGCAGGAAATCGGCGGGGCCGAGCGTCGCGGCACGCGCCCGGCGGAGCGCGAGCAGGTCGGGGTCGAAGAGGTCGGGCGGCTGGGCAGTCATGGGGCGATACATAGCGGGATCCGGAGAAGACACCATGCTGGCCGTGCTGAAAACCTCGCTGATGGACCTGATCTTCCCGCCCCGCTGCCTCGCTTGTCCGGAGCCGACCGATGCGCCGCATGGGCTTTGTCCCGCGTGCTGGGCCAAGACGCATTTCATATCAGGCCATGCCTGCGGGACCTGCGGCGTGCCGCTGATGGGCGACACCGGGTCGGGTGAGACCTGCGACGGATGCGCGCGGCATCCGCCGGCCTGGGACCGCGGCGCGGCGGCGGTGGTCTATGAGGGCGTCGGGCGCGAGGTCATCCTGGCGCTCAAGCACGGCGACCGGCTCGACATGGTGAACCCCCTGGCCGGGTGGATGGAACGGGCGGGGCGCGAGATCCTGGGCGGGTGCGACCTCATTGCGCCCACGCCGCTGCACTGGCGGCGGCTGGTCAAGCGGCGCTACAACCAGTCGGGCGAACTGGCCAAGCGCCTGGCCCGGCTGTCGGGCAAGCCCGCGGTGGTGGACCTGCTGACGCGGACCCGGGCGACGGTGCCGCAGGAGGGCATGAACCGGGCGACGAGGGCCGCGAACCAGGCCGGTGCCTTCGAGGTGTCCGCGCGGCACCGGGCGCGGGTCAAGGGCAAGGCGGTTGTGCTGATCGACGATGTCCTGACCTCGGGGGCGACGCTGTCGGCCTGTGCGGACTGCCTGCGGGCGGCGGGGGCCGCACGGATCGACGTGCTGGCGCTGGCGCGCGTTGCCTTCGCCGATGCCCAGGGTTTATGATCGGGCGTTTCTCGGGAGCGTCGCATGCAGTCTGTCACCGTCTATACGTCGCCGCTCTGCGGGTACTGCGCCGCCGCCAAGCGTCTGCTGTCGGCGAAGGGCGTGGCCTTCGCGGAGATCGACGTCTCGCGCGATCCTGAACAGCGCCGAGAGATGGAGCGGCGGTCCGGCG
>JBBQYB010000220.1:0-2829 GCA_038209095.1 Rhodobacterales bacterium
GCTGGACGGCAAGCGCACAGGAGACCCCGCCCAACATCCTCGTCATCTGGGGCGACGACATCGGGCAGTCCAACATCTCCGCCTACACGATGGGCCTGATGGGCTACCGGACCCCCAACATCGACCGGATCGCCGCTGAGGGAATGATCTTCACCGACTATTACGGCGAGCAGTCCTGCACCGCCGGCAGGTCGTCCTTCATCACCGGCCAGAGCGTGTTCCGCACCGGCCTGTCCAAGGTGGGGATGCCGGGGGCCACCGAAGGAATGCAGGTCGAGGATCCGACCATCGCGGGCCTTCTGAAGGCAAACGGCTATGCCACCGCGCAATTCGGCAAGAACCACCTCGGCGACCGGGACGAGATGCTGCCCACCAATCACGGCTTCGACGTATTCTTCGGCAACCTCTACCACCTCAACGCCGAGGAGGAGCCGGAACTGCCGGATTATCCCAAGGATCCGGCCTTCCTCGAGAAATGGGGCCCGCGCGGCGTGCTCAGGTCCGTGGCCAACGCGGACGGAACCCAGACCATCGAAGACACCGGCCCCCTGACGCGCAAGCGCATGGAGACCATCGACGACGAGACGGTGGACGGAGCCATCGCCTGGATCCGCGAACAGGACGCCGCCGGCACGCCGTGGTTCATGTGGTGGAACGGCACGCGCATGCACTTTCGCACCCATGTCAAACCGGAGCTGCGCGGGATCTCGGGCCAGGACGAATACGCCGACGGAATGGTCGAGCACGACATGCACGTGGGCCGGTTCCTCGATCTTCTGGACGAACTCGGCATCGCCGAGGAAACGCTGCTCGTCTATTCCACCGACAACGGCCCGCACATGAACTCCTGGCCGGACGCGGCCATGACGCCGTTCCGGGGCGAGAAGAACACCAACTGGGAGGGCGGATGGCGGGTGCCCGCAATGGTGCGCTGGCCGGGCCGGATCGAGGCGGGGAGCGTCTCGAACCAGATCATGCACCATATGGACTGGCTGCCCACGTTCCTCGCCGTGGCCGGGGATCCGGAGATCAAGGCGGAGCTGCTCGCGGGCGGCGTTGAGGCGATCGGGCGCGAATACAAGGTCCATCTCGACGGCTACAACACGCTGCCCTACCTGCTGGGCGAGGCGGAGGAGACGCCGCGTCAGGAGATCTTCTATTTCTCCGACACCGGCGATCTGACGGCCCTGCGCTTCGAGGACTGGAAGGCGATCTTCCTCGAACAGCGCCAGGAGACGACGCTGCTCGCCTGGGGCGAGCCCTGGACCGAGCTGCGCATCCCGCTCCTGTTCAACTTGCGCCGCGATCCGTACGAGCGGTCGATCCTGACGTCGAACACCTACTGGGACTGGTATCTGGACCACGCGTTTCTGATGCTACCGGCGGCAGAATACGTGAACCAGTTCCTCGCGACCTTCGAGGAGTTCCCGCCACGACAGACGCCGGGCAGCTTCACCGTCGGCAATGCCTCCGAGCTGATCCTGCGGGGCGCAGGCTCCAAATAGACCGCTCGCGGGCCGCCCCGGCGGCCCGCAGCCCCCACACCCCGAGGTCACGCCATGCTCCGACTTGCGGCCGCGCTGCTCCTGCTGGCAGCACCCTTGTTTGCCCAGACCGATCCCCTGCCCTCCTGGCGCGAGGGCGCGGCGAAGTCGGCGATTCTCGACTTCGTCGCGGCGGCGGCGGATCCCGCGTCCCAGGGCTTCGTCCCCGAGCCCGAGCGCGTGGCGGTCTTCGACAACGACGGCACGCTCTGGGCCGAACAGCCCATCTACGTGCAGGCGACTTTCATCTTCGACCGTGCCGCCCGGCTCGCCGCGGCCGATCCCGCCTGGGCCACTACGCCGGCGCTACAGGCCGCAGCGGCCGGCGACGTGGCCGGCGTCCTGTCCGGCGGCACCGAGGCCCTGCTGGAGGTCGTCAACGCCGCGACCACCGGCATGAGCGTCGAGACCTTCGTGGCGGAGGTCGCGGACTGGCTTGCCACGGCACGCCATCCCGACACGGGCCTCCTCTATACGCAAATGGTCTATGAGCCCATGCTGGAGCTGCTGGACCTTCTTCGCGACAACGGCTTCGAGACCTACATCGTCACCGGCGGCGGCCAGGATTTCGTGCGCGCCTTCGCCGAGACCTCCTACGGTATCCCGCCGCAGAACGTCATCGGCACGGTGCTGGAGACCCGCTTCGAGATCATCGACGGCGTGCCGGAGGTGATGCGCGCGCCCGGCGTCGCCTTCATCGACGACGGGGCCGGCAAGCCGGTGGGCATCGTGCGCGGCATCGGACGGCGGCCTGTCTTCGTCGCGGGCAATTCCGACGGCGACAAGGAGATGCTGGACTGGGCGACCGCCGGGCCCGACCCCCGCATGGGCCTGCTGGTTCACCACACCGACGCGGACCGCGAATGGGCCTATGACCGCGAGAGCGCCATAGGCGGTCTCGATGCCGCCCCCGACGCCGGCTGGGTCGTCGTCGACATGGCCGAGGATTGGACGACCGTCTATCCGGACCGGTAGGTCCCGCCCGCTTTCCTTCCGTCGCGCGCCGGGCTAGGTCGGGCGCAAAGACGGAGCCGCATCCCCATGTCCCACAACACCTTCGGCCATCTGTTCCGCGTCACGACCTGGGGCGAGAGCCACGGCCCGGCCTTAGGCTGCGTCATTGATGGCTGCCCTCCCGGCATCACCCTGACGGAGGCGGACATCCAGCCCTGGATGGACGCGCGCAAACCCGGCCAGAACAAGTTCACCACCCAGCGCCGCGAGGACGACGTGGTGGAAATCCTCTCGGGCGTCTTCGAGGGCCGGACCACCGGTACGCCCATAA
>JBBQYB010000221.1:0-2800 GCA_038209095.1 Rhodobacterales bacterium
ACCCGCGCGAACGTATCCACCCCCCTTCAACTCCCCCTCCGTCCGCTGCCCCGCAACGAACCGTCTGCCAGATCAACAGGGGGGTCAAAATTGGACGCCGATCACCCCGCCTGAGGGGTCAAAATTGCATGCCGAAACACAACCTATCGGCCACCGGACTATTCTAGCAACTCAAAATGGACAATATTCGATTCAGGAAAGGTCGAGGCGAACGGCGGAATGTGCCGTTCGCCTCGGGTCGTTTCACTGCCAGGACTGGATCAGATCCTCGTAGGTGATGGTGATCGGCTCACCCTTTTCGTCGGCGAGCTTCGGGACCGGCGCGCCATCGGCGGCGTACCACACTTCGGGATCCTGCGGCTCGTTGAGGAGCGGGCCGAGGTCGCCCTGGACGCCGGAGCGCTCGAGACGCTCCATCACGTCTTCCTGCTGTTCGCAGAGCGCGTCCATCGCTTCCTGCGCGGTCTTGGCACCGGAGGACGCATCACCGATGTTCTGCCACCAGAGCTGCGCCAGACGCGGATAATCCGGCACGTTCGTGCCCGTCGGCGACCATTGGACGCGGGCGGGCGAGCGGTAGAACTCGACCAGACCACCGAGCATGGGCGCTCGCTCGGTAAAGCTCTCGTGCTGGATGGTGCTTTCGCGGATGAAGGTGAGGCCGGTGTGGCTCTTCTTCGTGTCCACGGTCTTCGAGGCGATGAACTGGCCGTAGAGCCAGGCTGCCTGCGCGCGGTCGACCGGCGTGGACTGCATCAGCGTGACGCCGCCCGCATCCTGGTAGCCGAGCTTCATGCCGTCGCGCCAGTAGGCGCCGCGCGGCGAGGGGGCCATGCGCCATTTCGGCGTGCCGTCCTCGTTCACGACCGGCAGGCCTTCCTTGACCATGTCGGCGGTGAATGCGGTGTACCAGAAGATCTGCTGGGCGATGGCGCCCTGCGCTGGCACCGGACCGGATTCCGAGAAGTCCATGCCGCCGGCGGCGGGCGGGGCATAGGCCTTCAGCCAGTCGATGTACTTGTTGATGGCATAGACCGCCGCAGGGCCGTTGGTGTCACCGCCGCGCGCGACGCAGGAGCCCACGGGACGGTCGTTCTCGTCGACGCGGATGCCCCATTCGTCCACGGGCTTGCCGTTCGGGATGCCCACGTCGCCGTTCCCGGCCATGGAGAGCCAGGCATCGGTGAAGCGCCAGCCGAGGGACGGGTCCTTCTTGCCGTAGTCCATGTGGCCGAAGATCTCGCGGCCGTCGATCGTCTTGCCGGTGAAGAACGCGGCGATGTCCTCGTAGGCGGACCAATTGACCGGCACGCCGAGGGGATAGCCGTACTCCGCCTCGAATTCGGCGGCGATCTCCGGATCGGTGAACCAGTCGTGCCGGAACCAGTACAGGTTCGCGAACTGCTGGATGGGCAACTGGTAGATCTTGCCGTCCGGTCCGGTGGTGAAGGAGATGCCCACGAAATCATCGATGTCGAGGCCGGGGTTGGTGAAGGCCGCCCCCTCGCCCGCCATCCAGTCGGTCAGGTTACGCACCTGCTGATAGCGCCAATGGGTGCCGATCAAGTCGCTGTCATTGACGTACATGTCATAGATGTTTTCGCCGGTCTGCATCTGGGTCTGCAGCCGTTCGACGACGTCGCCCTCGCCGATGAGGTCGTGGGTGACGTTGATGCCGGTGATCTCGGAGAAGGCCGCCGCGAGCGTCTGGCTCTCGTAGACATGGGTGGTGATTGTTTCGGACACGACCTTGATGTCCATTCCGGCGAGCGGGGCCGCAGCCTCCGCGAACCATTGAAGTTCCGCGCGCTGCTCGTCCTCGGTGAGGGCGGAGGGCTGGAATTCCGGCAGCCATTTCTCGATGGCGGCCTCGTTGGCCCAGGCGGCGGAGCCGAAGCCCACAACCAATGCGGCGAGAGCCGCCGTTGATCTCAGTACCTTCGTCATTTGACGAATTCTCCCCTTGTCGTTTCTTTCAAAGCGTTTCGTGTCGTGTACCGCGGCCGGGGGAAACGCGCCCCGGCCGCGTATCTCGGATCAGACCCAGCGGAAGACCGCCGCGGCCCAGGCCAGGCAGACTGCCAGAGCCCACCAGATCGGGGGACCGAAGACAGCGAGCAGAATAAGGCAGATGAACGCCGAGCCGAGCAGGCTGATGAACAGCCGGTCGCCGCGGGTGGTCTCCATCCGGAACACGCCCCTGCGCGGCGTCTCGGGATAGCGGATGGCCAGCACGCTGAAGACCCCGAGCAGGATGGCGATCGCGCAGAAGAACAGGGCCGTCGGCGACGTCCACGCCATCCAGGACAGATCCATCGTCGTCTCCTCAGACCCGGCCAAGGGCAAAGCCCTTGGCGATGTAGTTGCGCACGAAGTAGATCACGAGCGCGCCCGGCACGATGGTCAGGACGCCCGCGGCCGCGAGCACGCCCCAGTCGAGGCCGGAGGCGGAGACCGTGCGGCTCATGGTGGCGGCGATGGGTTTCGCGTTCACGGCCGTCAGCGTGCGCGACAGCAGAAGCTCGACCCAGGAGAACATGAAGCAGAAGAACGCGGCCACACCGATGCCGCTCGCGATCAGAGGCATGAATATCTTCACGAAGAACCTTGGGAAGGAATAGCCGTCGATGTAGGCGGTCTCGTCGATCTCCTTCGGGACACCGCGCATGAAGCCTTCGAGGATCCAGACGGCGAGCGGCACGTTGAAGAGACAGTGCGCGAGGGCCACCGCGATGTGGGTGTCGAAGAGCCCCACGGCCGAGTAGAGCTGGAAGAACGGCAGGGCGAAGACCGCGGGCGG
>JBBQYB010000222.1:0-2766 GCA_038209095.1 Rhodobacterales bacterium
GGCTTGCTCAAAATTTGGGAACTGTGGTGTCTTCACGTAAGCAGGATTCTATATTCTTGGATATAGTTCGCATTCCACTCGCAGTGCAGATAGAGGCTTCCAGTCGGCTTCAGCAACCGGTGCAGCTCGATCAGCCTCACCGCCATCATCGCCAGATTTGCCGTCATGTCGTTCTCGCCGAGGAACGACCGCATGGCGCGCAGCATTTCGGCCGCCGCCGCATTGCCCGAGCGCAACACGCCGGCAAAGGCCTCCTCCGCCGCATCGGACCCGTGCCAGGTGTCGTCGAAGGCCTCGATCTGGGCGGCGGATTGGTTGCCCTGCGGCCCCCGGAACAGCACGTTGTAGCTGGCGTTCGAGTTGAACGGCGGATCGAGATAGACCATAACGACGGAGGTTGTGGCTATGTGCTCGCGCAGCACGCCGAAATTGTCGCCGTTATGGGGTGGTTCATGCGCGCCGCAGGTTGTTGCGTTTCAGCCAGAGTGACCGCACCCCTGCTTCCTGTCCAGACGGGTCTGCGGCGGCCGTTAACGGAGCTTACGATCTGGTAAATCTTTTCCTTAATTCATAACTATATCAGTAGGTTATCGGTTTGTCCACGCGTGGACACATCGCCGGACGGGATCAATATGCCCGGATCTACCGCGGCCAGAGCGCGCCGAGGCTCCGCCGCAGGCTCGACCCCAGCCGGTCAAGCCCGAGGCCCGCGCCGAGGGGCAGGGACCGCGGCCCGTCCTCGGCGAGCAGCGCCGCCTCCGCCCCCTCCAGCACCAGACACGTCAGCGGCCCGCCCTTCGCCACGCCCGTGTCGATGGCGATCCGGTTCGCGTGATGCTCCACGGTCGGCACGATGGTATGTCCGTGCACCACCTTGAACCCGAAATCCGCGGTCGACGACAGGAACGGCTCGCGGATCCAGATGCAGTCGTCGCGCTCCTGCGCCTCCAGCGCCACCCCCGGCCGCAGGCCCGCATGCACGAACACGTAGCCTCCCACCCGCAGCCACTGCCGGCAGTCCCGCAGGAACGTGCGATGCGCCTCGGGAATGGCCGCGGCGAAGGCATCGCGGGTCTTGGCCGGATGCCCCTCGCTCGCATCCGGCACGCCGTAGGACGCGAGCGTCGCGGCCCCGCCCATGGTGGGATGCAGCCAGTGATACGTCCGGTCATACCAGTCGGGATCCGACAGATAGGCCTCGACATAGCTGTCGTGGTTGCCCAGCAGGAAATCGGCGCTCAGGTCGCTCGCCTGCAACGCCAGCAGCGTCTCGACGACGCCTCGGCTGTCCGGACCGCGGTCGATGTAATCCCCCAGACAGATCACCCGCGCCGATCCGTGCGGCCGGCTTGCCAGATCCCCCCGGATCCGCGTGATCATCGCATCCAGGAGATCGCGCCGCCCGTGCACGTCGCCGATCGCATAGACGCGCTGGTCCTCGGTCAGATCCATGTTGGCGGCTCCCGTTCGGCTCCTGATGGCGGTCCCGCGCATCCTTGTCCAGCAGCGCGGCGCGTCGGTCCGCCTTAAAAACGAAAGACGCGGGCGATGATCCGCCCGCGTCCCGTCATCCCCGCAAGGGTGCGCCGGTTACTCGAGGATCTTCGAGACGACGCCGGCCCCGACGGTGCGTCCGCCCTCGCGGATGGCGAAGCGCAGCTTTTCTTCCATGGCGATGGGGGCGATGAGCGTGACCTCGAACTTCAGGTTGTCGCCGGGCATCACCATCTCCGTGCCCTCGGGCAGGCCGACGGTGCCGGTCACGTCCGTGGTGCGGAAGTAGAACTGCGGGCGGTAGTTCGCGAAGAACGGCGTGTGCCGCCCGCCCTCTTCCTTGGTGAGGATGTAGGCCTCCGCCTCGAACTTGGTGTGCGGCTTGACGGAGCCGGGCTTGCACAGCACCTGCCCGCGCTCGACGCCCTCGCGGTCGACGCCGCGCAGCAGGACGCCCACGTTGTCGCCCGCCTCGCCGCGGTCGAGCAGCTTGCGGAACATCTCGACGCCGGTGCAGGTGGTCTTGCGGTTCGGGCGGATGCCGACGATCTCGATCTCGTCGCCCACGTTCAGGATCCCGCGCTCGATGCGGCCCGTGGCCACCGTGCCGCGGCCGGAGATCGAGAACACGTCCTCCACCGGCATCAGGAACGGCTGGTCGATGGGCCGCTCGGGCGTCGGGATGAACTGGTCCACTGCCTCGAGCAGCTTGCGCACCGCGTTCTCGCCGATCTCCGCATCGCGCCCTTCGAGGGCCGCGAGCGCGGAGCCCGTCACGATGGGAATGTCGTCGCCGGGGAAATCGTAGGACGAGAGCAACTCGCGCACCTCGAGTTCCACCAGCTCCAGCAGTTCGGGGTCGTCCACCTGGTCGACCTTGTTGAGAAACACCACCAGCGCCGGCACGCCGACCTGGCGGGCGAGCAGGATGTGCTCGCGCGTCTGCGGCATGGGGCCGTCGGCGGCGGACACCACCAGGATCGCGCCGTCCATCTGGGCGGCACCGGTGATCATGTTCTTGACGTAGTCGGCATGGCCCGGGCAGTCGACATGCGCATAGTGCCGCGCCGGGGTCTCGTACTCGACATGGGCGGTCGAGATGGTGATGCCGCGCGCACGCTCCTCGGGGGCGGCGTCGATCTGGTCATACGCCTTGTATTCGCCGAAGAACTTCGTGATCGCAGCCGTCAGCGACGTCTTGCCGTGGTCCACGTGGCCGATCGTGCCCACGTTCACATGCGGCTTGTTCCGCTCGAATTTCGCCTTACCCAT
>JBBQYB010000223.1:0-2762 GCA_038209095.1 Rhodobacterales bacterium
GATCCGCAGCACTCCGTTCCAGCCGTTGAATATAAAGTCTGGCATGAGAGTTTCCCTGTTCGCGGGTCATGGATCGCCGCCGTCTGTGAAGCCGGAACGTCTGTCGGCGGAAAAGGATGAGCCGCAGGTTTCCCGTCATGGGGTCGTGTCCCACCGAATGAAAGCAGGCATGGGAGAGGGGACACGGGTCGGCGTCGATTGGGGTCCAGGCTAGGTGCACGCTCGCGGTAACGCGTTGACGGCCCCGGACTGGCTCGCCACCGTCCCGCGTCGATCGATCTCAAGGCTGTGAAACACACGCAATCGGGTGTTCAGCGCTCGGTGCCGGAACCTTTGCGTTGGGTAACCGCTCTCCCCAGGCGCAAAGACGTGCGGCAACCCGCCCCTTCGTCAGCCATGGAAGGAAGATCATGAGAAGTTTTTCATCAGCGGTATTTGCGGCAAGCGCGGCCTTGACGCTTTCAGCCTGTGGGTCTGATGAGCGGTCCGCCACGGCGGAGACCTCGGTCGCAGAAGCCGAAATCACCACGACCATGCCCGAGGGTGCCGTGAGCGACGCCCAGCTCGAGGCGACGGCGAATCGCGCAGCCGCGAATGCCAGCCAGCCCGCGCCGGGAAGTCTGACCACGGACGGAATGGCCACAACACCGCCGGCCAACTGACGTCACTCAGCGATGGGCAGAGGACCGATCGGCCAACCCGGGCGGTCCTCTGCCTTCGGGCTTGGCCTCGGTCCGAAGGCCGAGTCCGGATCACGGCACCGCAGGCTTGAAAGGCGACAGGACATAGGAATGGAAACAGCGCGCGCAACGCCGACCGGGCTGCCTACCATGGCCCTGTTCGCCACCTTGATACTGACGGGCTGCGATGAACCAGCAGGCCTGTCCGAACAGCGCGAACAGACGCTCGAGACTGCGCGTTCGGCATGGTCGCCCGCCGACGAGTCCCTGGCGGTCGGTGCCTGCGACGACGCGGTGAAGGCGAGATTGCCGGTTCCCGCCACCTTCCAGGCCGAGCCCGGCTGGAAGGCTGTGACGGCGGGTCCCAACCGGGTAATTGTCACGCGTTCGTTCAGGGCCGAATCCGGCGACGTGCTGGCACCGTCCATCTACAGCTGCACCTTCGACCCTGTCGGCAAGTCTGTGACCGCAGTCACGCTCGCGTCACCGTTCTCCGGGGCGATGTAGGCTCAGCCCACGGCCTTCGACACGTGTCGAAGGCCGCCCCGGTCCCAGTAACATGCTACGGAGGTTTGTCGGACTTCTCACGACGCCGAGGTAGCGCCATGCTGGGCATCATCACCGTCGTCCGCCGGACGATCGAAGGCTCGATAATCGCGATCCTCGTCGTTGCAATTGTTGCAGTCTTCGGCGTCTCGGAAACGATCAACACACTTCTCGCCGAGCGCAATGTCGCCTCGATGCTCTTTCTGTTGGTGCTTGCGATCGTCCTGGCAGACCTGATCGGCAAAATTATCTCAATCGTCAGTTCCACCTTTCCCGACCTCATCCCGGCTCTCAACGATGACGATCTGAAACGCGCATCCCTGATCCAGCGAATGCGACCGGGTCAAACCGTCGCGCTCCTGTCAGGGGCCTACGGCGCGCGCCTGGTCATGTTCCTGCTCATCTTCGCGCTTCTCGGAACGAGCTACGCCTTTGCTCCGCAGTCGGTGCAGGCAAGGCTGTTTGGCGAGTTTGGCCCGATGCAGGCGACGTGGACCTTTGTGCGCGAAGGCCTGGCGGGATCGGTCGGCTATTTTCTGTTCTTTCTCGGGCCGGATAATCTGAAACCCGTCACCAACGCCATCCTCGCGGAGCCGCTGGTGTCATCGACCGTCGATGGCGATATCTTTCTCGTTGGCATCCGGGTATACGGGCTGGCGTTTGCCCTGGCCATTCTGCGAACCCTTGTGACGCCCATCATCTATGTGCGTGCCCGTCGCCGCGCGGGCAGGCTATCCGCGCCACAGGGCACCACCGCCTGAAGCCTTTCGTCTATTCAATCGGCTGCGTTGTCGATAGCAGGTCCTCTTCGGAGGTTGCGCGTCGCTCCGCCTCGATCGTTTCATCGATATGGTCGTCGGGGCGCACGGACACTTCGGCGTCGGGACCCCTGGCGCCCCGTCCAAGCGGCCGGGTGTCGGGCGTTTCAGCAACCCGCGCGGTCTGAGTTGTCTCCGCGCGCGCCAGGTCCGGAAGCTGGTCGATCCGCAGGCGATAGATCGGTTCTGGCAGGGTGAAGCCCGCCGCCTCCACCGCCATTTTCGTCGCCCGGATCGCGCCGCTGCGCGCCTTCAGGAAATCCGCCTCGCCCTGATTGATCCAGGCCATGAACCTCAGGACGATATTGCTGTCGCCGACCGTGACGATCACCCCGGTCGGGGCTGGATCGACGAGGATGAAGTCGAGCGCCACCAGTGCCGCCACACCGGTACGAATGGCCGATGCCGGGTCGTCGTTGGCGTCGACGCCCAGTTCGAACTCCAGCCGTCGCTCGGGATTGCGCGTGTAGTTCAGGATAACGGCCTTGAACACGATCGCGTTGGGGATGCGGAGATGATTGCCGTCCAGCGTCATCAGGACGGTGGCGCGCGACGTGAGCCGGACCACCTTTCCCTCATGCCCCTCTATGACGACATGATCGCTGGCGCGGAAAGGCTGGCGCAGGCTCAGCATGATGCTGGAGATGTAGTTCTCCAGCGTGTCCCGGACCGCAAAGCCGATCGCCAGGCCGATCACGCCCGCCCCGCCGAGCACCGT
>JBBQYB010000224.1:0-2741 GCA_038209095.1 Rhodobacterales bacterium
CCTGAAACGTTAACGTGCCAGGAATGCACCGATCTTCGTTAACCGATCGTAAGCAACCGCCAGCCGACAGCAAACATGCTTGGCAAAATCCTACGGCTGCTCCGGCGCGAAGACCTGCACGGCTTTGCGCGCCATCCGGAACCGCGCCGGCGTCCGGGTGACGATCTCGCCGTCCGCATTCACGTCGCGCGGCCTGCGGGTCTCGATGTCGAAGCCCACCCCCTTCGCCGTGCGCACGTCCGTCCAGGCCCCGTGCGCGCCGCTGCGGAACGTGCGCAGCCCCAGCGCCAGCTTCCACACGCTGCTCATTTCGAGACTGTAGAGATCGAGATGCCCGTCGTCGATGTCCGCCCCGGCCTCGACCACGTTGCCCCCGCCGTAATGCCGCCCGTTGCCCACCGCGATCTGCAGCGTCTTGACCCGCACCCGGTCCCCGTCCTCGCAGATCCAGGCGCTGAACCGCCGCGCCCGCGCGAGCACCCGCATGCCTGCCACCAGATACCCAAGCCGCCCCCACCGGCGCTTGAGATCCGTCGTCAGCGTCCGCGTCAGGTCCACCGACAGCCCGATGGACGCCACGTTGAAGAACGGATGGTCGTTCACGAACCCCACGTCGATCGCCCGAAGGTTCCCCGCCACGATCACGTCGGCCGCCGCCTCCAGATCCTCCGGGATGCCGAGCGTGCGCGCGAGGTCATTGGCTGTCCCCATGGGCAGGATCCCGAAGGGCAGCCCGGTCTCGAGGATCGCAGGCGCCGCCCGCATCATGGTGCCGTCGCCGCCGCAGACCACCACGGCCGCGACCTCCGCCGCGCGCCGCAGGATGTCGGCCTCGATCTCCGCGGGTCCGCCGAACCTCTCGACCGCGACCTCGAGACCCGCCACACGCAGCCGGGCCAGCGCAGGCTCGATTCCCTCTGCCCCCCGGCGCGCACCGGGGTTGACCATCACCAGCACGCGCCGGACGGGAAGGATGCTGGAGGCGGAGGGCTGAGCGCTCATCCCGCCTTAATGCGACCGAAGCGCGCAGGCTTCAAGCCCGGCCGCGGGGCTCAGTCGGAATGGCCTGCCAGCAGACCCCGCAGACGGTCCGGGCGCACCCCGCCATAGAGCGCATGCAGCCGCGCGCCGGGGCGTTCGTCCATCGCCACCGCCGCCCGCAGCTGCGCGAGGAAATAGTCCTCGTCGGACAGCTCCGCGTCCGGCTCCGCCCGCGCCCGCCGCGAGATCAGATCGAGCACGACCGCACGCAGCGGCGGAGGAGAGCTATGCTGGACCATGGCGGGTCTCCCATCGAGGATGCCGCATCATGCCCCCGACTGGTTAACAGACCGTGATCGCGCCGCTTGCGCCCGCCGCGCTGCCCCGTCAGGATCACGCCGCACGGAGGTCCCCATGATCCAGGCCCTGACGCTCCTCTTCGCCTGCCAGCTCGCCGGGGAACTCGTCGTGCGCACGATGGCCCTCGCCTTTCCGGGCCCGGTGCTCGGGATGGCCCTCATGGTCGCGGGCCTCGCCTGGGTCGGGCGCACCTCGCCCGCGCTCGACCAGGTCGCGGACGGCCTCCTGAGGAACCTCTCGCTCCTCTTCGTGCCGGCGGCCGTCGGCGTCGTCCAGCAAGCGGGGCTCATCGCACAGAACTGGCTCGCGATCTCGGCGGCCCTCGTCGTCTCGACCGTCGCGACCCTGCTCGTGACCGTCTTTACCTTCCGCGCCACGGCCCGTCTCCAGGCCCGCCACAGGACATGATCGAGGAGGCCCCCCTCTACCGCGCCTGGGTCTATCTCGCCGAGACCCCGCTCTTGTGGCTTACCGCCACCCTCGCGGCCTATGTCGTCGCCGACGCGATTTCTGCACGTCTGAGCCGCCATCCCCTCGCGAACCCGGTGGTCATCGCCTCCGCGCTCCTCATCGGGCTCATCGCCGTCACCGGCACGCCCTACCGGACCTATTTCGAGGGGGCGCAGTTCGTGCATTTCCTGCTCGGCCCCGCCACCGTGGCCCTCGGCGTGCCGCTCTGGCGCAACCGCGCCAATGTCGCGGCCAATCTGCTGCCGATGTGCGCGGCGCTCATTGCGGGCTCGCTCACGGCAATCGGCTCGGCGGTCGCCATCGCCTACGCCTTCGGCGCGCCCGCCCCCATCGTGGCCTCCCTCGCCACGAAATCCACCACCGCCCCCATCGCCATGGCCATCTCCGAGACGCTGGGCGGCATCCCAGCTCTCACGGCCGTGCTCGTGGTGCTGACCGGCATCCTCGGCTCCGTCCTCGTCACACCCCTGATGAACGCGCTCGGCGTGACCGACTTTGCCGCCCGCGGGTTCGCGGCCGGGACGGCGTCCCACGGCATCGGCACCGCGCGCGCCTTCCAGGTCTCCGAGGAAGCCGGCACCTTCGCCGGCATTGCCATGGGCCTCAACGGCGCCCTGACCGCGACGCTGTTTCTGCTGCTGCCACAACTTAACTGAAAGCTAGTGGTTCCTGCCTGACAAAAGGGTCCCGATTGGGATTCCCTTTGGCATGTGCGCTTGCGAGTCTGGGACATGCGCACAGGAATTTCCGTCACAGTTTCTTCGACCGACCATGCTCGTCTGACGGCGGTGGTCCGGGACCGCAACGCTCCGCGGAAGCACGTCTGGCGCGCCCGGATCGTGCTTCTGACGGCCGATGGTCTCGGCACCAACGCCATCATGCGCGAGACCGGCAAGTCCAAGACCTGCGTATGGCGCTGACAGGAGCGC
>JBBQYB010000225.1:0-2727 GCA_038209095.1 Rhodobacterales bacterium
TGCCGGCCCCGTAATCGCCCCGCGGGATGGTGCCCTCGAAATCGCGGTAGTCGAGCGGGTGATCCTCGGTCCGCACCGCGAGGCGTTTTTGCCGCGGATCGGCGCTCGGCCCGCGGGGCCCGGCCCACCGGAGCCGCACGCCGTTCCATTCGACGCGCAGGTCGTAGTGGAGGCGGGTCGCGGCGTGCTTTTGCACCACGAAGCGCAGGCCCCCGGGCCGCGGGCCGTCGTCGCTGCCCCGCGGCTCGGGGGTGCGCGCGAAGTCGCGCCGGACGGTGTACTCCGCCAGCCGGTCTGCGGGCGGCGCCACTCAGGAGGCCTTCTTCCGGCCGGCCTTCGGTGCGGCTTCGGCCGCGGCAGGCTTTTTCGGAGCTGCGGCCGGCGCGCGCTTCTTCGGGGCCGCGGCCTTGCCGGCGGGTTTCGGGCCCGCGCCGAGGCTCTGGCGCAGGGCCGCCATCAGATCGACGACGTTCTCGCCGGCGGGCCGGTCCGGTGCCTCGGCGCTGACCCGCGGGGTCTTGCGGCTGCGCTTCTTGGCCGCGATCAGCCCTGCGAGCGCCTCGGCGTAATGGTCGATGAAGGCCGCCGCGTCGAAGGGTGCGGTCTTTCGCGAGATCAGCGTGGTCGCGAGATCGAGGAGTTCCGCGTCCACCTGCGCGTTCTTGATGTGCGAGAACATCGGCGCGCTGTCGCGCAGCTCGTCGGCGTAGTGCAGCGTCTCGAGCAGCAGGCCGTCCCCGCAGGGCTTGATCGCCACGAGGTATTCCTTGCCGCGCATCGTCATCTGGCCCAGCCCGACCTTCTCCTCCGCGCGCAGGGCGTCGCGCACGACGCGGTAGGCGTCCTCGGCCAGCTCGTCCGTGGGCACGAGGTAGTAGGGCCGGTCGAAATAGAGCGGCGGGATCTCGCAGGCCCCCACGAACTGCACGAGTTCGAGCGTCCGCCTGGTCTCGAGCCGGATCGCGTCGATCTCCTCGGGGTCGAGCAGGATGTAGTCGCAGTCCACCTCGTAGCCCTTGACGATGTCGTCCGCGTTCACCGGCCCGATCCCGTCCGCGACCTTGTCGTAGTGGATGCGCTTGCCGCTGGGCTTGTGGATCTTGCGAAACGACACCCGCGCCGCGGAATTGTGCGCGGCGTAGAGTTCCACCGGGATCGAGACGAGGGACAGGCGGAGCTGACCCTTCCAGACCGGCCGCTGCGCCATGGGGGACCTTTCGTGAGAGCGGCAAGGGGAGCCCGCGGGGAGGGCCGCGGGCTGTCCGCCAGCAACGCGGGGCCCGGGGGCGGGGTTCCGCGCCGGGAGGGGCCGCGCCCGGGTGAACCTTCGGGGCGTGTCGCGCGTTGGGGGCGATCGACGCCTCAACCGGGAGCCTTGTTCCAGATGATCCTTTATGCCGTCACGGCCCTGATCTTTCTCGCGGTCGATGCGATCATGCTGATGTTCGTGATCAAGCCGCTCTTCACCCGCCATCTGGGGGAGACGATGCGCGAGAGCCCGATGCTGGCCCCGGCGGGCCTGTTTTATCTCGCCTATGTCGCGGGGCTCGTGTTTCTCGTCTCCGGCCCGGCCCTGCAGGGTGCCGATCCGGGGCGTGCCGCACTCGAGGGGGCGATCATCGGCGCGATGGCCTACGGGACCTACGAGTTCACGTCGATGTCCATCATGAAGCGGTGGTCCTGGGCGATGGTCGCCACCGACACGGTCTGGGGGGCGGTGCTGACCGGCTTCTCCGCCTGGGCAGGTGTCTCGCTGATGCTGCTGTTCGGCGGATGAAACGGGGGCCAAGTTTCCGCTGGCAACAGTCGGGCGAAGGACTCTCGACAAGTGCCCGCAACCTGTCCGCATCCGCCAGCATGGGTACCGGGTTCCGGTACCCTTGGCGAGCACCACGTCGAAGCGCATCAGGTGGTCGCCCTCGACCAGCGTCGGGCTATTCAGCGTGTCGCACCATTCGATGCGGGCCGCGTCCTTGGCGTGCAGGAACATGTTCATCCGGGCCAGCGCCCAGGTCGCCCCGTTCACCTCCTGCCCGTAGAGGGCGAAGTTCTCGGACCCGACCTCCTGCGAAGCCTGAATTAGTAGAGAACCCGACCCGCAAGCCGGATCGCAAATGGAATAGCCGGGCTAAGGCGCGGCCAGCTTGGCCAGCAGACCGGAAACGGCGGTCGGGGTATAGAACTCGCCTACCTTGTTACCCGCGTCCGAGGCGATGCGGAATATGAGGTAGATGTAGCACTCGCCGATGATGTCCTCGGTCATGGTCGGTCTCCTCTGCTGTGCAGTTCGTGCAGAACCACTGTAGAGACCCGAGGCCCGGCCATGACCGCCAGCTGCGCCCGTGAGGGCTGGGCAGGCGGCCATGGCCTCCGTCAGCGCGTCATTCCGAAGGTGTTACGGCCCCGAATTCATCGCCGAGAAGGTCCGCGGCTGGATCGCAGCCGTCGGAGCAAAAACAGCCTTCATCGAGCCAGGATCACCCTGGGAAAACGGCTGTTGCGAGAGTTTCAACTCCCGGTTCCGCGACGAACTCCCCAACGGTGAGATCTTCTTCTCATTCCGCGAGGCCCAGATCCTGATCGAGCAGTGGCGCCGACACTACAATACCGTCAGGCCGCACAGCGCCCTCGGATACCAGCCGCCCGCTCCGGAAAGCTTCATCCCAATGGACCAAAGGCCGACCATACACTAACAATTCAATCGGACCACTCGATGGGGGCAGTCCA
>JBBQYB010000226.1:0-2617 GCA_038209095.1 Rhodobacterales bacterium
TCGGCATCCTCGTGGCCCCGGAGGATCCGGAGGCGCTCATCGCGCGGATCGCCGCCCCCCGCACCCGGCTCGTGACCCTCACCGTCACCGAGAAGGGCTACGGCTGGGACGCGGGCCGCGGCCGGCTCGACCGCGGCGATCCGGGCATCGCACACGATCTCGCGGGCACCGGCCCGCCCGTCTCGGCGCTGGGGTTCCTTGCGGCGGGCCTCCACCGGCGCTTTCTCCACGGCGCGCCGGGCCTGACGCTCGCGTCCTGCGACAACCTCCCCCGCAACGGCGACATGCTGCGCCGCGCGCTCCTCGAATTCGCCGATGCGCGGTACCGCGGTCTCGCGCGCTGGATCGCGGCCCATGTCGCCTGTCCGTCCTCGATGGTCGACCGCATCGCCCCCGCCGTCACCGAAGCGGACCGCGACCGGATCGTCGCGGCCCTCGGGCTCACGGATGCGAGCCCCGTCATCGCTGAGCCCGCCTTCGATTGGGTCATCGAGGACCGCTTCATGGGTCCCCGCCCGCCCTTCGGGCCGAGCGGCGTGCAGTTTGTCACCGACACCGCCCCCTTCGAGGAGATGAAGCTGCGCCTGCTGAACGGCGCGCATACCGCCCTCGCCGCCATCGGCAGGCTTGCGGGCCTCACCACCGTCGCCGAGGCCGCGGCCTCCCCGCCCATCGCGCGGTTCCTCGAGCGCTACTGGGACGAGGCCGCCGCCACGCTCGCCATCGACCCGCGGCGCGGTGCGGCCTACCGCGCCGGCCTCTCCGCGCGCTTTACCAATCCCGCCCTGCCCCATACCCTCGCCCAGATCGCCACCGACGCCTCGCAGAAGGCCCCTCCGCGCCTGATCGCCCCGCTGCGCTCGCTCTTGCGGGCACGCGCCCCGGCCGATGCCATCACCTTCGCGCTCGCGGCCTGGATCGCCTCGAACCGCGGAACAGACGACGCCGGCCGGCCGCTGCCTGTGGACGACCCCGTTCTCGCCCGCTGGCCCGGCCGCCCCCATGCGGACGCGGGCGCCGTCGCCCGGACCACCGCCATGCTCGGCTACGAGCCGGTCTTCGGCACCGACCTGCCCCGCCACAGCGACTTCACCGATAACCTCAAGCGTCAGGTCCAGGCCATCGAATGGAACGGCGTCATCCCCGCCCTCGAGGCCAGCGCCGCCTGACCCCCAGACCCCACCGGAGACCCCATGGAACAGACCTGGCTCTGGTTCGGCCCCGCCGATCCCGTCACCCTCCCGCAGATCCGCCAGGCGGGGGCCACCGGCGTCGTCACGGCGCTGCACCACATCCCCCCCGGCACGGCCTGGCCCGAGGACGAGATCCGCGCGCGCCGCGATGCCGTCGCCGCCGCAGGCCTGACGTGGAGCGTCTGCGAATCGATCATGATGCCTAACGCCATCAAGCGCGGCGACGGAGGCGCCCCGCAGGCCATCGCCGCCTGGCAGGACACGCTCAATCGCCTCGGCCGCGCCGGGATACGCACGGTGTGCTACAACTTCATGCCCGTGGTGGACTGGACGCGCACCGACATCGCCTGGCCGCGCCCCGGCGGCGGCCTCGCCCTGCGGTTCGACCTGCCCGACTTCATCGCCTACGACGTGTTTGTCCTGCGCCGCCCGAACGCGGCCGACGACTATCCCGCCGACCTCATCGCCACCGCCGGCGCACGCCACGCCGCGATGACCCCGGACGCCATCGCGCGCCTCGAGGCCACCATCATCCGCGGCCTGCCTGGCGGCGAGGCGCGCCATGACCGCGCCTCCATCGCCACCCTGATCGCGACCTATGCCGGCCTCGGTGATGCGGCGCTGCGCGAGACGCTGGCCGCCTTCCTGCGTGCGGTGGTCCCGGTCGCGGAGGAGTGCGGGGTGCGGCTCGCCATCCATCCCGACGATCCGCCCATCCCGCTCTTCGGCCTGCCGCGGGTGGTCTCGACCGCGCAGGACGTGACGGCGCTCCTCGAGGCGGTCGACAGCCCCGCGAACGGCCTCACGCTCTGCACCGGCTCCTTCGGGTCGCGCCCCGACAACGATCCCGCAGCCATCGCGCGCAGCTTCGCCGACCGGATCCACTTCGCCCACTTGCGCAACGTCACGCTGGAACCGGACGGCTCGTTCTATGAGGACGACCACCTCGGCGGCGGCACGGACATGGTCGAGGTCCTCGACATCCTGCTGGCGGAGGAACGCACGCGCAGGGCTGCGGGCGACGACCGTCCCATCCCCTTCCGCCCCGACCACGGCCACCTGCTCGGCCCCGACATCGACCGGCCCGCCAACCCCGGCTATTCCTATATCGGCCGGCTCAAGGGCCTCGCGGAACTGCGCGGCGTCCTACACGCACTCGAGCATCCGCGCCTCGGTCGCTGAGGCAGAGCTCTGAGCCTTACGGATCGGACACAAAACGCCCCGGTGGGGCGTTTTGCCGATCGGATGCCCGGAGCCTCCGGCGGAGGGCATGGGGGGTGCCGAATTCCGTCCGCTCGCAATCAGGCCGCGTCCACCCGGCGGGCGCGAGAATCGCGGGCGGCCCCCGCGGGGGGGGGGCGGGGGGGTTTGTGCAGGGGGCGCACCAGCCACACACAGGCCCGCCCCCGGGCCCCCCGGGGCGG
>JBBQYB010000227.1:0-2513 GCA_038209095.1 Rhodobacterales bacterium
ACGGCCATCGCGAGGCTTAGCGCCGCAGCGAGGGTAAGGGGGAACCGGTTAAGGGGCATGATCCGCTCATTTGCTCGACACAGGAGCGCCGAGTTGCCATCTTTGGCAGGGGCGTGTCAATCGCACCGGGCGGTCCGCCAAAAGTGAAAAGGACGCCGTTCGGCGTCCTTTTCCCCGCTTTCGCGATTTCCCTGTCAGACTGGGCGGTTGTTGTGATTGGACGCTATTCCAGACCGCAGGGCCGGTCAAGCCGGACGTCGGGGGCCGGGCCCGGTAATCCCGGAGCGGACGAAAAAAAGGCCGCAGAGCACGCTCTGCGGCCAGTCCAACAGGGAGGAAGTCGCGTGCCCGACACGAAGTGCACCGGACACAATTGCAGGCTAGCGGCCAATGGTTAATAAACTCCTTAACTTTCTTAACCATCGGAGCCTTCTGCATGGAGACTGATGCAATTTTCGTCGGGGGTGGTGGTGCCTCCTATGCGGAGCCGCGCCGGCTGATGCTCCGGTACGCGAACCGGCACGGGCTGATCACCGGGGCGACAGGCACTGGCAAGACCGTGACGCTCCAGATCCTCGCCGAAGGCTTCAGCGCGGCGGGGGTCCCGGTCTTTGTCTCGGACGTCAAGGGCGACGTCTCGGGGGTCTCGCGGCCGGGGGATGCGGCCCACAAGGCTCACGCGAATTTGCAGGCGCGCGCCGAGCAGATCGGCCTCGGGACCTATCCCTACGAGGGGTTTCCCGCCGTCTTCTGGGACCTGTTCGGGGCGGCGGGGCATCCGGTGCGCGCCACGGTCAGCGAGATGGGTCCGCTGATGCTCTCGCGGATGCTGGAACTGTCGGAGGCGCAGGAGGGCGTGATGAACGTGGCCTTCAAGGTCGCCGACGACCAGGGGCTGGCGATCCTGGATCTGAAGGATCTGCGCGCCATGCTGGTCTGGCTGGCGGAGAACGCCAAGGACGTGGGCCGGACCTACGGGAACGTGGCGCCGGCGACGGTGGGGGCGATCCAGCGCCAGCTTTTGGTGCTCGAGAACCAGGGGGCGGCGGGTTTTTTCGGCGAGCCCGCGCTCCGGCTGTCCGATCTGATCGCAACCGACGACGGGCGCGGCCGGATCAACGTGCTGATGGCCGACCGGCTGATGCAGTCGCCGCGGCTTTATGCGATGTTCCTGCTCTGGCTTATGTCGGAATTGTTCGAGGAGCTGCCCGAAGTGGGCGATCCGGACAAGCCGGTGTTCGTTTTCTTCTTCGACGAGGCGCATCTGCTGTTCAAGGACGCCTCGCCGGCGCTGGTCGCCAAGGTGGCGCAGGTGGTGCGGCTGATCCGCTCCAAGGGGGTGGGTGTCTATTTCGTCACCCAGAACCCCGACGACGTGCCCCAGGAGGTGCTGGCCCAGCTCGGCAACCGGATCCAGCATGCCTTGCGGGCGTTCACGCCGCGGGATGCGAAGGCGCTGCGGCAAGCGGCGGAGACGTTCCGGGCCAACCCGGAGTTCGATACGGAGACGGCGATCCGCGAGGTGGGGACCGGCGAGGCGGTGGTGTCGCTCCTCGAGGAAAAGGGCGTGCCCGCGATGGTGAGCCGCACGCTGATCCGCCCGCCCGCGTCGCGGATGGGACCGGTCACGGCGGAGGAACGGGCCGCGAGCATCGCGGCGTCGCCGGTGGCGGGCAAGTACGACACGGCGGTGGACGCGCGCTCGGCCGAGGAGATCCTCAGGGAACGGGCGCAGACGGCCGCGGCCGATCTGGCACGGGCCGAGGAAATGCTGGCCGAGGCCGATGCGAAGGCGATGGCGGAGAAGGAATTCGCGAAGGCGCGCAAACCCGAGCCGACCCCGCGCAGGCGGTCGTCGGGGGACACGCTGACCGAGACCGTGACGAAGACCGTCATCCGCCAGCTCGGAACCCGGCAGGGGCAGG
Organism: Rhodobacterales bacterium; assembly: GCA_038209095.1. Lineage (GTDB taxonomy): Bacteria > Pseudomonadota > Alphaproteobacteria > Rhodobacterales > Rhodobacteraceae > Amaricoccus. The sequence goes on from JBBQYB010000227.1 coordinate 1,926, forward strand.
CGATGGTGCGCGGGATCCTCGGCGGGCTGTTCCGGTCGCGGTAGGGCGTGCTTCGAAAGCCATTCTTGGCCGTTTTGGGGCTGCGGCGCGGGGCCGTGCAGATCCGGCCGCTGGACGCGGCACGGGACCGGGCGGCGGTGATGGATCTGTGCCGGCGGGCCGCGGATTACGTCGCGCTGGAGAGCGGGTCGGGACCGAATGACGGGACCCTGAGCGATTTCTTCGAGGGCGCGCCGCCGGGCCGCGATCCGGCCGCCTCCGTCCGGGTCGGGCTTTACCGGGGCGGCCGGCTGACAGGGATCGCCGAGATGGCCTTCGGCTGGCCGGAGCCGCGCGACGCCTATGTCGGGCTGATGCTGTTTGACGCGCGCGCGCGGGGGCAGGGCCTCGGCCGGATCCTGCTCGGGCATCTGGAGGAGACGGCGCGCGCCCGGGGGGCCGAGCGGATGCTTGTGGCGGTGATCGAGGCCAATCCCCGCGGCCTCGCGTTCTGGATGCGCGAGGGGTTCGAGGTGGAGGCAGTGTTCCCGCCGGGCCTCATCGAGGGCCGGATGCATGTCCACCGGCGTCTGGTCCGGCCGATCTGAG
>JBBQYB010000228.1:0-2322 GCA_038209095.1 Rhodobacterales bacterium
TCGGTGAGCGCGGGGTTGAAGAGCCCGAGCCGCCGGTTCTTGTCGAAGACGGCGAGGCCGATGGGCAGATGGGCGAAGGTCTCGGTCAGGGTCTCGATGAAGCGGCGCAGGGACGCCTCGGCCGCCACGAGATCGTCGGCCTCGAGCGCGAAACCGAGGCTCTCGCCCGTGGGGCCCGGGCTCTGGCTCAGTTCGAACCAGTGGGCCTCGCCGTCGTTGAGGCCGGGTACCGAGACGCGGCGCCGGCGGCCGCCGGCCCGGGCGGTGAGCGGCACCTCGTCAAGGACATGGCCGAAGGCGTCGGGGATGCGGTGGTCCGGCAGGTCACTGGCGGGCGGGGCGAACCGGTCGCGATAGGCGGCGTTGGCCCAGGTGACGGTGCCGTCGGGCCCGACGCTCCAGGCGAGGACGGGGGCGCGGTCGAGCACCTCGCGCAGGAAGGCCGCTTCCGCCAGGGTGCGCCGCAGGGCGGATTCCGTGTCGCGCAGGGCCCGGGCCTCCTCGGTGGCGGCGCGGATGGAGAGGAAGGCGGCGGCTCCGCGCGGCTCGCCGAGGATCGCGAAGGCGGAGCCGTCGGTGCGCTGGCAGTGCCGGCGGAACGCGACGCCGTAGAGGATCAGGCCCTCGAGGTCTTCTTCGATGCCGGGGCAATCAACCGCGAGATGGAGCCGGAGCGCGGAAAGCCGGGCGGTGTTGGCGGCAAAGCCGTCGATGAGCGCGCGGGCGGGTTCGGTCAGGGCCTGGAGCACCCCGCCGTGGATCAGGAAATCGCAGGCGTTCGGGCTGGTGGCCTCGGCGGCCCCCGCGGCGGAGGCGGGCCGTTTCGGACCAAAGGCCACGCTCAGCCCGAGGGTGGCTATGGCGCTCGCCACCGCCGCCAGGAGATAGTCGGGAATGCCCGTCATCCAGACCGCGTAGGGGGTCTCGAACGACAGAAGGGTCGATACATCCATGGCCTTGCCGTCCCGTCGTGTCGCGGGACGTTGTGACCGAAACGCTTAACGAAGGTTTAAGCGCCGGGTCCCTGCGGCAAGGCCTTTCACGAAATCGTAGGGGTGTGAAACGGAGGACTGCGCGTCCACGAACGGACGAACGCAGCGCAGTCCGCGCTGGGACAATCCGGAGACCGCCATGATCGATCGTCGTTCCATTCTGCTCGCAGCCGTGGCGCTGGCCGCGGTGCCATCGGTGCTTGCGGCCACAGGGGCCGTTTCGTTCGATCAGGCCGCCTATGACGCGGCGCTGGCGGAGGGGCGGCCGATGCTCGTGGAGATCTCCGCGCCGTGGTGCCCGACCTGCAAGGCGCAAAAGGCCGTTCTGGGACCGCTCCTGAGCGATTCGCGCTATGCGGGGCTGGTGTATCTCGACGTCGATTTCGACACGCAAAAGGATGTGGTGCGGGCGCTCGGGGCGCGCCAGCAGAGCACGCTGATCGTCTATTCGGGGGGTGCGGAGATCGCGCGCAGCGTCGGCGAGACGGATCCCGCCACTCTCAAAGCCCTCGTCGACAGCGCGCTCTAGGCATCGGTCATGTTCACGAGCATCGGTTTCGGGGGGATCGCCGGCGCGCTGTCGATCCTGTCGCCCTGCGTCCTGCCGCTGATCCCCATCGTGCTGGCGACGGCGGCGGGGCAGCATCCGCGCGGACCCCTGGCGCTTGCCGGGGGGCTCGCGCTGTCGTTCACGCTGGTGGGTCTGTTCGTCGCGACCATCGGCTTTGCCATCGGGCTTGATGCCGGGGTGTTCCGGGCGGTGGGCGGCGTGCTGCTGGTTGGGTTCGGGGCGGTGTTGCTTCTGCCCGCGCTCCAGACGCGGGTGGCCGTGGCGGCAGGGCCGGTGAGCGCCTGGGCGGACCAGCGGTTCGGCTCGACCAGCGGGCAGGGGCTCGGCGGTCAGTTCGGTGTGGGCGTCCTGCTCGGGGTGGTCTGGGCCCCCTGCGTGGGGCCGACGCTCGGAGCCGCGTCGCTGATGGCGTCGCGCGGCGAGAACCTCGGGGAGGTGGCGCTGACCATGCTCGCCTTCGGTCTCGGGGCGGCGGTGCCGCTTCTGGTGCTGGGCACGCTGTCGCGGGAGGCGATGATGCGCTGGCGCGGGCGAATGCTGAGCGCCGGGTCGGGGGGGCGGCGCGTGTTCGGGGTGGCGCTGGTCGCGGTGGGCGCGCTGGTGCTGAGCGGGGCCGACAAGCAGGTCGAGGCGTACATGGTCCAGCATGGGCCGGAGTGGCTGACTGGCCGATGAAAGGCATTTACTGGGACAGCTACCCGAGCAATCCTTTGAACTGAAATATTACCGGCAGCTGAAAGTGGCTAAAAACAACCATAT
>JBBQYB010000229.1:0-2301 GCA_038209095.1 Rhodobacterales bacterium
AGGTAATAAGCGAACTGACCCTTGCGCGTGACCCTGACGAGGCCCGCCTGCCGCAGGCGGGCCAGATGCTGGGAGATCGCCGGCTGGCTCATGCCGATCTGGCTCGCGAGATCGGACACGTGGATCCCGACGTATCCGTCGATGTCCCGGCAGGTCTCGTGACCGTGCCTGAGGGCCGCGAGGATCCGCAGGCGCGTGGTGTCGGCCACCGCGGTCAGGCGCGGCAGGAGCATGGGATCCATGTCCACAGGAGCGTCCGGGGACAATGTCAGGGCACCGTCGTTTTCACTGTGGGTCATGGGCAAGCAGTCCGGTTTCGAGGTTCGAGGTCGAGGCGCGGCCCCGGTTGCCGAGCGGGCACCGGGAGCTCGCATTAAGGTCAAGCGCGCGCCAGGTGGCAAGGACCGACGGTGCGGGCGCGCCGTCACGCCCGCCCGCGTCGGAGCGTCTCGCGGGAGTTGAGGGGGCGCGTTAAGCGCCTGCTAACCGGGCCGGGCCTAGGGATAAGGATCGAATCGGGAGGCGGATCCGGATGTCCCTGCTTGAGATCGCCTTTGTCGCGGGGTCCAGCCTGGGCGGCATGGTCCTGTTCCTGCTCGTCTGGTGGGGCACCGGGCGGGTGCGGGCGCGCCGGGTGCGCGCGGCCGTCGCCGTGGCGGACGGCCCGGCCGAGACGGAGGCCTTTGTGGCCGACGTGCCGCTTTTCGAGGACCCCGATGCCATCGAGGACGGGGATATCTGCGTTACCGGCATCGAGGATCCTGGGGCGGCGGAGGCGGTCGCGGTGGCGGGTTCATCGCCCGATGCGATTGCTGACGGCGAGACGACGGCACCGGTGGACGAGGATGCGATCGCGGCCCTCGCCGTGCGGATCGCGGCCCTCGAAGCGCAGGTCGCGGCCCGGGAGGGGCCATCGCTCGAGGCGCTCGCCGGCGAGATCGAGGCGTTCCGGTCCGGGGCCGCGGCGCTGGGGGAGAGCCTGGACGCGCTCGCCGACCGGCTCGCAGTGCTGGAGGACGCGAGTGGGATCGACGTCGAGGGGCGGGTGGCGGCCTCGCTCGAGACCGCGATGCGGCGGATCGGGGCGATGCACGGCGATATCGAGGCGGCGGTGGAGGCGCGCATCGCGCCGCTGTTCGGGCGGCTCGAGGCGTTCGAGGCCGAGCGGACGGTGCTGATGCGCACGGTCAACCTCGAGCCGATGCGGGCCTTTGCGGTGTTGCAGGTCGAGGTGGACGCGCTGTCGGAGCGTATCGCGAGCCTGTCGGTGCTGCAGGGGGACCGGCTGGGCGCGGAGGACGATTTGCCGATGCCGCGGATGTCGGGGCCGGGGCTCGGGTAGACATCGGGGCGTGGCTTGTGGGGGCTTATTTGCGCACTGGCTGAGAACTAGGCATCCGCGTCCGCGTGCCACCATTTCGGCCGGGAGCCCTTGTAGGCGTGACGGACCGGTTTGAGGTCCTTCAGATGCGGTTTGTCGAAGGTTCCGGTCAGCAGGGCAATGACGGGGGCCCGGTCGAAGGCGCCGATGGAGCTTCCACAGATTGCGCAGAAGGCGCGGGATGACATCTCGGACGACGGGTAGGTCGATGGTTCTGCGCCGGGGCCGGTCCACTCCACCTGCGCCTTCGGAAACTCGACCCATGTCGACGTCAGGGACCCTGTATGGCGGGCGCACATCCGACACGAACAGCTATGGGGGAACCCCGCCGGACCCGTGGTGCGGTAGCGGATGTTTCCACAGAGGCATCCACCTTCGAGAGTTTTGGGTTTGGCCATTCTGGGCCTCGGCGCACTATTCTAGACCGGATTGAAAGCTATCACGTCGACGGGACGTAGCAAGGATTACGAAGCGGGCAGGCGGATTGCGAGCCGGTCAGTGCTGCGAGGCTGGATAGTGGTGCGTAACTCGGGGGTATGGTTCGGGGTGAAGGCGCGGCGGCCTTTGCCGCCATGAGGAGCGCGCGGTGCGCGCGAGGGTCTTTGCTGGCGCGCGCCCGTTGGCGCGCGCGGTCTGCCCGATAGGAAATCTTGTCAGTATGAAATCCGGGACGGGGTTGCTGTCTGCGCGTCCTGCGCCGAGCGGGCGAGGCCTTGTCGTGCCGCACACCGGGTGAGGGCCGGGCGTCCGCGCCGGGGGGTCCGGTCGGCGGACGGTGGAGGGGCGGCGAGGTGTCAGCCGGCGGCGCGCGGCCTGTGACTATCGTCCCAGCCGCTCGTGACCGGGGGGGCCGTCCGGGTGGCGGGGGCGGGGGCGGCGGGTCAGGCGGGCCCGCGTGCGACCTGGAAGCGGTCCATCTG
>JBBQYB010000230.1:0-2285 GCA_038209095.1 Rhodobacterales bacterium
TTGAAGAGCCCGGCATATCCCCACTGGATGTTCACCCCGAGCGCCATGAGCGCCGAGACGAGTTGCAGGTTCAGGATGGCGAGGGCCACGGTCCAGCTCTGGAACACGCCGACCGCGACGATCAGGAGCCCCATGACCCCATAAAGGACCGCGATGCGGGCGGTCCCGGTCATACGACCTTGCCCCGGAACACGCCCGTCGGCCGGACGAGGAGCACGACGACGAGGATGATGAAGGACACGGCGAACTTGTACTCCGTCCCGAGGATCTGCAGCAGACCGTCCGGAATGAAGCCCTCGGGCGTGAGATAGCCCACGACCTGGCGGTAGGCATAGGTCAGCGTGACCTCGGAAAAGGCGATGATGAACCCGCCGGCGATGGCCCCGAACGGCTGGCCGATGCCGCCCACGATCGCGGCCGCGAAAATCGGCAGCAGGAGCTGGAAATAGGTGAAGGGCCTGAACGACTTGTCGAGCCCGTAGAGCACGCCCGCGATGGTCGCGAGGCTCGCGGCCAGCACCCAGGTGATCATCACGATGCGGTCGGGATTGACCCCGGAGAGCAGCGCCAGGTCTTCGTTGTCGGAATAGGCCCGCATCGCCTTGCCGGTCCGCGTGTGCTTAAGAAACCAGAACACGGCCGTCACCACCACGACCATCACGATCAGCGTGATGACCTGGCTGGTGCGCAGGGCGAGCCCCTCTTCGAGCCCGGTCATCTCCCGAAAGTCGGACACCCGGATCACGAACCGCTCGCCATCCTCGAACCGCCGATCGTCCGCGCCGATGAAGAACCGCGTCAGCGCATTGTAGATGAACATCACCCCCACGCTGGTGATCACAAATATGACCCCGGCGCTGCGCTGCTTGCGGTGAAACCGGTAGACCCAGCGGTCGGTCAGCATCACGAGCCCCACCGCCGCGAGGATGCCCACCGGCAAGGCCAGAAGCGCGGTCGGCAGCGGTGCGATCCCGATGCCCGCCGCCTGAAGGCCCCAGGTCGCGAGGATCGTTGCCATGGTCCCGAAGGCCATGAGATCGCCATGCGCGAAATTCGAGAACCGGAGCACCGCATAGATCAGCGTGACCCCGAGTGCCCCGAGCGCCAGCTGCGCCCCGTAGGCGAGCGCGGGGATCACCATGAAGTTCGCGAGCAGCACGAAGGCGTTGAGCGCGTCGCCCATCCTCACCCCCCGAGAAAGCTGCGCCGGACGTCAGGGTCGGCGAGCAGCGCCGCTCCGGTATCCGTGAACCCGTTGCGGCCCTGGACCAGCACGTATCCGGTGTCCGCGATCTCCAGCGCCTGGCGCGCGTTCTGCTCGACCATGAGGATCGAGATGCCGGACCGCGCGATCTCGATGATCTTGTCGAACAATTCGTCCATCACGATGGGCGAGACGCCGGCCGTGGGCTCGTCGAGCATCAGCACCTTCGGCCGGGTCATCAGCGCGCGCCCCACCGCGACCTGCTGGCGCTGACCACCCGACAACTCGCCCGCGGGCTGGCTGCGCTTGTCCCCGAGGATCGGAAAGAGATCGAAGATCGTCTGCATCGTCTCGCGAAAGTCGTCCTGCCGGATATAGGCCCCCATTTCGAGGTTCTCCTGCACCGACAAGCTCACGAAGACGTTGGCCGTCTGCGGCACAAATCCCATGCCAACTCGCACCCGCTCCTGCGGCGACAGGGCCCCGATGTCGCGACCCTCAAAGCGCACCGTGCCCGCGCGCAGGGGCAACATGCCGAACAGCGCCTTCATCGCGGTAGATTTGCCGGCCCCGTTCGGGCCGACGATGACGGCAATCTGCCCCTCGTCCACCGCAATCGTGCAGCCGTGCAGAATATCGGCGGAGCCGTATCCGCCGGTCATGGCGTCGCCGATCAGCACGCTCACACGCCGGTCTCCACCCGGACCGTCTTGTTCTTCAGACCGCGACCCAGATAGGCCTCGATCACGGCCTCATCCGCCCGCATCTCCGCCGCCGTCCCTTGGGCGAGCACGCGGCCCTCCGCCATGACGATCACCGGATCGCACAGCCGTCCGATGAACTCCATGTCATGCTCGATCATGCAGAACGTGTAGCCGCGCTCGCGGTTGAGCCGCAAGATCGCGTCGCCCACGGTATTCAAGAGCGTCCGGTTCACGCCCGCCCCGACCTCGTCGAGGAACACGATCTTGGCATCGACCATCATGGTCCGGCCAAGTTCGAGTAGCTTCTTCTGACCGCCCGACAGGTTGCCCGCATATTCGTCCGCGACCCGGCCGATCTCGAGGAACGCGATGACGTC
>JBBQYB010000231.1:0-2244 GCA_038209095.1 Rhodobacterales bacterium
AAGGCGGGTGCCAGCCGCGCGGAATGTACGAAATCCGGATCGTGCAGCGGGACGAGCGTGCCGCCCGTCTCGGCCGCGATGCGCTTCAGGCGCAGCAGGCTCGCGAGCGCCGCAGGGTCGTCCATGCTGGAGCCGATGGTCTCCGTCTGGAAGTTCTCCATCAAGTCGACGACATCGGCCACGAGGATCTTCACCGCCCCGCTTGGCAGGCGCACCACGGCGGACTGATGCCCCGGCCGGTGCCCGCGGGTGAGGATCAGATCGAGGCCGGGCATGAGCGTCTGGTCGCCGTCGATCAGATGCCAATCGACGGGGCCGCTGATGTCGGCGAAATTCAACGCCTTCCGCCCTTCCTCGGAAAAGGCCGCCTCGTATTCCACCCGCTGGAGATGCACACGGGCGGCCGGGAAATGCCGCAATCCACCCGAATGATCCGAATGGGTATGGCTCAGCACGATGTCCGTGACGTCCCCGGGGACCACGCCCACTGCTTCGAGTTGTGCCAGCAACTCGTGTTCCGGCAGCACAATGGGCGGTGCGGGGAACGTGTCGTTCACATAGATCCCGCGCGCCCTCTCCGGATCCACGAGGCTCCGCGTGTCGAGCCCGGTGTCGAACAGGACATGGCCTTGCGCGGTCTCCATCAGATAGGCGCAGATCGGCACCGCCAGGATCTGCGCGCGCGGTGCCCCGCGCAGACAGCCCGACTTCCGGATGATCTCGTATCCGCAGAGCAGGATGTAGAACTTGCGCACATGGGTCATGGAAGCCTCAAGGATCAGGACAGGGCGAGCCGAAGCGGCCCTAAAGCAAACGGTCGCCTCGCGTCATCAACCTGACGATCTGTCACGCCCCGCGCAACCGTCCAGCGCCCGAGCCGGTCCGGAAAACGCAAGGGCCGCGTGGCCGTCGGACGCAATCCGTACCTCTCGCATCGATCCTGCGGCCCACGTCCGGGCTACGTTCTTGTGGCTCCCGCGAATTGCTGGCACGACTTGAGACGACAGGCGGGAGAGATCACATTGAACAGAACGGTCCTGGCGATCGGCGAGTGCATGGTGGAATTGTCCTCGGCCCAAGGCGGCCTTTACGCCATGGGTTTCGCCGGCGACACCTTCAACACGGCCTGGTATCTGCGGCGCAGGCTGCCGCCGTACTGGCGCGTCGGGTATCTCAGCGCAGTCGGCACGGACACGGTCTCCGGGCGCATGCTGGATTTCATCGTGGCATCGGGCATCGACGTGTCCCATGTGGTCCGGATCCCGGACCGCACCGTGGGGCTCTACATGATCGAGCTCGACCGCGGCGAGCGGAGCTTCGTCTATTGGCGGGGCGAGGCCGCGGCCCGCAGGCTCGCGCAGGACGCGGCGCGGCTCGGGGCGGCGCTCGACGGGGTGGCGGCGGTCTATCTCTCGGGCATCACCCTCGGCATTCTCGCGGAACCGGACCGCGCCCGGCTGCTCGCAGCCCTGCGGGCGTCCGGGGCCCTCGTAATCTTCGACACGAACCTTCGCCCGCGTCTCTTCGAGACGCTCGACGCCATGCGAGACGCCGTCACGGAGGCCGCCTCGATCGCGGATATCGTCCTGCCGTCCTTCGACGACGAGGCGGCCTATTTCGGCGACGCAGACCCGTCGGCCACGGCCGCGCGCTACGCCGACCTCGGCGCAGCCCTCGTCGTGGTCAAGGATGGCGCAGGGCCGGTGCATACCCGACAGGCCGGCACTGCCTCCCGCTTCGAGACGGAGCCAGCCGCAAGGATCGTCGACACGACCGCGGCGGGCGACAGCTTCAACGCGGGCTTTCTCGCCCGGCACCTGCAAGGCGCAGCCCTGGGCGAGGCCGTCGCCGCGGGGGCAGCACTCGCAAGACAGGTGATCGCCCACCGGGGCGCCCTGGTGGAGGTGGACTGACGGGCCGGGACACCGGACCCCTCCAGGACCCGGAACAGGTGTCACACCGAAATCAGATGATCGTCCCGGGCCCGGTCGAACGACGCGAGCGGCACCAGGCTGTCGCCATATGCGGCTGCGGCGGTGACGCCACAGGTCTCCGGCACCGCCGTCCGGTCAGCGTGGAAGGATGGCGCGGCCGTCCGTGGTCCCCGGCGCGAGGCCTCAGCGCCTGGGTTTCTTCGATTTCGCCGAAGCCTTGCTTGCGGGCCCCGAAGCCTGCTTGCCGCCACTCCGCGCGGGAGCCTCCGCCGCGCGGGGGCGCTTGAATTTCGCAGGCTTCGGCGTGACC
>JBBQYB010000232.1:0-2230 GCA_038209095.1 Rhodobacterales bacterium
CATCCTGTTCGGCTTGATATCCGGCTCGGCGCTGCTTGCCCTGTTCCGCCATGGCGCGTCATTGGGCGGTATCGGCATCCTCGCCTTGATGATCCAGGACCGCACCGGGTTTCGCGCCGGCTGGACGCAACTGGCTTGCGACGCCCTGCTCTTTGCCGTGGCACTGGCCGTCATCCCACCGGACAAGGTCGCCCTCAGTGCACTCGGCGCGCTGGTGGTCAACCTTGTCGTCGCCGTCAACCACCGCCGCGACCGCTATGTCGCCACCTGAAATGTCACTGGCCTTTTCTGCGCCTGCACGGTAAGGCCGCCGCAACTCCGGACAAGCAGGCTCTCATGGACATTCGCAATATCGCGATCATCGCGCACGTCGACCACGGCAAGACCACGCTGGTGGACGAGCTTCTCAAGCAGTCGGGCGCCTTCCGTGCCGGGCAGGCCACGTCCGAACGGATGATGGACAGCAACGACATCGAGCGTGAGCGCGGCATCACCATCCTGGCCAAGTGCACGTCCGTCGAGTGGAAGGGCACCCGCGTCAACATCGTCGACACCCCGGGCCACGCCGACTTTGGTGGCGAGGTCGAGCGTATCCTGTCGATGGTCGACGGCGTCTGCCTGCTGGTCGATGCAGCCGAAGGCCCGATGCCGCAAACCAAGTTCGTTCTGGCCAAGGCGCTGGCGCTGGGGATGCGGCCAATCCTGGTGCTGAACAAGGTCGACCGCCCCGACGCCGACGCCGAAAAGGCGCTCAACGATTGCTTCGACCTCTTCGCCAACCTCGGCGCCACCGACGAACAGCTTGATTTCCCGCATGTTTATGCCTCGGGCCGTTCCGGCTGGGCCGACACGACGATGGAGGGTCCGCGCGCCAATCTGGACGCACTCTTTGACCTGATCGTGGCCCATGTGCCCCCGCCGCGCCAGCTTGCCGCTATCGACCAGCCGTTCCGCATGCTGGCCACCACGCTTTCGGCCGACCCCTTCATCGGCCGAATCCTGACGGGGCGCGTCGAAAGCGGTCGCCTGCGCGCAGGCGAGACGGTCAAGGCGCTGTCGCGCACTGGCGAACGGATCGAGCAGTTCCGGGTCTCCAAGATCCTCGCCTTCCGTGGCCTGTCCTCGACTGCCATCGACGTGGCCGAGGCGGGCGACATCGTGACGCTGGCGGGGATGAGCAAGGCGACGGTCGCCGACACGATCTGCGACCTGACCATCGACATCCCCCTGCCCGCCCAGCCCATCGATCCACCGACGATCTCCGTCACCTTCGGCATCAACGACAGCCCGCTGGCCGGTCGTGAGGGCAAGAAGGTGCAAAGCCGCGTCATCCGCGAGCGGCTGATGAAAGAGGCGGAACTGAACGTCGCTATCAAAGTCAGCGATACCCCCGGCGGCGACGCCTTCGAGGTGGCCGGGCGCGGCGAACTCCAGATGGGCGTCCTGATCGAGAACATGCGCCGCGAAGGGTTCGAGCTGTCGATCAGCCGCCCGCGCGTGCTCTACAAGGAAGAGAACGGCATCCGGATGGAGCCGGTCGAGGAAGTCACCATCGACGTCGACGACGAATACACCGGCGCCGTGGTCGAAAAGCTGACCGGCCCCCGCAAGGGCGATCTGGTCGAGATGAAGCCCGCAGGCGCGGGCAAGACCCGGATCATCGCGCATGTCCCCTCGCGCGGGCTGATCGGCTATCAGGGCGAATTCCTGACCGACACGCGCGGCACCGGCGTCTTGAACCGCCTCTTCCACGGCTGGACCCCGCACAAGGGCCCGATCGAAGGCCGCCGTCAGGGCGTGCTGGTCAGCATGGAAAACGGCACCGCCGTGGCCTATGCGCTCTGGAACCTCGAAGAGCGCGGCAAGATGTTCGTGATCCCGCAGGACCCGGTCTATGAAGGCATGATCATCGGCGAGCACTCGCGCGACAATGATCTGGAAGTGAACCCGCTCAAGGGCAAGAAACTGACCAACGTGCGCGCCAGCGGCACCGACGAAGCCGTGCGCCTGACCCCGCCGATCCTGATGAGCCTCGAGCAGGCCATCGCCTATATCGACGACGATGAGTTGGTCGAGGTCACCCCCGCCGCGATCCGCCTGCGCAAGCGCCACCTCGACCCGCACGAACGCAAGCGCAGCACAAGGGCAGCCAGCTAGGCTGCCAAGGCCCCTTGATCCCGGCCATTCATGAGGCCCCAAATATCCCGGGGTCCGGGGCAGAGCCCCGGGG
>JBBQYB010000233.1:0-2185 GCA_038209095.1 Rhodobacterales bacterium
GCTGTTCGGGACGCACGGGCAGTTCACCACGTCGGGCGCGATCAGGATGGCACGGCGGATCGAGCCCTACGATCCGTTGTGGTTCGAGGAGCCTATTCCGCCCGACAACGCGCTCGAAATGGGGCGGGTGCAGGCCGGGACGCGCATCCCGGTGGCGGCGGGAGAGCGGCTGACCACAAAGTACGAGTTCGCGGCGCTGCTGCGGGCGGGAGGGGCGGGGATCGTGCAGCCGAGCCTCGGGCGGGTCGGGGGGCTGCTGGAGGCGCGCAAGATCGCGGCGCTCGCGGAGGGGTTCAACGTGCAGGTGGCCCCGCATCTCTATGCCGGGCCCGTCGCCTGGGCCGCGGGGGTCCAGCTCGCGGCGTCGTTGCCGAATTTCCTGATCCTCGAGACGATCCTCGATGGCGGCGGGTTTCACGGCCGGTTGCTGCGCAAGCCGCTCGACTTCGACGCGGGTCACGTGCGGCTGAGCGATGCGCCGGGCCTCGGGGTGGAGATCGACGAGGAAGTGGCGCGCGCGCATCCCTGGACGGGATCGCGGCTTCATCTGGAGATGGCGACCGAGCGGCCCGATTTGGGTGGGGCCGACCGGTTCGGCGGAGGTTAGGGAAGGGTGCGTCAGCCCGCTGCGTTCTCGCGGGCGAGCAAGGCGGACAACTCCTCCCAGGCGCCGTTGATCGCGGCAAGCCGGGTGTTGGCGAGAGCGATGCTCTCGCGCGGCAGGCCGCGGGCGATCATGCGATCGGGGTGGTTCTCGCGGACGAGGCGTCGCCACTGGGTGCGGACCGCCGCGAGATCCGCGTCGCGCCGCACGCCGAGCACCTTCCACGGATCCCGTCCGTCGCCCGACACGTGCCGCGCCTCCACCGCCGCGAAGGTCTCCGGGGCGAGGCCGAAGATGTCCGCGATGGTCCGCAGCAGGCGTTCCTCCTCCGCGTGATAGAGGCTGTCGGCGAGGGCGATGTGAAAAAGCCCTTCGAGGATGTCCTCGAGCACGCGCGGCTGCCTGCGGAACATGCCGGCGATGCGGGACGCGTAGATGTCGAAACCGGCGATGTCCTGGCGGGCGAGGTTAAACACCCGCGCGGCGGCCGCCTCGTCCTCGGGGGCGATCTGGAACACCTGCCGGAAGGCCGCGACCTCGACGGATTTCACCTGGCCGTCGGCCTTGGCCATCTTGGCCCCGAGGCTGATCACCGCGATGGTGAAGGCCACGCTGCGCTCGGGGTTGGGGCGGTCGCGCTCGAAGAGCGATATGAGCTGTTCGCCCCGGCCGATGAGGCTCTGGAGTGCGTCGGTGATGAGGGTCCAGATAGACATGGGCTTGAAGATATCAATTCGGGCGAGGTTGCGGAACGCCGAAAACGGGCAGGCCTCAGGCCCGGGGTGGGAAGTCTTTGCCGCGCCCTAGATGGACCGTGACGCGCTGTGGTTCAGAAAGGCTGAAGATGACCGGATCCAACGAGAGCACCCCGCCCGCCAGCCGCGCAGCGCTGGAGCGCCACATCGCGGACACACCGGTCACGGGCACGCCGGCCGAGATGCGGCGGGCCTTCGCGCGGCTCTGCGGTGCGCAGCCGCCGCTGCGGACCGCGCGGATCTGCGGCGTCCCCTGCGCCGTCGCGGGCGAGGGGGAGGTCGCGGCCATCTGGCTGCACGGCGGCGGGTATGTGTTTGGTGGGGCCGAGAGCCACGGGCGGGTGGCCGCATATCTCGCCGGGCTGGTGGGGGGACAGGTGATCCTGCCGCTTTATCGGTTGGCACCCGAGGATCCGTGGCCCGCACCGCTCGAGGATGCGCAGGCGGTTCTGGACGCGCAGGAGGGAGCAGTTGCGGTCATCGGCGACAGCGCGGGCGGACACCTGGCGCTCCATCTCGCGTTCGCGCGTCCGGGTTGCATCGGCCGGCTCGTGTTGATCAGCCCCAACACCGACCGCAGCGGCCAAAGCCGGTGTCGCGGTGCCAACAGCGCGCACGATCTGATGAACGACGACGCACAGGACCAGTATCTGGCGGATCTGGCCTTCGGCGGCTTTGCGGATAGCAGCGTCGCGGCCTCGCCTCTGCTCGGGCCGCTGGAGGGGCTGCCGCCGCTGTTTCTGACCTGTGCCACGAACGAGGTCCTCCTTGACGACGCGCTGCTGCTGGCGCGGGCGGCGGCACTTGCGGGTGTGCCGGTCGAGTT
>JBBQYB010000234.1:0-2185 GCA_038209095.1 Rhodobacterales bacterium
GCGCGGCATGTCCCGGCCGATCATCAGCGTGGCGAGATCGTGCGCGGAAGCCTTGCGCGGATCGAGCCGGCCGGTGACTTTGCCGCCGCGCAGGATCGTGGCGCTGTCGCAGAGGTCGCGGATCTCGTCGAGCTTGTGGGAAATGAACAGGATCGACATGCCGCGATCGCGCAAAAGCCTGAGCGTGTCGAAGAGGCGCCCGACGTTCTGCGGCGGCAGCACGGAGGTCGGCTCGTCGAGGATCAGAAGCTCGGGCTCGAGCAGCAGGCAGCGGATGATCTCGACCCGCTGGCGCTCGCCCACTGAGAGCGCGTACACGGTGGCGTCGGGATCGACCGCGAGACTGAAGGCCTCGCCAAGCGCGCGGATGCGCGCCGCGAGCACCGCCTTGCGGCCCGGCACCACCAGCGTCACGTTCTCCAGCACGGTCAGCGTCTCGAAGAGCGAGAAATGCTGGAACACCATCCCGATGCCGAGGCGGCGGGCCTCGGCCGGGCTCGAGAGCCGGACGGGCGTGCCCTTCCACAGGATGCGGCCCGCATCCGGTGCCTCGACCCCGTAGATCAGCTTCATCAGCGTGGATTTGCCGGCCCCGTTCTCGCCGAGGATGGCGTGGATCGAATGTGCCGCGAGATCGAGGTCGATGGCGGAGTTTGCCGCCACCGCCCCGTAGGATTTCGAGACGCCGCGCAGCGACAGCAGGACCGGTTCGGTCGGCGCGGCGTCCCGGGGGCTCATTGCGGCAGCGGTGTCGCGACACCCGCCACGTGCCAGTCCATGGCGAGGATGGCCTCATCCGGGATGGTGGCACCCGCGGCCGCGACCTCCTCGCCCGCCTGGTTCACCACCGGACCCGCGAAGGGCGACAGCGCACCCGAGGCAATGGCCGTCTGGGTCTCGGCGATGCGGGCCGCCATCTCCGCGGGGATGTCCGCGTTCCAGTCCGCGACGAACACCACGTCGTCCGAGAACCCCAGCCAGTGGTTGGCCCCCGTGAACTCGCCCGCCATGTGTGCGGCCACCTCCGCCTTGAAATAGGGCGACCAGTCGGTCCCGACGACCCCAAGGTATTTCGACGGCGCATAGGATTTCATCGAGGAATTGAGGTTGAAGGCATAGATGCCCGCCTCCTCGGCGACGGCGATCACGGCCGGCGTGTCCTGGGCGTTGGAGAACAGCACGTCCGCGCCCTGGGAGATCAGGGCGCGCGCCGCCTCCTGTTCGCGGGCGGGGTTGAACCAGGTGTTCACCCAGATGACGCTCACCTCGATGTCGGGGTTCACCGAGCGCGCCCCGAGCGTGAAGGCGTTGACGGAGGTGATGAGTTCAGGGATCGCGAAGGCCGAGACCGAGCCGAGCTTGCCGGTCTTGGACAGGGCCGCCGCCGCCATTCCCATCAGATAGGTGCCCTGGAAGTAGCGGGCCGCGAAGGTCGAGAGGTTCGGCGCGGTCCGGAACCCCGAGGCGTGGATGACGCTGATGTCGGGATGCCGCTTGGCGAGCTGGAGGCCGCCGTTCATGTAGCCGAACGAGCCGAGCACGACGAACCTGTTCCCGTCCGCCACGGTCTTGTTCATGATCCGGTCGGCGTCCGGTCCCTCGAGGATGTTCTCGAGGACGGTGATCTTCACGGCGTCTCCGTATTCGGCCTTCACCGCGTCCACGCCCTGCATCAGCGTGTGCGACCAGCCCACGTCCGCCAGCGGCGAGGGCGTCATCAGGGCGATGCCCAGGGGCTCCTGGGCGCGCAGGACGCCGGGGGCGAGGGCGAGACCGGCCCCGGCGGCGAGGCCGGTCCGGAGAAACTTCCGTCGGGGTATCATGCGGGTCATGGCGGTCCTTTCAGGGTCGGAAAATGGTGTCGTTCAGGCAGGCCTCGGCGGCGGCAAACAGCGCCCTCTCGTCGAGCCCGGGAAACTCGCCGCCCTGCCAGACGATGCGCCCGTCGATCATCGTCAGATCGACGGGCGCGAAGACGCCGACCTTGGGGATGAGGCTCAGGGGATCGTGGCGCGTGCCCACGTAGTCGAGACGGCGCGTGTCGATGGCGAAGAGATCGGCGGCCATTCCGGGCCGCAGGGATCCGATGTCGTCGCGCCCGAGCAGCTCGGCGCCCCCGGCGGTGGCCTGGTGCAGGAACGCGGCCGTGGCGGGCACCGGATCGCTGCGCCCGGAGGCCGCGAGG
>JBBQYB010000235.1:0-2154 GCA_038209095.1 Rhodobacterales bacterium
GACGCCGTCGAAGAGGCGACCGCCGCCGTGCTGGCCGCCCCGCAACCCGACCTGACCCAGATCATGGCCCATGTCGACGGCGCGCGCGGAGACGATGCGGCGCGGTGGAACTTTTGGTCAAAGTAACCTTGTCGGCCCGCATATGAAGCAAGGGGGCCGCGAGGCCCCCTTGTCATCGGCTCAGTGGATAACCGCCGCCTGTGGCTTTTGCCGTTGAGAGCCTGAGACCCGGCCGCCAACGATCAGTCCATCCGGCCCCGCCGTGACCGGCACCACGTCGCCATTCTTGACATCGCCCGAGAGGATCATCCCGGCTAACTGGTCCTGCAGGGTCCGCTGGATCACCCGCTTGAGCGGGCGGGCGCCGAATACCGGGTCATAGCCTTCGTCGGCCAGCCATTGCCGCGCATCCGCATCAAGGTCGAGCGTGATGCCCCGCGTGGCCAGCCGCGCATCGAGACGCTGCAACTGGATCGTGACGATCCCGGTCATGTCGGCGCGGTTGAGGCGTTCAAAGATGATCTGCTCGTCCAGCCGGTTCAGGAATTCCGGGCGGAAGTGCTGACGCACTGCCTCCTCGACCTGCCGCCTTGCCGCGCCGCTGTCAGCCCCCTCGGGCAGTTCCGACAAGGCGCGTGCGCCAAGGTTGGATGTCAGGATGATCAGCGTCTGCTTGAAATCCACCGTCCGGCCGTGGCCATCGGTCAGCACGCCATCATCCAGAACCTGCAACAGCACGTTGAACACGTCGGGATGCGCCTTTTCGACCTCGTCGAACAGGACCACCTGATAGGGGCGGCGCCGCACCGCCTCGGTTAGCACCCCGCCTTCGTCGTAGCCGACATAGCCCGGCGGCGCGCCGATCAGGCGGCTGACCGAGTGCTTTTCCATGAATTCGCTCATGTCGATGCGCACCATCGCGTTGTCGTCATCAAAGAGGAACGACGCCAGCGCCTTGGTCAACTCGGTCTTGCCGACGCCGGTGGGGCCAAGGAAAAGGAAGCTGCCGAGCGGCCGCCCCTCGTCGTTCAGCCCCGCCCGCGCACGGCGGACGGCGTTCGACACGGCGCGGACGGCGGCACTCTGGCCCACCACACGGCGGCCCAGTTCCACCACCATGCGGAGGAGTTTGTCGCGCTCGCCTTCCAGCATCCGCGAGGTCGGGATGCCGGTCCAGCGTTCGACAACCTCGGCGATCTGCTCGGGGCGGACGACTTCGGTCACCAGTTCCGCGCTGTCGCGGTTCTCGGCCTCGGCCAGCTTGCGCTCGATCTCGGGGATGCGGCCGTATTGAAGTTCCCCGGCCTTTGCGAAATCGCCCTGCCGCTTGGCCTGTTCCAGTTCGGCGCGTGCCTTGTCGAGGTCTTCCTTGAGGGTCCGCGCCGACTCCAGCTTGTCACGTTCCGACTGCCACCGGGCGGTCATCGCGCTCGACTGTTCCAGCAGCGCCGACAGGTCCTTGTCCAGCTTGCCCAGCCGGTCCTTCGAAGCCGCGTCATCCTCGCGCTTGAGCGCCTCGACCTCGATCTGCATCTGCAGGATCTGGCGGTCGAGCGCGTCAAGTTCCTCGGGCTTGCTGTCCACCTCCATCCGCAGGCGGCTCGCGGCCTCGTCCATCAGGTCGATGGCCTTGTCGGGCAGGAAACGGTCGGTGATGTAGCGGTGCGACAGCGTCGCGGCCGCCACCAGCGCGGCGTCAGCGATGCGGACGCCGTGGTGAAGCTCGTATTTCTCCTTGATGCCGCGCAGGATGCTGATCGTGTCCTCGACGGTCGGCTCCTCGACCATGATAGGCTGGAACCGCCGGGCAAGGGCCGCGTCCTTTTCGACATACTTGCGGTATTCATCCAGCGTGGTCGCGCCAATGCAGTGCAATTCACCCCGCGCGAGGGCAGGTTTGATCAGGTTGGCCGCATCCATCGCGCCGTCGGATTTCCCGGCGCCGACAAGGGTGTGCATCTCGTCGATGAACAGGATGATCTCGCCCGCTGCCGTCTCGATTTCCTTCAGGACGGATTTCAGCCGCTCTTCGAACTCTCCGCGATACTTGGACCCGGCGATCAGCGCGCCCATGTCCAATGCCATCAACTTCTTGTTGCGCAGGGACTCGGGCACGTCGCCGTTGATGATGCGCAACGCCAGCCCCTCGGCGAT
>JBBQYB010000236.1:0-2094 GCA_038209095.1 Rhodobacterales bacterium
GTCCGTCGGGAGGGCGTCGGCCGGCATAGGCGCGAGCAGGCCCGCCTCCACCGCCCGGAACACGTCGATCCCGTCGATCACCATCACGTCCCAGTCGCCCGGCCGCGACTGTTCGAGCAGAGCGAGGGCCGCCCCCGTGCCCTCGTATTCGCGCACGTTGACCTTGACGTTGTTGGCGGTCTCGAACGGCTCGAGCAGCAGCGGGTCGGTATGGTCGCACCAGACGAGCGCGTTCAGCTCCTCCTGGGCCATGGCCGCCCCCGCGAGGATGAACGTGGCGCAGGTGGCGAGCAGGCTGCGGGTCAGATGGGTCATGCAAGGGATCTCCCGGTTGGCGGCGCATCTTCGGTGGCGGCGCATTGCGAAAAAAGTTGAAGTCATTCAAGTTTGCAGTCAACACTAATTTGAAGCGGCCATTCTGAACTTTGGAGGTCCGGCCTGCACGGGTTGCGCGAAAAACAGAAGGCTGACCGCGAAAGACGCATCCTGCACGCGGCAGTGACGCAATTTCGGGCAGGTGCCTACCGGTCCGTGCGGATCGAGGATCTGGCCGAAGCGGCGCAGGTCTCCGTCGGGACCGTCTACAACTACTACCGCACCAAGGGCGACATCCTGATCGCGACCGTGGCGCTCGAGGTGGAGGAGATCCTCGAGGCCGGCCGCGCCATCGTGGCGGACCCCCCCTCGGGGGCCGAGACGGCGCTGCTCCAGTTGATCTTCCAGTATTACGACCATTCACTGGAATATCTCAGCAAGGAAATGTGGCGCACCGCCATGGCGCTCTCCATCGAGGCGCCGGGCACCCCCAGCGGCCAGCGCTACCGCGATCTCGACCGGCGGCTCGCAGCCCAGGTCAGCGACCTCGTGGCGGCCCTCCAGGCACGCGGCGAGGTCCGGGCCGATCTCGATGCGGCGCTTTTCGGCGAGATGGTGTTCCACACCCTCGACACGCTCTTTCGCGAATTCGTCGTGGTCGAGGATATGACCCTGCCCGCCCTGCGGGCCCGCGTCGGTGCCCGGATCGCGAACCTCGCGCGGGTCATCGGGCCCGTCTGACGCCCTGCGACCGCCGCACGCATGCGGCAGGGGATTGCAAGGCCCGCGGAGTTCGGGATCAGTGATCGGGACCCGCGCAGGAGACGCGCCCATGACCGATGCCGCCGGCGACCCGCCCCTGCCCGAGCGGCCGCCCCAGCCTTGTGCTGTCTGCAGCAGGTGCCTGCCCGCCGCGCAGATGCGGCCCTGGATCTCGGTGCGCCCCGGCGTGTCGCTCCTGATCGCGGGTGCCGTCCCCGGCTGGTCCGACGGCGACGTCATCTGCCGCGAGGACCATTCGCGCTTTCGCAGGGCCTATGTCGAGACCCTGCTGGAACGGGAACGGGGCGAGCTGGGCGCGCTCGACCGCGAGGTGATCGAGGCGCTGCAATCGGGCCAGACGGTATCGCGTTCCCCCGGAACCCTGATCGAGGAGCATGCGACCCTCGGCGACCGCACCGCCGACCGGGTGGCGCGCTTCGGCGGCAGCTGGACCTTCATTCTGCTGTTCATGGCCGTGCTCGCCATCTGGATGACGGTCAACGTCGCGGGGCTCCTGGCCCGCCCCTTCGATCCCTATCCCTTCATCCTGCTCAACCTCGTCCTCTCCAGCATCGCGGCCTTCCAGGCCCCGGTCATCATGATGAGCCAGCGCCGCCAGGAGACCAAGGACCGGCTGAACGCTGAGAACGACTACCAGGTGAACCTCAAGGCGGAGTTGGAAATCCGCCAGCTCCACGAGAAGATCGACCACCAGTTGGCCCGCCAGTGGGAAAAGCTCGCCGAACTGCAACAGATCCAGATCGATCTGCTCGAGGAACGCGCCGATGGCGGCCCCTGAGCCACCGGCGCCGCCCGGCCGCCTGACGGGGCTCCTGTCCCACGGCACCGGGACAGTCGCTCTTCCCCTTTGAGGGACTGCGCGCGTTCAAGCAGAAATTCGGTCCGGTCTGGACGCCGAACTATCTCGCCTGCCCGGGCGGCGTCGCGGTGCCCCACGTCCTCCACGAGGTCAACGTGCTCGTCTCGGGCGGCATGCGCGGGCTGATGCAGCGGACG
>JBBQYB010000237.1:0-2085 GCA_038209095.1 Rhodobacterales bacterium
ACGGTGCCATCGCGGCCCATATACTCGGCGGTGCGAGTTTCGGGCGCGAAGGCGTGCATGCGGCAGAGGTCATCGGCACCGCCGGCGTTGAGCGTGCCGCCGACGCGCGATTGCGCGATCCGGCTCGCACGACCGAACCCCTGCGCCTGTCCATCGACATCGCGGCACAGACGGCCCTCGAGGAGGTGCTCGCGCAGGGCATGGGCGAAATGGGAGCGCGCGGGGCGGTCGGCATCCTGATGGAGGCCGATACCGGGCAGATCCGCGCCATCGCCAGCCTGCCCGATTTCGACCCGAACCTTCGACCAGGCTTGCCGACATCGGGAGATCCGGCTGATAGCCCGCTGTTTAATCGCGCGGCACAGGGGCGCTACGAGCTCGGCTCGACGTTCAAGATCTTCGCCGTTGCCCAGGCGCTGGACCTTGGTCTCGTGGCTCCGACCACGATGATCGATACCAAGGGCCCGATGAAATGGGGGCGGTTCACGATCCGGGATTTCCGGAATTACGGTCCGAGCCTGACGGTCGAGGATGTGATCGTGAAGTCCTCCAACATCGGCACGGCGCGTATCGCGATGAGCGTCGGTGCTGCCGGGCAGCGCGACTTCCTGCGCCGTCTCGGGTTGATGGATATCCTTCCGCTCGAGATCAGCGAGGCTGCGCGGGCGGCACCGTTGCTCCCGACCCGCTGGTCGGACCTGACGACGATGACGGTCTCCTACGGGCACGGCCTCGCGGTTTCCCCGCTGCATCTCGCGGCGGCCTATGCCTCTCTGGTCAATGGCGGCCTCAGGGTGCGGCCTTCGATCATCGCGAGTGAGACGAGACCCGGCGAGGACGACCGCATCGTGTCGCCTAAGACATCGATGCAACTGCGTGAGATGCTGCGTCACACCGTCGAGCGGGGGACCGCGAAGAAGGCGGATGTTGCGGGTTACGAGGTGGGCGGCAAGACCGGGACAGCGGACAAGCCCACAGCCTCCGGCGGATATGCGACCGACAAGGTCATCGCGACGTTCGCAGGGATCTTTCCGGCAAGCGCCCCGAAATACGTCATGGTCATCGCCCTCGACGAGCCGGAGGTCCTGATCAACGGTCAGGCGATCCGCACCGCCGGCTGGACGGCGGCACCGGTCTTTGCGGCGGCGCTGAACCGACTGGCACCGATCATGGGTCTGCGGCCCGATCTTACCCCCGTCGCCACCGAGCCGCCGCTTTACACATTGGCGGTTACCGAATAGCTGCGAGCACAGTATCGGACCGCAATGACCGGAGGATCCATGGCCTCAGATCGGGCCGACAAGCTGATGGGGTTTGAGGCGCTCGGCCTGCTGGCGGGAGCCCGTCGTGCCGGAGACTGGTCGGGGCCCATGCCGCAGATCACCGGGCTTTGCGTCGACAGCCGCCGTACCCGGCCGGGGCAGCTGTTTGCGGCCCTACCCGGGAGTTTGGTGCATGGGGCGGCATTCGTTTCCTATGCGCTGCGCATGGGGGCCGCGGCGGTTCTGACCGACGCCGACGGTTTGGCGCTTGCGACCGAGGACCTTGGGCCCTTCGAGGTTCCAGTCATTCTGCACGACAACCCGCGCCGGGCCCTCGCCCTGGCGGCCGCCCGCTGGAGCGGCGCACAGCCCGAGGTGATGGTCGCGGTCACGGGAACGAACGGAAAGACTTCGGTGGCGAGCTTCACCCGGCAAATCTGGGAGGGTCTCGGATTGCCAGCGGTCAATTTCGGCACGACCGGCGTCGAGGGCATGGTCTCCGCTGCCCTCGCGCACACGACGCCGGAGCCGATCACGCTGCATGCATTGCTCGCGGACCTCGCGGCCAAGGGCGTCACCCATGCCGCGATGGAAGCCTCTTCCCACGGGCTCGACCAACACCGTCTGGATGGGGTTCGCCTCGCGGCGGCAGGTTTCACCAACATCACCCGCGACCACCTCGATTATCACCCCGATTTCGAGGCCTATTGTCGGGCGAAGCTCGGTCTGTTCGACAGGGTATTGCCGCGCGGCGGTGCGGCCGTGATCAACGTCGATGATCCTTCGGGCCAGCGATTTGCTGAGACTGCGCTGGCGCGGGGGC
>JBBQYB010000238.1:0-1939 GCA_038209095.1 Rhodobacterales bacterium
GGTATCATTCCACGGCATCTGCTCCTTCCATCTTCTCGACAAAGACGGAGAATCACAAAAGCCTGATATCGCTCAACTTCTTTTCGAGCAGGCTCTAAACGCCCGAACCGTGTCGCAGAATCCGCCAGCCTCGCCAAAGACGTTACCCGCTCCCAAAATTACCATGTTTATGGCCTGTCCCCGCTCAGTAGCTGTACTCGTAGTAGATCCGCGACAGATCCCCGGCCCAGTCCCCGTGATACTTGCCCAGCAACTCGTCCGCGGGCGTCTGGCCCGTGTCGCAGATCTCCAGCAGCGCGTTCAGGAAATGCGTCTCGTCGGGGATCACGCCGCCCGCCCCCGGCATCGCCCGCGCGGCCAGCCCCGCCCGGGCGATCTCCAGCAGATCGCGCGCGATCTCGCGCACCGAACGTCCCTGGATCCGGGCCGCCAGCCCGAACTTGCCCGCGTCGTGGCGCAGCGTCTCGCGCTCCTCCGCCGTCCAGTCCCGGCACAGATCCCAGGCCGCCGCCTGCGCATCCGCGTCATAGAGCAATCCCACCCAGAATGCCGGCAGCGCGCAGATCCGCCGCCAGGGGCCGCCGTCGGCACCCCGCATCTCCATGAACTTCTTGACGCGCACCTCCGGAAAGATCGTCGTCAGATGATCCGCCCAGTCCGCGAACGTGGGCTTCTCCCCCGGCATCGCCGGCAGGCGTCCAGCGAGGAAATCCCGAAAGCTCATCCCCAGCGCGTCGATATAGACCTCGTCGCGATAGACGAAATACATCGGCACATCGAGCGCATAGTCGACGTAGCGCTCAAAACCCATCCCCTCCTCGAACACGAAGGGCAGCATGCCCGTGCGCGCCGGATCGAGGTCCTGCCAGATCCGCGCGCGCCACGATTTCCAGCCGTTCGGCTTGCCGTCGAAGAACGGCGAGGCCGCGAACAGCGCCGTCGCGATCGGCTGGAGCGCCAGCGATGTGCGGAACTTCGCCACCATGTCCGCCTCGGAGGCGAAGTCGAGGTTCACCTGCACCGTGCAGGTGCGGTACATCATCATCGTCCCCGTCGTGCCCACCCGGTTCATGTAGGGCGTCATCAGGGCATAGCGGCCCTTCGGCATCACCGGCATCTGCTCGGCGGTCCAGTCCGGTGCCGCCCCCAGCCCGATGAAGCCGACCCCCATGCCGTCCGCGATGGACTTCACCTCCAGCAGATGCTGGTTCACCTCGTCGCAGGTCTCGTGGATCGTGCGCAGGATCGCCCCGGACAACTCCAGCTGCCCCCCGGGCTCGAGGCTCACGTTGGCCCCGTCCCGGGTCAGCCCGATCAGCTTGCCCGCCTCGCGCACCTCCGCCCAGCCGAAGCGGTCGCGCAGCCCTTCCAGCATCGAGCGGATCGACGCGCGCCCCTCGTAGGGCAACGGCTCCTTGGACCCGAGCAGATAGCCGAACTTCTCGTGCTCCGTGCCGATCCGCCAATCCGCCTTGGGCTTGCAGCCCGAGGCGAGGTATTCCGCCAACTGGTCATGGTGTTCGATGGGTCCGCCGCCGGACTGGGGGATCGACATGGGCGAGGCGCCTCTTGGATTTTGCGCGCAAGGCCTAGCCCCCGGCGCGACCGGACGCAAGCGGGCCCGCCGACACCGGTGCCCATGACCAGATGTGTTGCCGCGCCGCGCGCGTCACCCGCTCCAACGCGACCTTCAACAGACGTGCGCGCTCGCAGATCTCTGCGCGGACACCTCGTTCCGGGATGTCAGCTATGCGGACCAAACAGTCGTTCACTCCTGTCCGCCCGACCGTCGTGAACGGCCCAAGGACGAAGCCGCTTCGCGGCAATGGCGCGTGTGGCTGGCGTTCAGCGTTGATCTGACCAAAGCGCATTTGGCGAACGGTCTTTCTGTCTGACGATTGGGGTCTTTGCCCTCATCGGACAGGAGGCTTTCATGACG
>JBBQYB010000239.1:0-1922 GCA_038209095.1 Rhodobacterales bacterium
GGTAACGGCGCGCAGCTCGACGCGGCCGTTGTCGGTTTCCAGCGTCTTGATCTGCTCGGCGCGATTGGAAGTCAGGCCATATTGCAGATTGATGGCGGCGAGCGCGGCCGGGAGCTGGCGTAGATAGGCGGCGGGTGCGCCGATCAGGCCGGCGAGTTGGCCGAAGGACCAGTGCGTCGGCGCGATTGGTTCGTCCGCGCCGGGCAGGACAAGACCCAGCTTCTCCGGGTTGTCGCGATGCGCCTCGACCCGGATCGCCGCGCTCTCCACCGTGCGCGTCCGACTGCGCTCCGCCCGGCCTTTGACGGATGCGAAGAGATCGTCGAGCGACAGATACCGCTCGTCATCCGGCCGCGAGAACCATTCAGACGACACGCGATCTACATTCGTCCCGCGCGACACATCCACCTTGTAGCCGCCGCTGGTGTCATGCCCGGCATCGATAATCTCGGTATTGATGGGTTTTCTCCCGCGACGGGCGGCCGAAAGCCTCTCTCTCGACCTCCAAACCCGTCACGGGCCGGGACGGCACCACTCTGACTCTCTGATCACTCAGCTGCGCGGGTCTCGAGCGGGGAAGGGGCGCGCGACGCGGCGAGCCGGTGCAGCGTTTCCGGGCGGATATGCGTGTATCGGCGCAGCATTTTCCAATCCTTGTGGCCGGTGACCAGCGAGACCTGTTCGATCGCGAATCCGGCCTCGAACAGGCGGCTTGTGCCCTCATGGCGCAAATCGTGGAAATGCAGGTCCTTCACGCTGACCTCGACGCAGGCGCGCTGGAAGGCGGTTCCGACCGACCTCGAGTTGTAGGGAAAGATGCGGCCCCTTGCGTGCCCGAGTTCCTTGGCCTGTTCGGTGACCAACGCCCAGGCATCGAACCCCGTGGCGGCGAAGAGTGGGATCCGCTGGTCGTTCCCGGTCTTGTTGCGCGGATCCTTCCTGTCGCGGATCATGAGCATCCGGCGGTCGACGTCGAGATCGGTCCATGCGACGCGGCAGATCTCATCGAGCCGCATCGCCGTGGCCACCGCGAACTTCACGATGCGTGTCATCGGCAGGGTCAGGCGCTCGTTGTCATCGAAGCAACGGAAGAGGCGGTTCAGCTCGTCCGTGGTGGGGCGGCGGTCCCGCTCGGTGCCTTTGCCGATGAGGCCGAGCCCTTGAGCGCGACACGCGCCAGATCAACGGGTTCGGGAGAGATGTCGAGCCCGTGCACGGCTGCCGCATGGGTGATGATCATCTTGACACGCCGATATCGATGCTAAGGGTCACCGGACCGGCGCCTTGATCGGCGCGCATCTTGCCGTAGTCGATCAGCTTTTGCCGGTCGAGGTGCCCGACTGTCTCCTTGCCCAGATCGCCCTTGAGCGTCGTGAGCGTGGCGGCCTTGCTGCGACGCGGCGGTTTCCCTACCTCGCACATATCGGTTATATGAAGGTCGATGAGGTCGCCAAAGGTCTGGAGGCGGGAAACGGACGACTTGTTCGGAGCCAGCCCTTGATCGACCCGGGTATCCGCCTGGCGGGCCCAGCGGTGCGCGTCTTCGCGGCGCAGAAACGTCTCGCTCGCGTAGCGGCCCTTTCATCTGATCTGGACCCGGTATGCACCGGAGGGGAGTTTGGTGATGGAGGCCATTTTCGTGTGCGCTGTGTGTGCAATGAGTCGTCGCAGAGGGGGATATTCGGGGATATTCAGGCGTAGTGCGGCGTAGGGGAAAACTGGGTCAACAAATTGAAGATACAAGAAAAAATATGGAAAATCAATCACATAGACTAGCCGTTGCGCCTATGATGGATTGGACCGACAGGCATTGCCGGATGTTTCACCGGCAGTTCTCGTCCCAGGCGCTGCTCTATACGGAAATGGTGACCGTCGGGGCGATCCTGCACGGGGACAGGGACAGGTTGCTTGCGTATGATCCG
>JBBQYB010000240.1:0-1825 GCA_038209095.1 Rhodobacterales bacterium
TGGCCAGCAGGATAGTCGCACCGCTCGCCTTGATCTTCTTGGGGATGATCGAGACGTGGAGCGGGGAGGGGTACAAAATCTCCTTCACGCCCACCATCATCGGCAGGATCGCCCCGACGGTCAGGCCGAAGCAGTGGAAGGTCGGCAGCGGGTTGAAGACGATGTCGGTGTCGAACAGCTCGATATGGCAGCGCACCTGCTCGACATTGGCGAGGATGTTCTGGTGGCTCAGCACAACGCCCTTGGGATCGCCCTCGGTACCGGAGGTAAACAGGATCACCCCGACGTCGCTCGGCTTGCGGCGTGCCTTGAAGAGGCCCGGAAAGGTCGAACCGGCCAGGGCCGTCAGCTTGTCCCCAAGGGTCAGCTGCTCGCGCAGCTCGTCCAGGTAGACGAGCTTCGAAGCCACCTTCAGCGCCTCCACGAGGTCGTCGTACTTGCCGATTTCGATGAACTTCTTGGCGGTCAGGATCGTCTTGATATTGCCCAGCTTGACGGCCGCGGTGAGCGCGCGCTCGCCCGCGGTGAAGTTCAGCATGGCGGGGATGCGGCCGAAGGCATGGAGCGCAAAGAAGGCGATTACCGCCGCGGCGCCGGTCGGCAGCATGATCCCCACCGTCTCACCCTTGGCAGTCAGCCGTGTGAGAGCTTTACCCAGCGCAAACGCGGCCCGGACGATCCCGTCATAGGTCAGCTTGCGGTCGTCATTGCCGTCCCAGAGAATCTCTTTGGACTTGCCGTGTTCGCTGCGCGCTTTCAGCAGCGCGTCGAACAGCGACAGCTCGGTCCGCTTGACGTCGTAAGTGGGCAAAGCCATGGCACGTTTCCCGGTAACCCGCGCAATTTGTTAGGTTTTGTCGCGCCAACTGAACGTAACGATAAGTCCCCGGCGTTCAAGAGGGTGCCCGCCGCGAAATCGGGCATGGTACAGGCGCGCGAACGGCTTATATCTGCGGCATGACCGTCCTATTCGACCAGTCCCGCCAGTCGATCCGCCATCCGGAGAAGCGCAACCGGGCCGAGACCCCGTTGCTGCGCAAGCCCGACTGGATCCGCGTCAAGGCGCCGAACTCGCCCGTCTTCGCCGAGACCCAGGCCCTGATGCGGAGCAACGGTTTGACCACGGTGTGTGAAGAGGCGGGCTGCCCCAATATTGGCGAATGCTGGTCGCAGAAGCACGCCACCATGATGATCATGGGCGACACCTGCACGCGCGCCTGTTCCTTCTGCAACGTCAAGACCGGCATGCCGGCGGCGCTCGATGCGGGCGAGCCCGGCCGTGTCGCCGATGCGGTCGCCAAGCTGGGACTCGCCCACATCGTCATCACGTCAGTCGATCGCGACGACCTTAAAGATGGCGGGGCAGCCCATTTCGCGGCGGTGATCCGAGCGATCCGGGCGGCGGCCCCGGCGACGACGATCGAGGTCCTGACGCCGGATTTCCTCCGCAAGGACGGCGCGCTGGAACAGGTCATCGAGGCTCGGCCCGACGTCTTCAACCACAATCTCGAAACCGTGCCGCGGCTCTATCTGCCGATCCGCCCGGGCGCGCGTTATTTCCACTCCCTCCGGATTCTGCAGAAGGCCAAGGAACTCGACCCGGCGGTCTTCACGAAGTCCGGCCTCATGGCCGGGCTTGGCGAGACGCGCGAGGAGATCATGCAGGTGATGGATGATCTGCGCGCCGCATCGGTCGATTTCCTGACCATCGGCCAATATCTCCAGCCGACCCGGCGCCACGCCGCTGTAGACCGTTTCTGGACCCCCGACGAATTCAAGGGCCTGGAGACGATCGCCTACGCCAAAGGCTTCCTGATGGTCGCCT
>JBBQYB010000241.1:0-1781 GCA_038209095.1 Rhodobacterales bacterium
GGCGAGAGATCGAGGTGACCGAGGGCGGTCGAGATCGCCACGACGATCAGCAGGGCCGCCGCGGTCTGGATCTCGGGGAGACGCGACATGGAGATGAACCGGTACATCGGATGGGTCAGAAAGCGCCCGCCAAGGATGACACCCGCCACGACGCCGACCACCAGCAGCGCCTTGAGCGCCCCGGTCGGACCCGTCTCGGGCTCGGCCGTGCCCGTGAGCGAGAGGAGCGGAATGACCGCAAGCAGCGGAATCACCG
The DNA here is from genome assembly GCA_038209095.1 of Rhodobacterales bacterium. Taxonomy (GTDB): domain Bacteria; phylum Pseudomonadota; class Alphaproteobacteria; order Rhodobacterales; family Rhodobacteraceae; genus Amaricoccus. Next base: position 257 of record JBBQYB010000241.1, read on the forward strand.
CCATGTCCTGGAAGAGCAGCACCGCGAAGCTTGCGCGCCCGCCCTCGTCGCGCGATAGTTTCTTCTCCTGGAGGGTCTGCATGACGATCGCGGTGGACGAAAGACAGAGGACGATGCCCACGGTCAGCGACTGGTTCATCGGCAGGCCGAACGCTAGCGCTGCCGCCGTGATCGCGGCGAGCGTGAGCCCGACCTGCAGCCCGCCGAGACCGAGCAGCCGGCCACGCATGTCCCAGAGCGTGCGCGGGCGCAATTCGAGGCCGATCAGAAAGAGCATGAGCACGACGCCGTACTCGGCAAAGTGCTGAAGATCCTTGGTCTCCGAGCCCACGAGACCGAACGCAGGCCCGATGACCACCCCCGCCGTCAGATACCCGAGAACCGAGCCGAACCCGAAGCGCTGGCTGATCGGCACGGCAACGACGGCCGCGGCGAGGTAGATGGTGATCTGGAGGAGGATGGACTGCATGAGGGAGGATGTTTCCTTCGGTATTCCGTCCGATTGATGGCAGCCTACTCCTTACCGGCTCGATTTGGCCATGGCACGACCCGTTTCCCAAGTCTGGTTTTGTCGCTGGGCGAAGAAATGAAAGATGTCTATCGAGGCAGGCAGGGCTCAGGAACATTCGAGGTGCGCATTGTGGGTGACAGATCTGCCCCGTGAAACGGCCGCCGCTAAGGATCGCGCGTGATTTCCGTGATCATCGCAGCGCGAGACGAAGGACGGTACATCGGCGACTGCCTTTGCTCATTGCTTGCGCAGGATGACACGGCCGGGGTCGTCGAGATCATCGTGAGCGCAAATGCTTGCCAGGATGACACCGTGACCGTGGCGCTGGGGTACAACGACGCCATGGCACAGCGTGGCTGGAACCTGACGGTTCTGGAACTGTCCGAGGCTGGCAAGCCCGTCGCGTTGAATGCGGCGGATGCCGTTGCGAGAGGTGCCAACCGCCTTTACCTCGACGCGGACGTTACGTGTGCGCCGGACCTGCTGGGGCATTTGTGTCGAGGACTGGACACCGAGCGTCCGACCTTTGCGACCGGACAGATCCGCGTGGCATCTGCAAGAAGCTGGGTGACCCGGCGCTACGCCGAGGTCTGGCTTCGGTTGCCGTTCGTCAGGGGAGGGGCCGTCGGCGCAGGCTTGTTTGCGGTGAACAAGAGTGGACGAGCGCGGTGGGCCGAGTTTCCCGAGATCATATCGGATGATACGTTCGTCCGGCTTCATTTCGCGCCAACTGAGCGGATCGAGGTCGCTGCGACCTACAGCTGGCCGATGGTGGAGGGCCTGTTCGCGCTCGTGCGCGTCCGCCGTCGTCAGGACGCGGGCGTCTTGCAGGTCTATGCGTCCTATCCCGATCTGAAGCGACATGAGGCCAAACCGTCGATGGGTTTCGGCGGGTTTGCGCGCCTCGCCCTGGATCATCCGGTAAGCGTCTTCGTCTATCTTTTCGTACATCTTGCCGTTCGTCTCGGTCCAAGCAGCCTTGCCTGGACGAGAGGCCGATGAAATCGGACACCC
>JBBQYB010000242.1:0-1682 GCA_038209095.1 Rhodobacterales bacterium
CCATGTGCTGATCTTCGGCGCGGGCCATGTCGGACGCGCGCTCGCCGTGGCCCTCGGCCCGCTGCCCGTGCGGGCGGTCCTCATCGACCAGCGCGCCGGGGAACTGGCTTTGGCCTGCGATGTCGAAACGCGCCTCTCCGCACTGCCCGAGGCGGAGGTGGCGCTCGCCCCTGCGGGTGCGGCCTATGTCGTGCTTACCCACGACCATGCCCTCGATTTCCTGATCGCCTCGGCCGCACTCGAGCGGACCGATGCCGCCTATGTCGGGCTGATCGGATCGGCCACGAAACGCGCGCGCTTCGCGGCCTTTCGGCGGGACGAGGGCCGCGATCTGGCGGGCCTCACCTGCCCCATCGGCGGGGCCACCGGCGACAAGCGCCCCAGCGTCATCGCGGCCCTGACGGCGGCCGAACTCATGACCCGGCTGGGGGCGCCCTGCGGCGTGCCCCCCCGCGAATCCGACCTCCCGCGCCCCGGGCGCGCCGCCCGGACGTGACGGCGGACACGCAGCCCCCCCGAGCCCCCCGGAGACCCCCCATGCACGACCGGATCCTGCGCGGTCGCCTGCTGTCGTTCACGGACAGCCCGTGCGGCGACGATCCCGCAAGCCACGTCTATCATCCCGACGGCGCACTCCTGATCCGGGCCGGGCGGATCCGCGCCATGGGACCCTGGGCGGAGGTGCGCGCCGAGGCCCCCGATGCCCCGGTCACGGACCACCGGCCGCATCTGATCCTGCCCGGCTTCATCGACCCGCACATTCATTTCCCGCAAGTGCAGGTGATCGGTTCCTACGGGGCGCAACTCCTCGACTGGCTCGACACCTATGTCTTCGTCGAGGAACAGAGATTTGCGGATCCTGCGCATTGCGCCGCCATGGCGACGCGGTTCTACGACGCGCTTTTGCGCCACGGCACCACCACGGCGGCGGCGTTCTGTTCGGTCCATGCCACCAGCGCGGATGCGTTATTCGCCGAGGGTCTCTCGCGGGGCATGCGCATGCTGGGCGGCAAGGTGATGATGGACCGCAACGCCCCGCCGGGGCTGCTCGACACGGCGCAGCGCGGCTATGACGACACCAAGGCGCTGATCGCGCGCTGGCACGGTCGCGGGCGGCTCGGCTATGCCATCTCGCCGCGTTTTGCCATCACCTCGTCGGAGGCGCAGATGGAGGCGGCGGGGGCGCTGGTGCGCGAACACCCAGGGCTGCACCTCCAGACGCACCTGTCGGAGAACCGCGCGGAGATCGAGTATGCCTGCACGCTCTTTCCCGCCGCGCGCGACTATACCGACATCTATGCCCGCTACGGTCTGCTCGGTCCGCGCAGCCTCATGGGGCACTGCGTGCATCTGTCGGACCGCGAGACCGCCGCACTGGCCGAGGCGCGGGCTGTGGCGGTGTTCAACCCGACCTCGAACCTCTTTCTCGGCAGCGGGCTTCTCGATCTCGCGCGGCTGCACCGGGCCGGGGTCCGCACCGCGATAGCCACCGACGTGGGTGCCGGTACCAGCAATTCGATGCTCGCGACCCTGGCGGAGGCCTACAAGATCCTCCAGCTTCAGGGCCAGTCCATGACGCCGCTGATGTCGTTCTACCAAGCGACCCTCGGCAACGCCCGCGCGCTGGGGCTCGAGGATCGCATCGGGCACCTCGGACCCGGCGCGGACGCGGATCTCGTGGT
>JBBQYB010000243.1:0-1515 GCA_038209095.1 Rhodobacterales bacterium
TGGGCCCGTGAAGGCGGCTCTCTACCTTTCGGCTGCGGTTCTCGTGGCCGTCTGCGCGGCTTGGGCCTACCGGGTGAATTACGCAACGCAGGAAGCACTGGGGCGGCTCTCGGCGCTGCGTACGGAGCTTGCAGCGGAACGCGAGGCCCTTTCGGTGCTGAACGCGGAATGGGCCTATCTGAAGCGTCCTGACCGGCTGGCTGCCCTTGTTGCAGGGCCGGGATCCGGGCTCGGCCTCGTGCCGCTGACGCCCGAGCAGTTCGGCGAGACCGCCATGGTCGCCTTTCCACCGGAGCCCGAGCCGGTCGAGACGGCCGACGCCTTGCCTGCCTCAGACGCTGCCGGAGCAGCCGAATGATCCGCCGCCCCCTTCGCCCGCTGGCCCGCATTCTCTCGGTTCGTGCGGAGGGCAAGGATCCCAATGCCATTGAGGCTGAAGAGCGGGCCGCGCGCCTGCGCGCGTTGCACCGCGCCGAACGGGTCAAGGCTGAGTCGCGGCTTCTCCTGTTGGGGGTGGTCTTCATCCTCGCGTTCAGCACGGTCGCGGGACGCATGGCCATCCTCGCAGCCTCCGTCCCGGTGGAGCCGAGCGCCGGAGCATCCGGCGAGCCGATCCTCGCGCAGCGCGCCGACATCGTCGATCGCACCGGGGTGGTCCTCGCGACGAACCTCATCACGGCGTCGCTCTATGCGCAGCCCAAGGAGATGATCGATCCAGAGCGTGCTGCCCGCGAATTGGCGCGGATATTTCCCGACCTCACGGCATCCGACCTGCAGACGAGGTTCACCGACGGGCGCAAGTTCGCCTGGATCAAGCGGACCGTCTCACCCGAGCAACGCCAGCTTGTGCACGATCTCGGCGAACCGGGCCTTCTGTTCGGACCACGGGAGACGCGCCTGTACCCCAACGGTGCCATCGCGGCCCATATACTCGGCGGCGCGAGCTTCGGGCGCGAAGGCGTGCATGCGGCAGAGGTCATCGGCACCGCCGGCGTGGAGCGTGCCGCCGACGCGCGGTTGCGCGATCCGGCTCGCACGACCGAACCCTTGCGCCTGTCCATAGACATCGCGGCACAGACGGCCCTCGAGGAGGTGCTCTCGCAGGGTATGGGCGACATGGGGGCTCGCGGAGCGGTCGGCATCCTGATGGAGGCCGATACCGGGCAGATCCGCGCCATGGCCAGCCTGCCCGATTTCGACCCGAACCTTCGACCAGGCTTGCCGACATCGGGAGATCCGGCTGATAGCCCGCTGTTCAATCGCGCGGCCCAGGGGCGCTACGAGCTCGGCTCAACGTTCAAGATCTTCGCCATTGCCCAGGCGCTGGACCTTGGTCTCGTGGCTCCGACCACGGTAGTCGATACCAAGGGCCCGATGAAATGGGGGCGGTTCACGATCCGGGATTTCCGCAATTATGGTCCGAGCCTGACGGTCGAGGATGTGATCGTGAAGTCCTCCAACATCGGCACGGCGCGTATCGCGATGAGCGTCGGTGCTGCCGGGCAGCGCGACTTC